>VBKL01000082.1 GCA_005879805.1 Deltaproteobacteria bacterium | reverse complement strand
GAGCAGGAGCCGGCCGAGAGGAATCGGCGGCCGCAAGAGATAGGAGGCGGCGGGCGCCAGGAAGCCGGACTCCATCCCGAAGGTGAGACCGCAGAAGATCGCGGATGCCCCGACCGCTCCGATGACGGCACCGCGACGTCCCAGCCCGATCGCGGCGTTCACGATCGCCAGCGGATACAGGATGGTGAAGATGCTTTCGACGCCGCCCGTCAGGTAGACGAGCCCCGTCGCCGCCGCGAGATCGGTGACGATCTGCAGGTGAGCGAGGCCGCGCAGGAAGCGCCGCCGCCGCAAGACCAGGACAGAGAAGAGCGAGGCGACGTAGAGCGCCCCGACGATGGCGTAGAGATAGGTTTCTACGCCGCGGGGGAAGTTCTCGCTGCCGACCGTGATGACGGCGGTGGCGACGAGGAGCGCGGTCCCCACCAGGAGCCGCACACCTGTGAGCAGGACGAGCTTGCTGTAGAGGTCCGCGCCTTTCGCGGACCTCTCGGGAGGCCGTGCGGTCCCACCGACCATCGCGACTACTTGATGGAGCCCGCGATGGAGAAGATCGGCAGGTACATGGCGACGAGGAAGCCGCCGACCACGCCGCCGAGGAAGACCATCATCACCGGCTCGATCATGCTGGTGAGCGCGGCCACCGCGGCGTCGACTTCGTCGTCGTAGAAGTCGGCGATCTTGGTGAGCATCTGGTCCATGGCGCCGGTCGCTTCGCCGACGCCGATCATCTGCACCACCATCTGCGGGAACACCTTGGTCTCGCCGAGGGGCTGCACGACCGTCTTGCCCTCCGAGATCTTCTCCTTGGTGTACCGGATCGCCTTTTCCACCACCGAATTGCCCGCGGTCTTCGCGACGACTTCGAGCGCGTCGAGAATGGGAACGCCGGAGCTGATCATCGTGCCGAGCGTACGGGTGAACCGCGCCACCGCCACCTTGCGGACCAGGGGTCCGAAGATGGGCGTGCGGATGACGAAGGCGTCCCACTGCTCGCGGCCCTTGGTGCTGCTCTTCCAGGCCTTGAAGCTGAAGACGGCGATGGTGACGCCCACCACCATGTGGATGATGTAGCTCTGCAAGAACTTCGAGAGGTCGACGACGAATTGCGTCGGGCCCGGCAGCGCGCCGCCGAAGTCCTTGAACATCTTCTCGAAGGTAGGAGTGACGAAGAGGAGGAGGACGGTGCAGACGCCGACCGCGACCACGAGGACGATGGTCGGGTAGACCATGGCGCCCTTCACCTTGCTCTTCAGCTTCTCGTTCTTCTCGATGTAGGCGGCGAGCCGGTTGAGGATGGTGTCGAGGATACCGCCGATTTCGCCGGCCGCGACGAGCTGCGAGTAGAGCGTGTCGAACACCTTGGGGTGATCGGAGAGCGCGTCGGCCAGGGTCGATCCGGATTCGACCTTGGTCTTCACCTTGGTGAGCACCTCGCGGAAGGCGAGGTTGTCGAGCTGGCTCGCGAGGATGTCGAGGCACTGCACGAGCGGCAGGCCCGCGTCGATCATGGTCGCGAACTGGCGGGTGAAGACGACGAGGTCCTTCTGCCCGATGCCGCCGCCAAAGCCCGGCAGCTTGATCTTGATGGCGAAGGGCTTCTTGCGGACCTTGACGTTGGAGAGCGCCATCGCGCGGAGGCGCGAGGAGACCTGGGCCTCGTCGGTGGCCTCCATCTCTCCGCGACGGATCTCGCCCGTCCTGGTCTTTCCTTCCCATGTCCACATGGGAAGCTGTTTCTGCGTGACCGGGCTGGTCTTGCTCATCGGACCGGTCTTGGCAATTGCGGCGGGTGCGGCCATGCGCTGCTCTCCTTACGGCCTGGTCGCCTGCATCGGGCGGGGACCCGTGCGGACGCCGGAGGCAAGAACGTTGCGGAGCTCGTCCGGATCGGAGCTGCGCGTGAGGGCTTCGTCGAGCGAGATGAGGTTCTTCTGCACGAGATGGGCGAGGGACTGGTTGAAGGTCTGCATGCCGAACTTGGCCTGCCCGACCTGCATGGCCGAGTAGATCTGATGAACCTTGTCCTCGCGGATGAGATTCCTGATGGCGGCGTTCGGGACCATGACTTCGATGGCCAGGACGCGTCCGGGACCGCTGTTCCTCTGGATCAGGTTCTGCGTCACGACGCCTTCCAGCACGAAGGAGAGCTGGGCGCGGATCTGCGGCTGCTGGTAGGGCGGGAAGACGTCGAGGATGCGGTTGATGGTCTGCACGCAGCTGTTGGTGTGCAGGGTCCCGAAGGCGAGGTGGCCCGTTTCCGAGATGACGAGGGCCGCTTCGATGGTCTCCAGGTCGCGCATTTCTCCCACCAGGACCACATCCGGGTCCTGACGGAGGATGTACTTGAGCGCCTTCTTGAAGCTGTGAGTATCCGCACCGACCTCGCGCTGGTTCACCACGCAGTTCTTGTGTGGGTGCAGGTACTCGATCGGGTCCTCGATGGTGACGATGTGCTCGTGACGCTCGGTGTTGATCTTGTCGATGATCGAGGCGAGCGTCGTCGACTTGCCCGAGCCGGTGGGGCCGGTCACCAGCACCAGGCCGCGGGGCTTGTTCGACAGCTCGGTGATGATGGGCGGAAGGCCCAGCTCCTGGAAGGTGAGGATCTTGAAGGGAATGGTGCGGAAGGCCGCCGCGACCGCGCCGCGCTGCATGAAGACGTTGGCGCGGAAACGCGAGAGGCCCTTCACGCCGAAGGAGAGATCGAGCTCGTTCTCCTCCTCGAACTTGTGCTTCTGCGCGTCCGCCAGGATCGAGTAGCAGAGCTGCTTGGTCTCGACCGCGCTGAGCGGAGGCGTCTTGAGCGGCACGAGCCGCCCGTCGATGCGCAGCTGCGGCGGCGAGCCGGTGGTGATGTGGAGGTCGGAAGCGCCCTTCTCGACCATCGCCTTGAGGAGCTGGTGCAGGTTCGGCACGGTGGTCTCCTTTAACGGGCGGTGTCGGGAGCGGTGTTGCCCACCACTTCCTCGATGGAGGTCATGCCGACCTTGAGCTTGGCGATTCCGGCCATGCGCAGGGTCTGCATTCCGAGGCGGATTGCCTCGCTCTTCAATTCCGCCGTGGAGGCGCCGTTGATGACCAGCTCCTTGAGGCTGTCCCACATGGGCATGACCTCGTAGAGCGCGACGCATGCCCATGTTGAGGAGGCGGGAGATGGTTCCCGGGGCGTCGTTGGTATGGAGCGTCGAGAGCACGAGGTGGCCGGTGAGGGCCGCCTTGATGCCGATTTCCGCCGTTTCGAAGTCTCGGATCTCGCCCACCATGATGATGTCGGGGTCCTGGCGGAGGAAGCTGCGGAGGGCGGCGGCGAAGTTGAGGCCGATGTCCTCGTGCATCTGCACCTGGTTGATGCCGGCGAAGTTGAACTCGACCGGATCCTCGGCGGTGGAGATGTTGTCGCTGGTCTTGTTCAGCTCGGAGAGCGCAGAGTAGAGCGAAGTGGTCTTTCCCGAACCGGTGGGGCCCGTGACGAGCACCATGCCGTACGGCCGGTCGATGGCGTCCTTGAACGCCTTCAGCGGCTCGGGGTCGAAGCCCAGCTTGGTCATGTCGAGCTGGAGGTTCGACTTATCGAGAAGACGCATGACGACCTTCTCGCCGAACAGGGTCGGGCAGACGGAAACGCGGAAGTCCATCTCGCGGCCCTTGCCGAGCTTGAGCTTGATGCGGCCGTCCTGCGGCAGGCGGCGCTCGGCGATGTCCAGCTCGGCCATGATCTTGAGACGGCTGGTGATGGCCGCCTTCAGCTTCATGGGGGGCTTCATCGCCTCGTAGAGCACGCCGTCGACGCGGTAGCGGACGCGGAAGTCCTTCTCGTAGGGCTCGACGTGGATGTCGGAGGCGCCCTTCTTGATGGCGTCGAGGAGGATGAGGTTCACGAGCTTGACGACGGGCGCGTCGGCCGCGCTCTTCTCGAGATCGACGATGTTGTCGTCCGAGCTGTCGTGGTCGACCTGGATCTCGCTCTCTTCGAAGCCCTCCATCACCTCGTCGTACGAGGGGGCCTTGTCGGCGTAGTAGCGCTCGAGAGCCTCCTTGATGGCCTGCTCGGAGGCGACTACGACTTCGATGTTGTAGCCGGTGAGGAACTTGATGTCGTCGATGGCGTAGATGTTCGACGGGTCGCTCATCGCCAGGATGAGGGAGGCGCCGGCGCGGTTGACCGGGACGCACTGGTGCTTCTCGGCCACGTCCTTCGGCACGAGCTTCACCACCTCGGGGTCGATGTCGAATTCCTTCAGGTTGATCGAAGGAACGCCGTACTGCTTGGAGAGGAAGCTGGTGAGCTCCGACTCCTCGATGAAGCCGAGCTTGGTCAGGTGGTAGCCGATACGGCCGCCAGCCTTCTTCTGCTCTTCCTGCGCTTTCTGCAGCTGCTGCAGCGAAATCAGGTTTTCGCGTACGAGCAGCTCGCCAAGCCGACCAGCCATCCAGATCACCTCATCGAAAAGGAGACGCGAGTATAGGGCATGGGACCCTTGCCAAGCGAGAAACCATGCGCAGTTCCGAATAATTCTCGGCTTGGCGGGGGGTGATTTGAATGGCTTTAGGAGGAGGGGTCTGGCGGTATCTTACACCCCCTCACAGGAACATCTGGACGTGCAACATCCGACACTGTGGGCGGGTGTCGCAGAACCTCAGCGGCTCGCGAGCAATCGGCGAGCCTGCTCGATGTCATTGACGATTTCCTGGCGAAGCGCATCCACGCTGGGAAAACGCCGCTCGTCGCGCAGCCGGTGATGGAACTCCACCCGCAGCGTCGCCCCGTACAGATCCTGATCGGTGTCCAGCAAATGGACTTCGAGCACCAGCCGATCCCGTCCGCCGCCTGCGTGCGCGTCTTTGCGGAAGGTCGGATTTAGACCGAGGTTCGCGGCTCCGGCGATCGGCGCTCCGAATCGCGGCGGCTCGAAGCTGTCCGAGCCCGCGGCTCCCTCGGAAGAACGCGCCTCCTGGATGCGGGCACGAACCGCGTAGACCCCGACGGAAGGTAGAAGCTCGGCGCCGGTGTCGATGTTCGCGGTGGGAAAGCCGAGCTTGCGGCCGCGACCTTCGCCGCGCACCACCTCGCCGTCGAGATCGTAGGGGCGCCCGAGCAGCGCCGCCGCCGCCTGGACGCGCCCTTCGAGCACGAATTCCCGCACCTTGGTCGAGGACACCACGAGGCCGTGCACGGTGATCGGAGGCACCACGTGCAGCTGGACGCGGCGCTCGGAAAGCTCCGCGCGAAGCGACTCGACGCTGCCCTTGCGGTCGCGGCCGTAGGTGAAGTCGGGACCGACGATCACCTGCCCGATGCCGGTCTTCGCCAGAAGGTCGATGAAGGCGCCCGGATCGAGGGCTGCGAAGGCGCGGTCGAATGACTGCTCGACAAGAACGTCCAAGCCGGCGGCGGTACACAGCTCGCGCTTGCGCGAAAGGGTGGTGATGCGGGGAGGCGCGTACTCGGGAGCGAGCAACTTCGCCGGATGCGGCTCGAAGGTGAGCGCCGCCGCGGGCCCTCCCAGGTCTCGAGCGGCGGAGCGCGCCGCGTCGAACAAGCCGCGGTGTCCCAGGTGGACGCCGTCGAAGTTCCCGATGGCGAGAGCGCCGCGGGTCAGTCTTCCGACGCAAGAGGCCAGGCCGCCCTGGATGCGCATCCGGCCGCCTGATATGGGACAGCGTCCGAGGGGTGTCAACGTGCGCAGACTTGCATCGCTCGCCGCGGCCGCGCTGGCCGCGGCGGGGCCGGCCTTCGCCGCCGAGGTCCGCGTCGACGGATCGTACCGGATGCGGCTCGACCTCAACTCCAACTACCTGCTCGACCCCTCGACCCGGATCGGCCAGACGGCCTATGCCGAGCACCGGCTGCGGCTGACGCCGAAGATCGTCGAGGAAGGGCAGATCGAGATCCAGGCCTCCTTCGACATCCTTTCCGGGCTCATCGCGGGCGATCTCGCCCCTTCCTTCCAGGAACTGGGGTACACGGAGCGGTCGCAGCACAACGGAACCCGTGCGCAGGGATTCGACTTCCGCCACCTCTTCGCCAAGCTCCGGATGCCGGTCGGGATCTTCGAGATCGGGCAGATGCCGAGCGACTGGGGCATGGGCGTGTTGACCAGCGGCGGCAACCAGGAGGAAGGGCCCGACTTCGGCGACATCCGCTTCGGCGACATCGTCGATCGGATCCTCTTCGCCACCAGGCCGCTCCGGTTCCTCGGCCCGCGAAACCATCTCGCGCGAACGGTGGCGATCGCGCTGGCCGGCGATCTCATCTACCGGGACCGCTACGCGCAGCTCGTCACTTCGAACGGCACCGGCGGGCTCACCTGGGGCGACACGGCGTGGCAGGTCCTCGCCGCGCTGGTCTATGACCCTTCGCCCGACTCCCGGGCGGGCCTCTACGTCACGCGCCGGATCCAGAGCTACGCGGCGAACGGGGGCGACCTGCACGTCTGGACCTTCGATTTCCATGCCCGGACGCTGTTCCCGCTCGGATCGTTCGGCGGCATCCTCAGCCTGGAAGCGGAGGGCGTCGAGATCTGGGGCGGCACCAGCCACGGCGCGAACCTCAACTCGCTCGTCACCAACGCGAAGGTTGCGCAGCAGGGCGCCGCTGCCCGCGCCCTCGTCTCGCGCGGCCCGGTGGAGGCGGAGATCGAAGGCGGATACGCGAGCGGCGACGCCAACCCGTTCGACGGCGCATCCACCGGCTTCCAGTTCAATCGCGATTACAAGGTCGGGATGGTCCTGTTCGACGAGGTGCTGCTCTTCCAGTCGCAGAACGCGGCGCGGCGCATCGCCGATCCGCGCCTTTCGGGCCGCCCGCCGGTCGGCATCGACCTCTTGCCCACCGAAGGCGCGGTCACCAACGCCCTCTATCTCAAGCCCACTCTACGTTACTCGCCGCCCGTGTTCGGCAATAGATTCCGGCTGGTGGGCAGCGTGCTCTTCGCCCGCGCGGCGCAGCTTCCGACCGACCCGTTCCAGTCGTACGTCTCGTCCACCCAGCTCAATGTGTTCGGCGCGAACCCCGGCCGGGACTACGGCGTCGAGATCGACGGCGCCATCGCATACCGCACCCGCCTGGCGGATCCATTCGGCCTCGAAATCGGGCTCCAGGCTGGCCATCTCTTTCCCGGCAACGCCTTCCGCCGTGCTGACGGGTCCGCCATGGCCGGCGTCACCGCCACCAAGCTGCGGGCGACGCTTTCCTTCTGAACAGGCGTGACCCTTCCCCGTCCAATCGCCATGTCGAAGAGCCTCCTCCCCATCGCCTGCTGCCTCGCGAGCGCGCTCGCCGCCTGCCGGAGCGCGGAGCCCTTCGAGGGCCTCGCGCCCGCCCAGCAGACCGGCGGCCCGCGTATCGTCTTCGACCTCACCCGCAAGCCGTTTCCCGAGGTGCCGTTCCCGAACGACATCCTCACCCGCGTCGACACCTCGAGCCCGACCGGCCTTCGCCTGAACTCCAGCGTCGTGGCCCCGACGCAGCTCGAGCGCGACTTGCACAGCCGCCTCGACTCCCTCGACGGCTTCGGTACCTTCGCGCCGCTCACCGTCGCGTTCGACGCCGACATCGACGTACCCGGTCTGCTCGCGACAGAGAGCGATCCCAACCCTGCCAACCACGCCATCCATGTCGTAGAGATCGCGACCGGCAACGAAGTGGCTCTCGACTTCGGCGTCGGCCTCCATTCGCATTTCCCGTACACGCTGCAGAACGACCCGGCGCCCTACTTCGTCAACGATCCGTTCGCGGACGAGACCAATCTCCTCTTCCCGACCCGCGGACCGTTCGCGAATCTGCTCCATCCTCTCGATCCCGCCTTCCGGGCAACCCACGGGAACGTCCTGCAGCAGGACGAGGACCTGCTCGAGTTCTACGAGCGCTCGACGCACACGCTCATCCTCCGCCCGGTAGTTCCGCTCCGCCAGCAGACGCGATACGCGGTCCTCCTCACCAACCGGGTCCGCGACCCGCAGGCGAGAGCGGTGGTTCCGCCCGGCTCGGGCATCAATCATCCCGGCCAGACCAACGAGTTGCGGCCGCTGCTCGCGCACCTTCCGCCCGGCGTGCTGCTCTCGGACATCGCGTACGTCTGGGCGTTCACCACCCAATCAGTCACCCGGGAGATGGAAGCGATCGTCCAGGGGATGGATGGGACCGGCGGCCTGCTCATCCTCGCCACCCAGTTCCCGATCCAGGTCAGCGACCCGAACCTGGGGCAGAACGCGTACCGCACCATCATGACCGTCTCCCGCGAGCACGACGGGACGACCCCCGTCTCCATCGCGGACATCGCCTACCGCCTGAGCGCGCCAGAGCTGCTCGCGTTCCTCGGGGACCCGGCGGTCGCGCCGCTCTTCGGCTCGCCCGGGCCAGAACAGGTGCAGGCCCTCGCTGCCTCCTTCCGGTACATCGACTATTTCGTTTCAGGCACCTACACCTCGCCTGCCTTCCTCGACGTGACGGACCAGTCGCCCCAGGACGCGAGCTTCCAGGTCGATCTGAACGCGCGCACGGCTCGGGTGGTGGGCCGGGCGGTCCCGTTCTTCGTGGCGGTGCCGAAGAACATCCTCTCCGGCCGGGCCCGCGACCCCGACAACGACGGGATCGCGGATCCGGGCGGCGACTACTTCGGCGCGCAGCTTTTCCACGCCCGCGACGTCCTGCGACAGTCGGCCATCGACTGGTTCCAGCTCGCGAAGCTGCTCCGCTCCTTCGATGGGACCGGGCAGTTCCTCCTCATCTCCGCCCCTGGCGCCCAGCCGATCGCCTCCCGCGCCGGCGACTTCAACGGAGACGGGATTCCCGACTTCGGCGGCCTGCCCACCTTCCCCGGCGCGTTCGCTTCCAACGACAAGCCTCCGGTCACCTTCGCGCAAGGGGCGGCCAATCCCGGCGCCGACGTGTTCGTCTTTGGCGAGTCGCTGGGCGGGATCCTCACCGGCCTGATGCCTGCGCTCGAGCCTTCCCTCCGCGGAGCCGTGGTGGGTAGCGGCGGCGGCGGGCTAACCGACATCGGGCTCCGCACCAACCTCGCGCCGGTGATGAACGCCATCTTCCTGCATATGCTCGGTCCCTTCTTCGCCACCTGCCCATACAGCGCCGCGCTCGGGCGCTGCGCCCCGGGCGAAGCAGACGCGCAGCCGACCCTGGTGATGGTCGTCGCCGATCTCACGCGGGAGCGGGACCTTCCCGTCGCACCTCTCGCCCTGCAGCCGGGCGACAAGGTGTCGGTTCGCAACCTCAGGCAGGTGGCGGCTACCGCGCCTTGCAGCGGCGATCCCCTGCAGGGCTGCGCGACTGGCACCGCGGACGCGAGCGGCAACGTGCGCGTCGCCTTCTCCGCCGATTGGCCGACGCTCTCGGTTTCTTCGAAATTGCCCGCGGGATCGCCCGGCGCGGTCACAGTGCTGACGCCGGGCGATGGGTTGCAGATCGAGATCTCCGGATCGACCACGCGCACCATCAATACCTTCGGCTTCGACACATCCTTCTACGGAGTCACGTATCGGGCGGGCGACCCGCTCTCCGCTCCCGCTCGTGGCTACGGCAGGACCCGGAACACTCCCGAGCTCCGCAGGCTGGTCCAGATTGCCCAGACCGTCCTCGAGCCGGCGGACCCGATCAACTACGCTCCGTTCTACTTCCAGAACCAGCTCGCGGCCCGCCTCGGCGCGGGTCCGGCCCCCACGCTGGTGGTGGGGACGGTCGGAGATCCAGCCGTTCCGACGAGTACCGCGATCGCGCTCGCCCGCGCCGCCGGAATGGTGGAGATGAAACAGCCCGATCCGGCGTACGGCATTCCCATCGACCAGGTGCTGATCGAATCGGGCGTGGTCGAGGGAGTGGCTCGCACACAGCGGTTCGCCTCGACCACCTTCGGGCCGCGCGTGACGCTCGAGGGCCATGTCCGCTGCGATGGCGGAGCGGATTGCACCGGCGACGTCCTCGTCGATCCGAGCGGCTATTCGTGCGACGCCGCGGGGGCGAACTGCACGGACGGATTGATCGCGCCCCGCCTCAATCCGCCCTTGCGCCAGCAGCTCCTGCGGCCCGTGACGCTGGCGGACAAGACGACCGCGTTCTCCGGCCTGTTGCTCCCCTACCTGAGCCGGACAGGGCAGCACGGGTTCTCGAGCCCCCAGCCGCAGAAGCTCTTCGACATGGATCGGTTCCTCGCCAACCTCATCGGCCGGTATTTCGAGACGAGGGGCCACGAGGTGCAGTTCGACCCCTGCCAGGCGAAGGAGCCCGTCGCCCCCGATCCCGATCCCGAGTGCCCCTGGATGGCTCCGCCGCCGCCTTGACGTCGCCCCCGGAGAACGCGTGCGGAAGGAGCGCGCCCATGGTGGTCGAGATGGGCCGTCCACCGGGACAGGCGTAGATCACCGGCACGGAAGCATCGCAGAACTCTGCCAGCACCTGCCGGCAGCCTCCACAAGGAGACGCCGGCTTCGTGGTTCCTCCCACGACGGCAACGGCCTCGATCCGGCGCGCGCCGCGAGCGACGGCCATTCCCACCGCATTCCGCTCGGCGCAGACCGAGAGCGGGAAGGAGCCGTTCTCGACGTTGCAGGCGGCGTGGATCCGTCCGCCGGCGAGCACGGCGGCGCCTACCGCGAACTTCGAGTACGGCGCGTAGGCCAGCTCGCGGGCGCGGGCCGCGGCTCGCAGCAGGCGTCGCAAGTCGACCGCCTTGGGCATCAGGCGAGCGCCTTCCTCGCGGGAACCGCCGCGGCGGCGCGCGGGATGAACGCGCAGAGAAGGCGGGCGAAGGTCCCCTCGACGCGCCTGGCCACTTCCACCACTTCCTGGTGGCTGAGGGGGGTGTGCGAGATCCCTGCCGCGGCGTTGGTGATGCACGAGATCCCGCAGCAGGGAATGCCCTGGTGGGCGGCGGCGATCACTTCGGGAACGGTGCTCATCCCGACCGCATCGGCGCCTAGCAGCCGGAGCGCACGCACCTCCGCCGCCGTCTCGTAGCTCGGACCGGTGATCTGCGCATAGATGCCGCGGCGGAGCGCGATCTCCGTTTCCTTCGCGGCCGTTTCCAAAGCCTCGGCGAGCCGCGGGTCATAAGCGCGGGAGAGATCGGGAAAGCGAGCTCCCAGTGCGTCCTCGTTGGGCCCGAGGAGAGGATTGCGTCCGCTCAAGTTGAGGTGGTCGGCGATCCGCATCAGGTCGCCCGGAGCGAAATCCGGGTTCACTCCTCCGGCAGCGTTGGTGACGACCAATGCGCGGGAGCCCAGCACTCCGAGAACGCGGCCAGGGAAGGCCACCGTGGCGGCATCGTGTCCTTCGTATCCGTGGAGGCGTCCCTGGAGCGCGAGAACGGGAACTCCACCCAGATCCCCGAAGACGAGGCGTCCGCGGTGGCCGGGAACGGTGGTGGCCGGAAAGCCCGGCAGGCTCTCGAACGGGACGGCGGTCTGGGACGCGAGGCGTTCGGCGAAGGCGCCCAGCCCGGATCCGAGCACGACTGCGACCGGAGAGGCGTCCGACGGGAGGCGGAGGGCAGCCCGCGCCGCGCGCGCGCAGGCGAGGGCCAGCTCGGTCCAGGCGGGCACGGGCGCCGCTTATAGCGCATCGCGACGAAGGGGGCGCTCTCCGCAAGGAGGCGGGCGTGTTCGCGTGTTATGCAAACCCCATGAACTTCGGTGAGCTGAAGCTGTTCCTGCAACAGGGCGGGATCACGATGGGGATCATCGTGCTCGGCTCGCTTCTGGCCCTGTTCATCGGGATCGAGCGGGTCCTCTTCCTGCGCGGGTTCTCCTCCCGGTCCCAGGAGCTGCACCAAGGGGTGATCCGGGCCCTCTTGCGCGGCGATGCCTCCCAGGCACTGCATGAATGCGACCGCGCGCACACGCCGACCGCGGCCCTCTACCGCGCGGCGCTCGATCGGACGACCCGGCTCGACCGGCTCCCCGATGCGGTCGATCGCGCCCGCCGGGAAGTGATCCAGGCCCTGCGAGCTCCGCTCTGGGTCCTCGGCACGCTCGGAGCGGTGATGCCGTTCGTCGGTCTCTTCGGCACCGTCTGGGGCATCCTGCACTCCTTTCGATCCATGGCAGCTGCCGGCACCGGTGGATTCGCCGTCGTCGCGAGCGGCATCTCGGAGGCCCTCATCACCACGGCCGGCGGCATCGCGGTCGCCGTCGAAGCGGTCGTCCTCTACAACTACTTCCAGGCCCGGGTCAGCAAGGAAGCCTTCGATCTGACGCTCAAGGCCGACGAGCTGGTCGAGGCCGTGGAAGAGAAGGCCGAGGCGCTGCGAGCCTCGCTCTCCGCCTCGCGGCCGGCGCCCGCCGAGCCTTCCGCCGCGGCTCCCGCGCAGGGCGTGAGGGCCTGATGGCGATCAGCGGTCCGCACGGCAGCCACCACCATGATGACGACTCCGGCGACGCTCCGCCGGCCGTCTTCAGCGACATCAACATCACTCCGCTGACCGACATCTTCCTCGTGCTGCTCATCATCTTCATGGTGACGAGCACGGCCCTCGTGGAAGCGGGCCAGGGAGGGGCGGGCGCCGGCATCCGCGTCGATCTGCCCAAGGGGGCCGCGAAGGAGCTGCACGTCGCCGCGCAGGACTTCCCCATCGCCATCCTCGCCGATGGGCGCACGGTGATCGAAGGCAAGGTCGTCGACGCGGAGCAAGTCCGGGAGAGGCTCACCAAGCTGCACAAGGACTCTCCGGACGCCCAGGTGATCATCCAGGCGGACACCGGAACGCATCACGGCAAGGTCGTCGAGGTGATGGAGATCGCGAAGTCGGTAGGCCTGGAAAGGCTGGCCATCGCGACCGAGTCGGAGGCCAAGTAGCTACTTCCGCGCCGCCTCGCCGATCGTTTCCTCGAGCTTGGCGAACAGCGAGCGGTTCCCGTCTTGCGAGTACCCGGCGAGGCGCGCCTCGAACCGCGGGAGGCCGTCGAGAAACTCGCCGAGCCGCTCGGCGCTGAACCGTTCCGCGCTGAGCCCGTAGCCGAGCGATTCCAGGTAGCGGGCATTGAGCACCTGCTCGAACTGCTTTCCCACAGGCTCGGACAGCATCGGCTTGTGCAGGTAGACGGCCTCGCCCATGAGCGTGAACCCGCCTCCCGCGATCACCGCGCGAGCAGTGCGGAGGTCCTCGATGAAGCCGTGCTCGTTGAACGGCAGGTAGGTCAAATTTCCTTCGCGAACGGGTTCGGTGAGACCGCGCCGCAGGCCATAGATCCGGCATTCGCGACCCAGCGGCTCCAACAGTGCGGGGAGCTCCGCGTTCGTGGTGTACGTCTGGTAGACGAGGAGGTGCTCGCCCTTCTCGCTCTTCGCTGCCAGGATCTCGGGGCGCAGGATTGGCGGGTGGAGCGTCGTCCCCTCCTTGCGCAACTCCGGATAGAAGAAGGTCGTCACGAGGTAGTGGAAGGCGCCGGGCAGCTTCGCCTTCACCACCGCCTTGGCGATCTGGAAGTCCGCCTCGTGCCCCTGCAGGATCGCGGGATCGTGCCGGCAGCGGTTGATGATCTGCATGTTGTCGACGCTGATCACCGGCAGGCCGCGGTTGACCGCGAAGAGATAGCTCCAGGTCTCGAAGTCGCTCACCACCACGTCGGGACGGAAGCGCTCGGCCACGTCGAAGTAGGCGCGGACGTTCTCCGGCCATCCGCCGCCGAGGGCGCCCTTCACGTTCTGCAGCAGCGTCTTGAAGTTCCGGACCTCGTTGTCCTCGGTGACGATGGTGAGGCCCCAGATCTTCTTCACGTCGAGATGAGGGCCGATGCGCTTGGAGAGATAGTCGTGGGCGCGGCCGGAGACGACGACCTGCACCTCGTGGTTCTTGACGAGCTCGTCGAGGATCACGCCGGAGCGGATCGCATGCCCCATTCCTTCGCCGACGACTCCATAGAGGATGCGCATCGGCGCGTATTGTAAGGTGCCGCCGAATGCGCGCCTACGACCTGATCAAGAAGAAGCGCGATGGAGGGGTGCTCGCTCCGGAGGAGCTGCGCTTCCTCGCGCTCGGGGCCGCGAACGGAACCGTCGCCGACGAGCAGCTCGCCGCCTTCCTCATGGCGGTCTTCTTCCGCGGGCTGGACGGCGGTCGCGAGCTGCCTGCCTTCCTCGAGGCGATGCTGCACTCAGGGCGCGTCGTCGATCTTTCCGCCATTTCCGGACGGAAGGTCGACAAGCACTCGACCGGTGGCGTGGGCGACAAGATCTCGCTGCCGCTGGCGACGCCACCGCGACGGTGGAATCGATCCCGCTCATCGCCTCGAGCATCCTCAGCAAGAAGCTCGCGGAGGGCATCGACGCGCTCGTCCTCGACGTGAAGGTGGGACGGGGCGCCTTCATGAAGACCGTGGCCGAGGCCCGGGAGCTGGCGCGAACCATGGTGCAGCTCTGCCGTGCCATGGGCCGCGACTGCACGGCGCTCCTCACGGCGATGGACGAGCCCCTCGGCGAGGCGGTCGGGAACGCCGTGGAGGTGACGGAGTCGGTCGAGATCCTGCGCGGCGGGGGACCCGCGGACGTGCGCGAGCTGACGCTGCTGCTCGGAGTGGAAATGCTCCTCGCGGGTGGAGCGGCGCGAACGGAGGGCGAAGCGCGCGAGAAGCTGACCGCCGCCCTCGCGGATGGACGCGCCCTGCGGAAGTTCGCCGAGATCGTCGAGGCGCAGGAGGGCGACCCGCGTTGCGTCACCGATCCGTCGCGGTTGCCCCAGCCGCGGCAGCGTCGCGAGATTCACGCGAAGCGCTCCGGGTTCCTCGTCTCGCTCGACGCGGAAGGCTGTGGCCAGTTGGACGCACGCATCGCACTCGCGAAAACTGCATGCTCGTCTGCCACCTGCCTGCGCGACGCGCTTGTCAACGGGCGGGGCGGCGCATACACCGCCGGATATGACCCCTGAATCACCGCCAGGCGCACCGCCCCGACCACCGGATTTCGCGCAGCGCCTCGCGGACGCCGTCGCGCGGCGCCCGGGTCCTCCGCGCACGCGTCACGTCGATCCGGACGGTACGCCGCGGTTCGTGAACCGCCTCGCGCTCGAATCGAGCCCGTACCTGCTCCAGCACGCGAACAACCCCGTCGACTGGCGGCCGTGGGGTGAGGAGGCCTTCGCCGAAGCGCGCGCGCGCGACGTGCCCGTCTTCCTCTCGGTCGGCTACTCGACGTGCCACTGGTGCCACGTGATGGAGGAGGAGTCGTTCGAGGACCTGGAGATCGCAGAGCTCCTCAACCAGCTGTACGTCCCGATCAAGGTCGACCGCGAGGAGCGGCCCGACGTGGACAGCATCTACATGCAGGCCGTGCAGCTCCTCACCCAGCACGGCGGCTGGCCGATGAGCGTGTTCCTCGCGCCCGATCGCAAGCCCTTCTATGGCGGCACCTACTTCCCGCCCCGCGACGGCATGCGGGGTGCGCGCATCGGTTTCGCTTCACTGCTCAAGGAGCTGCACCGCGTCTACTCGCAGGAGCGGGAGCGGGCGGTCGAGGCCGGCGACCAGATCGCGCAGGCCATCCGCGGCAACCTCTCCGCAGCGGCGCCGACGAGCTTGCCCGGCGTACACGTGCTCAACGGCGCGGCCGAGTCGTACGGCGAGCTGTTCGATCCCGAGGAAGGTGGGGTGAAGCGCGCCCCGAAGTTTCCCAGCAGCCTCGGCAACCGCTTCCTCCTCCGCTACTGGAAACGAACCGGCGCGGAAGAGGCTCGGAACATGGCGACCTTCTCGCTCACCAGGATGGCGCTCGGCGGCATCTACGATCAGGTGGGCGGAGGCTTCCACCGGTACTCCACGGACGCGCGCTGGCTCGTGCCGCACTTCGAGAAGATGCTCTACGACAACGCGCTCCTCGTCCCTGCCTATGTCGAGGCCTGGCAGGCGAGCGGAGACGCCTTCTTCCGCACCGTCGCGGAGGACGTTCTCGAATACGTCGCCCGCGAGATGACCGATCCGGGCGGCGCGTTCTGGTCGGCGACCGATGCCGACAGCGAGGGCGAGGAAGGTCGCTTCTTCGTCTGGACGGTGGCGCAGCTTCGCGAAGCGCTCGGCCCGGAAGACGGCGACCGCGCGGCGCGGATCTTCAACGCCACCGAGCCGGGCAACTTCGAGGGATCGAACGTCCTCAGCCTTTCCCGCGTGCCCGACGCGGAGGAGCGCGCCTTCCTCGATCGGATCCGTCCCGTCCTGCGTGAAGTGCGCGCGCGCCGCCCTCCGCCGCTCACCGATCGGAAGATCCTCACAGCCTGGAACGGCCTCATGATCTCGGCCTTCGCCCGGGCCGGGCTCGCATTCGCGCGCAAGGACCTCGTCGATCGCGCCGCTCGCGCGGCGGATTACCTCCTTTCCGCGCACCGGCCGGGCGGCAAGCTCGCCCGAAGCTCGATGGCAGGCCAGTCACGGCACGCGGGATTGCTCGAGGACCACGCCTTCCTCGGCGCGGCGCTGGTCGATCTGTTCGAGGCGACCGGTAACGCAAGGTACCTGCGAGAAGCGCGAGCCTTGCACGCGGAAATGTCACGGAGCTTCGCCGACCGCGAGAACGGCGGGTTCTTCCGCACCCCGATCGGCCACGAGGAGCTGATCGCTCGGGAGAAGCCCGGGTACGACGGGGCGGAACCGACCGGAAATTCGGTGGCTGCGCTCACCCTTCTCCGACTCGCCGAGATCACGGGCGAGGAGTCGTACCGCGAGGAAGCCGGGCGGCTCTTCCGGGCGTTCGGGACCACCCTCGCCGGAGCGCCGCTGATCCTGGGCGAGATGCTGCTCGCCGTCGACTTCGCCCTCGCGGACACCCGCGAGGTAGTGCTCATCCGTCCCGCCTCGGACGCCGACGATGCCCTGCTCGAACCGCTGCGGCGGAAGTTCCTGCCCTGGCAGGTGCTCGTCCGGAGCGCGGAGGGCGACGCCGACCTCGCCCGCGAGACGCCTCTCGTGCGGGACCGCCCGGCGCGGGACGGCCGCGCTACCGCCTACGTCTGCCACCGCGGCGCGTGCCAGCTCCCGGTTACGGACCCCGCCGAGCTGGAAAAGCTCGCCGGCTGAACTCTGCTAAAAGCGCGGGATGCTCCTCGCCCTGCTCTCTCTGGTCGCGGCGGTGGAAAGCCCGCCGCCGCACCGCATCCTGCTTCGCGCCGCGCATCTCTTCGACGCTCGCAAGGGAGTGCTGGTCTCGCCCGCCGCCGTGCTGGTCGAGGACGCACGCATCGCCCAGGTCGGCGCCGACGCCAGCGCCCCGGCTGGAACCGAGACGATCGATCTCGGAGATTCGACGCTCCTTCCGGGGCTCATGGACGCCCATGAGCACCTGACCTTCGAGGCGGGGCCGAGCTGGTACAAGGACGAGGTCGAGCTTCTTCAGCGTCCCGCTACCGAGCAGGCCCATTTCGCTTCCGCCTATGCGCGGCGCGTGCTCGAAGCCGGGTTCACCACCGTGCGCGATCTGGGATCGTCCGAGTACATCGATCTCGGCCTGCGCAACGCCATCCGCGACGGATTCGTCGTCGGTCCCCGCATGCTGGTAGCGCTCTACCCCATCGGTGCGCGGGGCGGCCACGCGGACATCGATCCGTTTCCCGCCGACCGCATCGTCCCTTCGGGCGTCCGCCAGGGAATCTGCGCCGGCCCCGATCAGTGCCGCGACGCCGTGCGCTGGCAGGCCAAGTACGGCGCCGACGTCATCAAGTTCATGGCCTCCGGAGGGGTGCTCTCGTTCGGAGACACGGTGGACGCGCCCCAGCTCACGTTGGAGGAGATGGCCGCCATCGTGGACGAGGCGCACCGGCTCGGACGCCGCGCCGCTGCCCATTGCCACGGAGATGCCGCCGCGAAGGCCGCGATCAAGGCAGGGGTCGATTCGATCGAGCACGGCAGCTTCCTCACCCGCGAGACGCTGCTCTCGATGAAGAAGGCGGGAACGTATCTCGTGCCGACCCTGCTCACGCGACTCGCGCTGGCCAAACAGGACACCTTTCCGCCTCCCATCCAGGTCAAGGCGCGCGCGGCGATGGAGGCGCAGGCGCGCATGATCAAGCAGGCAATCGAGATCGGCGTGCGCATCGCCCTCGGCACCGACAGCGCGGTCACGCCGCACGGGCGGAACGGTCGCGAGCTCCGCCCGCGCGGCTGCTGATCCGCGCGGCACGCGTTTTCGACGGCGAGCGGATCGTCCCCGGCGCATCGGTCCTGGTCGACGGCAAGACCATCGCCGCCATCGGGCCCGACCTGCAGCCGGCACCGGGCATTCCGGTGGTCGATCTCGGCGACGCGACGCTCCTGCCCGGCCTCATCGACGCGCATGTCCATCTCGGCAGCGAGCTGGGCAGCGACTACTACGCGGAGCGCGCCGCGAGCCTGTTGCGCTTTCCGGCGGAGCAGGCCCTGCACGCGGAGCTCTACGCACGGCGCACCCTCGAGGCCGGCGTCACCACGGTGCGCAACGTGGGGTCGTCAGACCGGATCGATTCCGGGCTGCGCAACGCGATCGATGCCGACCTCATCGAGGGGCCGCGAATCCTCGCCGCGGGCTACGCCATCACGGCGAGCGGCGGACACGGAGACGGCGACCCCACTCCGCCCGATCGCCTGGCCACGCCGCGCGACCCCCTCACTGGCGTCTGCAACGGACCCGACGAGTGCCGCAAGGCCGTCCGCCTGCAGATGAAGTACGGCGCCGACGTGATCAAGTTCCACGCCTCGGGCGGCGTGCTCTCGCTGACCGATCCGGTGGACGTGCCGCAGTTCACGCAGGAGGAGATGGCGGCGATCGTCGACGAGGCCCACCAGTGGGGACGCAAGGTCGCGACCCATTGCCACGGCGATCGCGCCGCGAAGATGGCGATCAAGGCGGGCGTCGACTCCATCGAGCACGGGATCTTCCTCCAGCCCGATACCTTCGCGCTCATGAAGCAGGCGGGGACCACCTTCGTACCGACCCTCATGGCGGCGGAGACGGTCGGGCACATGGCGAAGGAAGGAAAGTTGCCTCCTCCCATCGCGGTGAAGGCGACCGCGGCGGCGGAAGCGGCGGGCCGCGCCTTCCGGTCGGCGATGCAGGCCGGGGTGAAGATCGCTCTCGGCACCGACATGGGCGTGCAGCGGCATGGCGGGAACGCGCATGAGCTGCGTCTCATGGTGCAGGCGGGAATGGCTCCGGCGGCCGCGCTGCGTGCGGCGACGCTCGGAAGCGCGGAGCTCCTCGGCGTCGACGGCCGCGTTGGAACGCTTCGCCCCGGAAAGGTCGCGGACCTCATCGCCGTGCCGGGCGACCTGCTCGCCGATGTCGGCCGCGCGGAGCACGTGTCGTTCGTGATGAAGGACGGCAAGACGATCCTGCGCAAACAGTAGGCGTGGCCCTACTTTGAGAGCGTAAGTCCTTGGGAGGTGGGGATGCGCGCTCTCTTCATCGGCCTCGCCGTTCTCATCGCCTGCAGCGGAGGAGGCGGAGGCTCGCCCGCTCCCTCGGGCAGTGGCGGGACCGGAGGAGGCCCTGCGGGACCGCCGGCCGGGACCAATCCCCCTGCGGCGGGGCCGGCGGGCGGCGGCGACTGGGGGCAGTACCGGGGATCCGTGCGCGGCACTTCTTCGTCGCCCGGAACCTGGGACGTTTCCGACGCGCCCGCGATCGCGCCCTTGTGGACGCAGGACCTGGGGAGCTTCGGCTACTCGCAGCCGACCATCGCGGGCGATGCGGTCTACGTCGCGATGGCGTTCAGTGCCCACGTGGCGGCGCTCGATCTGCGCACGGGCGCCACGCGCTGGACGCGGACCGACTTCGACCCGCACGTCGGCACGACCTGCGGAGGCATCGTGCGTCCAGGATTCTGGGCGGCGCCCGCCGTCTCGGGAGACGCAGTGTACGTCGCCGCGCCGGACGGCCACGTCTACTCGCTGCGCAAGGCGGACGGCTCGACCCTCTGGGCGAGCAAGGTCGCGGACGGCAGCCCTGCAGGTCACGGCGAGTTCATCCAGTCGAGCCCGGCCGTCTCGACGGTTCTCGGCAAGCTCTATCTCGGGGTGGCCTCGACCGACCATTGCGACGAGGTGGCCGGGCGCATCCTCGCAATCGATCTGACGACCGGCGCTTCGCAAACGGCTTCGCTGGTCAGCCCCGGCGAGCGAGGGGCCGCCATCTGGAGCAGCATCTCGGTCGACGAGGGGGCGGGATTGCTCTTCGCCAGCACCGGCAATCGCGTGAACCCGGTCGTCGCGGAAACCCTCTCGCAGTCGATCGTCTCGTTCGACGCGCGCACGCTGGCGGTCGTCGATCACTGGCAGGACCCGACCCCGCTCCAGAACAGCGACTTCGGCTCCTCGCCCGCACTCTTCGAGGCTACCGATGGGACCAAGCTCGTCGCCGCGGCCAACAAGGACGGATGGCTCTACGTCCTGCGGCGCGATCGGCTCTCGGCGGGTCCCGTGTGGAAGGCGCAGCTTGCGGTGATCGACCCGGCCGCGCCGACGGTGGGTGGCGATCCGGCGGCGGGATTCGGCAGCATCGTCTCTCCGACCTTCACGCACGGCATGCTCTACGCCGCGGGCGGCAGGACCCCCGCCGGGCATCCGGGATCGGTCGTCGCCCTCGACCCGCTCACTGGCGCGGTGCGGTTCCGGCATGTCACGCCGGGCTACGTCATTGCCGCCATGCCTTCGGTCGGCGATCTCCTCGTGGTCGAGTCGAGCACCCCGGACAACCAGCGCGGCTGGCTCGAGATTCTCGACGCGCGCGATCTGACGCTATTGAAGCGTTTCGACGGACCGAACGCGACTTTCGCCTCGCCGTCGATCGGGCACGGCCTCATCCTCTGGATGGACTCGGTCGGCCGCCTCACCGCTCTCGCGGGATCCGTCAAGCCGTGAGTTGACGCCGGGTTCCGCCGCGCGATACGCGGCGTGGGATGCGCGCGTTCCTCGTTCTGGCGACGATCGCCGCGCTCGTTCCGGCGTGCAGGAAGAAGGCTCCCCCGCTCACGGTGGGTCTCGCGCTCGACGTGGGGGGCCGGGGTGACCAGTCCTTCAACGACGGCACGCTGCGCGGCCTCGAGAACATGGCCGCTGGCCTGCGCTACACGCCCCGCGGCTACGAGCCGCTGCCCGACCCCGATTACCGCCTGCTCCTTCCGCCCGATCTGCGCTCGAGGCCGTTTCCCCATCTCGGCATCCCGCAACCGATCGTGTTGCAGGGAAAGGCGCAGGAGGACTACGAGCCGAATCTCCGCCTCCTCGCCGCGCAAGGCGCGGACCTCGTCGTCGCCGTCGGCTTCATGATGGAGCCCGCGACGCGAAAGGTGGCGCGCGACAATCCGCAAACGAAGTTCCTCCTCCTCGATACCCCGATCCTCGACGAGGCGGGAAAGCCGTCGACGCTGCCCAACGTGCGCGCGGTCGTCTTCCGCGAGAACGAAGGGACCTTCCTCGCCGGCGCGGTGGCGGGCGAGATCACGCGCAGCGGCAAGATCGGGTTCGTCGGCGGCATGCAATTGCCGCTCATCCAGAAATTCGAGGCGGGCTTCCGTGCCGGCGTCGCCGTCGTCAACCCGGAAGCGGCCCGCAACGTGCTCGTCGCCTACACCGGGACCTTCGACGACGAGCGCAAAGGTGTCGAAGTGGGGCTCGATCTCTACCGCCGCGGCTGCGACGTCGTCTTCCACGCCGCCGGACTCGACGGCCTGGGCGTCATCAAGGCCGCCCAGCTTTCCGGGAAGATCGTCATCGGCGTGGACAGCGACCAGTCTCACGTGGCACCCGCGAACGTGGTCACGAGCATGGTGAAGCACGCCGACGTCGTGGTCTATGAAACCGTCCGCGACGTGGTGCAGGAGAAGTTCACCGGCGGCGACGTGGTGCTGGGGCTCGCTGAAGGGGCGTTGGGTCTCGTGCCGCTGTCGGTCTCCGCCTTCCCCACTCTCCGGGCGATGGGTCTGCACGACCCGGAGGACTTGATGGCGATCGTCATCGATGTGCAGACCCTGCAGCACGCCGTCATGACCCGCCACATTCCGGTCCCCGCCACCCTCGAAGAGCTGAAGGCGTTCCGCGGCAGGATTCCGGCACGGTCCGGTCGTCCGGATTCGAGGTGCCGCCCGACGACCCGCGCGCCGCCATCGGTGCCGGCATCGGAGCCGTCCACCAGCACTTCCTGCTCGTGCCGCCGCTCCGCGTCTGGGAGAACGTGGTGCTCGGGCGGGAGCCCCGCCGGTTCGGAGGCCTCGATGCCGAGCGCGCGCGGAGGGAGGTACGGGCGGCCGCCGACCGCACGGGGCTGCGCCTCGAGGTCGACGCGCCTGTCGAGACGCTCGGGGTCGCGGCGCAGCAGCGGGTCGAGATCGTGAAGCAGCTTTGGCGGGGCGCGCGGGTGCTCATCCTCGACGAGCCGACCTCTGTCCTCGCTCCCGCGGAGATCGCGGAGCTGCTCCCCACGGTGCGCGAGCTTGCCCGCTCGGGGCGCGCCGTCCTCTTCATCTCGCACAAGCTCCGCGAGGTGCGGGCGATCGCGGACCGGATCGCGGTGCTGCGCCGCGGCCGCATCGTGCTCGAGAGCGCCGTTTCCGAAGTGGGCGCGGAGGAACTTGCCGCTGCGGTGATGGGAAGCTCGTCGGCGATTCCCTCGGCGCCTGCTCCCCTTCCCGCACCGGGCCCGCCGCGGCTCGAATGCATCGACCTGCGCTGCCGCGGGCAACGAGGCGGCGGTCTTCGCGGCGCGTCCTTGACGGTGGCGCGCGGCGAGATCCTCGGGGTGGCCGGAGTCGAGGGCAACGGGCAGACCGAGCTCGTCGAAGCGCTCTGCGGGCTTTGCCCCTCGACCGGTGTGCTCCGCCTGGACGGCGAGGAAGGTTGGTCGCGGACGCCGCTCGCCGCACGCAGCAGCGGAGTGGTCCATATGCCCGACGACCCGCGCAGGCGCGCTCTCTGCCTGCCTCTCACCAGCGAGGAGAACCTCGCGCTGGGATGGCATCGCGATCCGCCCCATGCGCGCGGTCCGCTCATCGATCGCGCCGGCCGGCGAGGCAAGGCGGCGGAGCTGATCCGCTCCTTCGACGTGCGCCCGCCGGATCCGCTCGCGCGGGCAGGCGACCTCTCGGGCGGCAACCAGCAGAAGCTCGTCGCCGCGCGCGAGCTCGAGGGAGGACCCGCGCCGAAGCTCGTCGTCGCCGCACAGCCTTCGCGCGGGCTCGACCTGGCGGCGACGCGCCGCCTGCACGACGCGCTGCGCTCGGCGGCGCGGGCAGGCGCGGCGGTGATCGTCATCTCCTCCGACCTCGACGAGCTGCGCGCGATCTGCCACCGCATCGCCGTCCTCTTCCAGGGACGCATCGCGGGAGAGGCGGATCCTTCCGCGAGCGACGAGGTGCTCGGGCGGCTCATGCTCGGCCACGGCGATCATGCCGCGTAACCCGCGCGCGCGATGGTTCGCGCCATCGCGCGAGCCGTTATGGGGCGCGGTGGTCGCGGTTGCCATTGCCCTCGCGGTGTCGTTCGTCGCCATCCTCGCCTCGGGCAAGAACGCGGCGCTCGGATTCGCGCATCTCTTCGACGGAGCGTTCGGAAGCGCAGCGGCGCTCGGGGAGAGCGCCGTGAAGGGAAGCGTCCTCGTCCTCACCGGCCTCTCCGTTGCGATTCCGTTCACCGTCGGCGTCTTCAACATCGGCGCAGAGGGACAGCTCATCTGGGGCGCGCTCGCGGCCGCGGTGGCGGGAAGCGCCTTGGACCTGCCGGCGCCCCTTCTCGTTCCCGTCTGCCTCGCATCCGCCGCGCTGGCCGGCGGCATCTGGGGAGCGCTGCCGGGCCTTCTGAAGGCGCTGCGTGGAGTCCACGAGGTCATCTCGACCATCCTGCTCAACTGGGTGGCGATCCATCTCGTCCACGGCTGGCTGGTCGTCGGGCCGCTTTCAGCGCGCACCTCGGGCAGCGCGATCAGCATGGTGGGCACGGCGCCCATCCAGCCCGCCGCCCACCTCTATCGATTCTTCGAGGGAAGCCGTCTCGACATCGGGCTGCCAGTCTCGCTGGCCGCCGCTTTCGCGGTCTGGTTCTTCCTCACCAGGACGCGGCGCGGATTCGAATGGCGCGCGACCGGCGCCGGCGCCGAGGCGGCACGAGCGAGCGGGATCTCGACGCGCGGCTGCGTCGTGGAGGCAATGGCCGCGGGCGGCGCGCTCGCCGGACTCGGCGGCGCGCTCCTCATCCTCGGCACCGAGCATCGGTACCCGGGCGTATTCCGCACCGGCTACGGATTCGACGGGATCGCGGTCGCGCTCATCGGTGGAGCAACCGCTCCGGGCGCGGCCCTCGCCGGATTGTTCTTCGGCGCCTTGCGGGCCGGATCGACGGCCCTGCAGCTGGTCGGCATCCACCCGAGCTTCGCCGAGCTCATCCAGGGAATCGCCGTGCTGCTGGTCGCCGCGCCCCGGTTCTTCTCGCCTCTGCTCCTGCGCTTGCGTGCGCGGGCCGCGCCGGCCGGAGCGCCGCCGTGATCGGCATGCTCCACGGCATCCTGGAATTCGCTCCGGTCCTGGTCCTCGCCGCCCTGGGCGGAGTCCTTTCCGAGAAGGCTGGAGTCGTCAATATCGGTCTCGAAGGAATGATGCGGTTCGGCGCCTTCGCGGCGGCCGTCGGCGCTTTCTTCACCGGCTCGCCGTGGGCCGGTCTCGCTTGCGGGGCGCTCGCGGGAGCGGCCAGCGCGGCGATCCATGCGCTCTTCTGCCTCCGCCTGCGGGCCGACCAGGTGGTGACCGGGATCGCTCTGAACCTCGTCGCCCTCGGCCTGGTCACCTTTCTCCTCGAGTCCATCTTCGGATCGTCGGGGGTGAGCCCGCCCGTTCCCACCCTGCCGCGGGGCGCGAGTGGACATACAATCCTCGCGGTCGCGGCTTTCGCCGTGCCCCTCCTCCTGCACCTCGCGCTTTCGCGAACGCC
This sequence comes from Deltaproteobacteria bacterium, assembly GCA_005879805.1. Lineage (GTDB taxonomy): Bacteria > Myxococcota > Myxococcia > Myxococcales > 40CM-4-68-19 > VBKO01. The sequence goes on along the minus strand of VBKL01000082.1, from coordinate 36,852 downwards.
CTGGGGGCTACGCGTCCGGGCGGTGGGCGAGCATCCCAACGCCGCCGCCGCGCTCGGCGTCCGGGTATTGGCGCTCCGGGCGGGGTGCGTCCTCGGCAGCGGCGCGCTCGCCGGCCTCGGTGGAGCAGCGCTCTCCATCGGAATCCTCGGACAGTTCGATACCCGGATACCGGCGGGTCAGGGGTTCATGGCGCTCGCCGCGATGGTGTTCGGCCGCTGGACTCCGCTCGGCGCGGCCGGAGCGGCGTTCTTCTTCGCCGCCGCGGATGCGCTGCAACGGCAGCTTTCCTTCTCGCTGCGCGCTTCCGATCTGCGCATCGAAGGCGTGTTCCTCGCCCTGCCCTACGCGCTGACGCTGCTCGTGCTGGCGTTCGGGTCGAAACGGGTGCGTGCCCCGGCGGCTGACGGCGTTCCGTACGATCCGGAAGGGCGCTGATCAGGGACGCACCTGGGCGAGGAAGCTTTCGCCGCAAGGCGCGCGCAGCCCGAAGTGCTCGGCAACCGTCGCGCCCAGGTCGGCGAAGGAAACGCGCTCGCCGAGGTTTCTGCCTCGCTCGCCCCCCGGCGCGTAGACCGCGATCGGCACGCGCTCCCGGGTGTGATCGGTCCCGGGGAAGGTCGGGTCGCAGCCGTGATCGGCCGTGATCGCGAGCAGGTCGCCCTTGCGGAGCTTGCCCGCGATGGCCGGCAGCGCGCGATCGATCTCGCGCAGCGCCGCCGCGTATCCGATCGGATCGCGGCGGTGTCCATAGAGCATGTCGGTGTCGACCAGGTTGACGAAGAGGAAGCCCTCGCCCGTCTCGGCGAGCAACTCCTCCGTCTTCGCGAGGCCATCGGCATTGCCCTTGGTGTGCAGCGAACGGGCCATTCCGCGCCCATCGTCGATATCGGGAATCTTCCCCACGCCGACTACCCCCACTCCCGCCTGCGCGAGCAGATCGAGCACCAGCCCCGCGGGCGGTTGCTGCGTGAAATCGCGCCGGTTGTAGGTGCGCTGGAAGGATCCGGGCCGACCGACGAAGGGACGCGCGATGACCCGGGCAATGCCGTATCGCTTGCCCGCTTCGCGCGCCGCCTCGCAATACCGGTAGAGCGTGGGGAGCGGGATCTTCTCTTCGTGCGCCGCGATCTGGAAGACGGAGTCCGCGCTCGTATAGACGATGGGAAGACCGGTCATCAGATGCCCATCGCCCAGCTCCTCGATGATGGCGGTACCGCTCGCCGCCTTGTTGCCGAGGTACCCGGGAGCGCCGCTCCGTGCCAGCCAGTCCTGCATCACGCTCTCTGGAAATCCGTTCGGGAAGGTGGCGAATCCCTTCTCGAGGACGATTCCCATCATCTCCCAATGGCCGGTGGTGGTGTCCTTTCCGTGCGACAGCTGCGCCATCGTCCCGCAACTCGCGCGCGGCGCCGCCGCCGGCGGACAGCCCTCGATGGAGGTGAGGTTACCGAGGCCCCAGCTCTGCAGCGTCGGGAGCGACAGGCCCCCCGCGGCCCGCGCGGTGTTGGCAAGCGTGTTGGCGCCGGCGTCCCCGTACTCCGCGGCGTCGGGGAGCGCGCCCGCCCCGCAGGAATCAATGACGAGGACGACGAAGCGGCCGGGCATCAGTACCTCGACGGCGGTCCCGGAGCATGCCCGGTGACGATGGCGACGCTGGCGCTCGCGCCGATCCGGCTCGCGCCCGCTTCGACCATCTTCTTGGCATCGGCCGCGGTGCGGATCCCGCCCGAAGCCTTGACGCCCATGTCGTTCCCCACCACGCGGCGCATGAGGGCGACGTCTTCCGCCGTGGCGCCGCCCGCTCCGAATCCGGTGCTGGTCTTCACGTAGGCCGCGCCCGCCGCTTTCGCGAGCGCGCAGCCGATCACCTTCTCCTCCGTGGAGAGGGCTCCCATCTCGAGGATTACCTTGACCGGCAGCGGGTGCGCGGCAGAGGCCACCGCGGCGATGTCCTCGAACACCGTCCGGTAGTCCTTGCCTTTGAGCGCCCCGATGTTCGCCACCATGTCGATCTCGCGCGCGCCCTTGCGGATCGCCTCGCGGGTCTCGAACACTTTGGCCGAGGTAGTCGCCGCGCCGGAGGGAAAGGCGACGACCGCGATGGGGACGGTGCTCGATCCGTGCAGGAGCCGCGCGGCAACCTCCACCCAGGAGGGGTTCACGCAGACGGTGGCGAAGCCGTGGCGCCGCGCCTCCTCGCAAGTCTTGACGATGTCCTCGCGGGTCGCGTCGGGCTTCAGCATGGTGTGGTCGATGACCTGTGCGAGGTCCTTGCTGGTGCGGATGGCGATGGGCGTCAGGCGGGTCGCTCCTTCCTCGAAGAGCGCGCGGGCTCCACAAGAATGGATCTGCGGGCAGGGCTCGCAACCTCCGGGAGCGCAGTCCGTTTCCGGGAGGCTCGCACTGTTGCCGGAACCCTCGCCCCGGAGACGCGCGAGCGCGCGATCGGCGATCGCGGCGGCAAGCTCGTCGAGCTTCTGCGGCATGAGGGGGCGGTTGTACTCCGCGCCGCCGCGGAGTGGCAACGCTGTAATTCGCCAAGCCCGAGAGCGCTGAGGGGTTTTTCCGCCGGGGCGACGAAACCTTTCCGGTCCTCTTGACTCCAACCTATACTTTGAGCTCAAACATACTCGTTTGAGGTCAAAGTTGTTTCGGCGAGGGGACGCCCTGACAGAGGGGGCAGGGCGTCCCCTCGGCCCTCTCGCCGGGACGCGGCGCTTTCTACCAGGCGACGAGCGGAGGCAGGCTCATGAAGATCGCCTCCACGTTGCCGCCGCTGCGCAGGCCGAAGAGCGTGCCGCGGTCGTAGAGCAGGTTGAACTCGACATACCGGCCGCGCCAGTGCAGTTGCTGGGCGCGGTCGTCGTCGGTGAAGCGGGTATTTGCGCGCCGCTCGACGATCGGCGCATACGCCGGCAAGAAAGCATCGCCCACGTCGCGCACGAACGGCCAGTGCGATTCCCCGCGCAGGTAATCGAAGAAGATCCCGCCTACTCCGCGCTCCGATTGCCGGTGCGCGAGGAAGAAGTACTCCTTCGCCCAACGGGAGAAGCGCGGATAAAGCTCGCGGCCATGCGCGTTGCAAACCTTCTCCAGCACCCGGTGGAAGTGCCGCGTGTCCTCCTCGACAGGGCGGAAGGGAGTCAGATCGGTGCCACCGCCGAACCACTGCGTATCGCCCACTTCCAGGTAGCGGACGTTCAAATGCACGATGGGAACGAATGGATTGCGGGGGTGCAGGACGAGCGAGACGCCGGTGGCGAAGAAGGGCTTCCCCGCCAGTTCCTCGGGTCGCGGAGGCTGGATCCCTAGCGCCGTGTCGTTCTCGCCGCCGCCCGGTGCCCTGCCCTCGCCCTGCGCACCGCCCGCGATCGCCGACGGATACTGCGCGCCGCTCACCTTCGAGAAATTGCAGCCGCCCTTCTCGAAGAGCTGGCCGCGCAGCTCGCTCATCTCGCCGCCGCCGCCGCCAGGGCGCTCCCAGGTGGTGCGCCGGAACTTGCCGCCGTCCAGCTCCTCGAGGCGGGCGCAGATCTTGTCGCGCAGGTCGCGGAAGCGTTCCTCGACCTCGGCGCGTAGCCCGCTCACGCTTTCGCCGCGCGGCGGAACATCATCGCCGACCAGGTGTCGTCGAGCGACATGGGCTACTTCTTGGGCTCGCCGCCCTGCGGCCCGATCGCCTTGCTCACCTCGGCGGCGAAGTCCTTCTGCTCCTTCTTCATGCCCTCGCCGAGCGCCATGCGCACGAAGCGGCGCACGTTGATGTTCTCGCCGATCACCGCGATGGCGTCGGTGACCTCCTGCTGGACGGTGCGCTTGCTCTCGGGATCCTTGATGAAGATCTGCTCGAGCAGGCACTTCTCCTTGTAGAACTTCTCCAGCTTGCCGGGGAGGATCTTCTCCAGCATCGCCTCCGGCTTCCCCTGCTCGATGAGCTGGGCGCGGCTAATCTTCTTCTCGTGCTCGAGGGCGTCGGCGGGAACTTCCTCGCGGCGCACCCACTCCGGGCTCATCGCCGCGATCTGCATGGCGATGTCCTTCACCAGCTGCTGGAACTTCTCGTTCCGGGCGGTGAAGTCCGTCTCGCAGTTCACCTCCACGAGGACGCCGATCTTGCCGCCCATGTGGATGTAGTGCCCGACCATGCCCTCGGTCGCGGAACGGCCCGCCTTCTTGCCGGCCGTGGCGAGACCCTTCTCGCGCAGCCAGTCGGAGGCCTTGCTCAGGTCGCCGCCACACTCCAAGAGCGCCTTCTTGCAATCCATCATTCCCGCGCCGGACTTCTCGCGGAGCTCCTTCACCAATGCCGAAGTCACCTCTGCCATGTGTCAGCTACCTCATTCCTTGGCGGCCTGGGTCTCGTCGCCGGCAGCTGCGGCCGGGGCCTCGGTGACCTCGCCTGCGAGAGGAGGCGGCTTGCGGACCACCTCGACGTCGGGACCTGCTTCGCGCCGGGGGCGCTCGCCGCCGCCCATCCCGCCGCGCCCGCCGCCGCGTCCACCCCGCCGCTCGCCGCCGCGCTTGCCGCGACGCTCGCTGGCCTGGTCGCGATCCTCGGCCCCCGACTCGCCCTCGGCCTGCTGCTCCTGGCCTCCGCCGTGCGCCGCGTAGCGCGCCTTGCCCTCGATGGCGGCGTCCGCAATCTTCGCGCAGAAGAGCCGGATCGAGCGGATGGCGTCGTCGTTGCCCGGGATGACGAAGTCGATGCCTTCCGGATCGCAATTCGTGTCGACGAGGCCGACGATGGGAATCCCGAGACGCGTCGCCTCGTGGATTGCGATGTGCTCCTTCTTGGGATCGATGACGAAGAGACAGCCGGGAAGGCGGGCCATCTCCTGGATGCCGCCGAGGTTCTTCTTCAGCTTGTCCATCTCGTTCTGGAGGATGGCGACTTCCTTCTTCGGCAATTTCTCGAAGGTGCCGTCGCCGGCCATCTTCTCGAGCGCCTTCAGGCGGTCGATGCCGCTCTTGATGGTCTTGAAATTCGTGAGCGTGCCGCCCAGCCAGCGATTGGTGACGTGGAACTGCGCGGAGCGGGTGGCCTCCTCGATGACCGCGTCCTGGGCCTGCTTCTTGGTGCCGACGAAGAGCACGGAGCCGCCCTTCGAGCAGATGTCCGAAACGAACTTGAAGGCCTCGCGGGCGAGGCGGACCGTCTTCTGCAGATCGACGATGTAGATACCGTTCCGCGCGCCGAAGATGTACGGCTTCATCTTCGGGTTCCAGCGCTTGGTCTGGTGACCGAAGTGGACCCCGGCCTCGAGCAGCTGGCGCATGGTGATTCCCTGCGCCGGCTGCATGGCCTGCTGCATGGCGCCGGGATCGATCGGCGGCGGGGCTGATTGCGTGGTTTCGACGTTCTCCGACATTCGTTTTTGCTCCTCCACCTCCGTCGCGCCCGATTGCAGGCCCCGGTCTTGGGGAACCCTGCCCGGATCGGGAGGTGTGTGGGATGGTGTTGCGAGCCTACAAGCGACCTTCCTTCCGGGACCTTTTCCCGGAAGGGGCGCTGCTTCTAGCAGCTTCCCGACACTCGCGCAATGAAGGACCGGGAAGGCCGGCGCCCGGCCGCTCCCTGCGCGCTTCATTTGACATCGCTTGGATGCTCCGATATCGATGTCGTTCCATGTTCGGAGCCATCCAGAAGTGCGTCTGTTGTCGCCCTGGCGCTTCCCAGCGCCGGGTGCGCGCGCACGCCTGAGGTGGCGGCTTCCTTCCTGACGCCAGCTTGAAGCCAAGCGCACGGCCGGAAGGCTGCGTCATCGTCGATGCCATCGGCCGCGGTGGCCTGGCGATCGACATCTTCACCCTCGATACCGGGCTGCTCTTCCCCGAGACCATCGAGCTCTGGGAAACGCTCGAGCGCCGTTACGGCCTCACCATCCGCGCGGTAAAGCCTGCGCAGAACGTGGCCGAGCAGGCCGCGCGGTACGGCCGCGCGCTCTGGGAGCGCCTTCCCGATCGCTGCTGCGAGTTGCGCAAGGTCGAGCCGCTCCGGCGGGAGCTTTCGCGACTCGACGCCTGGATCAGCTCCATCCGGCGCGAGCAGACCACCGACCGCGCCTCGGCACGCACGGTCGAGCGCGACACGCCGTTCGGCCTCGTGAAGGTGAACCCGCTCGTCCACTGGACGTCGGAAGCAGTCTGGGAGCGCATCCGCGAGCGCGGGATTCCCGTCAATGCGCTCCATGCCCGCGGATACCCCAGCATCGGCTGCGAGCCTTGCACGACGCGGGTGGCGGCCGGGGAGAACCCGCGCGCCGGCCGCTGGCGCACCTTCGAAAAGACCGAGTGCGGGCTGCACGCCCGCATCGCCGTCGTCCCCAAGGAGACCTGAATGGAGACCCTCGTCGCGCCGCACGGCGGCGCGCTCACCGAACGCATCGTTTCGCCCGCCGAGGAGCCCTCCTTGCGGGAGATCGCCGCCGCCTCGCCTTCCCTCGTTCTCGATGCGCGCGAGCTGGCCGATCTCGAGCTCCTCGCCGTGGGCGCCGCGAGCCCCTTGCGCGGGTTCCTCGGCGCCGCCGACTACGAGAGCGTCCTCGCAAGGATGCGCCTCGCGGACGGCACCGTCTGGCCCCTGCCACTGACGCTCGCCGTCTCCGACGAGGACGCCGCGCGGCTGGAACGCGGTTCCGCCGTCGCGCTGCGAGACGGCCGCGGGTTCCTCTGGGCCGTACTCACGGTGAGCGAGGTCCACCGGCGCGATCCGCTCGCCGAGGCGCGCGCGGTCTACCGCACCGAGGATGCCGCACATCCCGGGGTCGCGTACCTCCTTTCACGGCCCGTGAACCTGGTAGCGGGCGAGGTGCGCGCCTTTCCGCTGCCGGACGATCTTCCTTTCGCCGCGCATCGTCTGACGCCGCGGCAACTGCGCGCGCGCATCGCCGCCAAGGGGTGGAAGCGCGTCGCGGGCTTCCAGACGCGCAATCCCATCCACCGCGCCCACGAGCACCTGACCAAGCTCGCGCTCGAGTTCACCGACGGCATCGTCATCCATCCGCTCGTCGGCGAGACCAAGGGCGATGACGTGCCCGCCGCGGTCCGCTTCCGCGCCTACGAGGCGCTGCTCGAGCGCTACTATCCGAAGGACCGCACGCTGCTCGCCGCCTTCCCGGCCGCCATGCGCTACGCCGGGCCGCGCGAGGCGCTCTTCCACGCTCTCGTGCGCAAGAATTACGGCATCTCGCATCTCATCGTCGGCCGCGACCACGCCGGCGTCGGCGGCTACTACGGCCCGCTCGAGTCGCAGCTCATCTTCGATACCTTCGAGCCCGCCGAGCTGGGGATCACGCCCTTGCGCTTCGAGCCCACCTTCTTCTGCCGCGCCTGCGATGCGCTCGCCTCGCCGCGCACCTGCCCGCACGGACCGGCGGATCGGCTCGATCTGTCCGGCAGCCGGGTCCGCGAGATCCTCCGCTCCGGCGGAGATCTGCCGCGCGAGTTCACCCGGCCCGAGGTGGCGGAGATCCTCCGCACCCACCTCGGAGGAGTCGGCCGCGCGGACGGGCAGCCGCGCAAGAGCGGATTCATCCTCTGGTTCACGGGCCTCTCCGGCGCCGGCAAGAGCACCCTTGCCGGGCGCGTGCAGGAGGCGCTCTCCGGCGAGCGGGCCGTCGAGATCCTCGACGGGGACGAGGTGCGCACCCATCTCTCGCGCGGCCTCGGATTCTCCCGGGAGGACCGCGACACGAACATCCGCCGCATCGGCTTCGTCGCACGGCTCCTCGCGCGGAATGGCGTCGGCGTGGTGACCGCCGCCATCTCGCCCTATGCGGAGACCCGCGCCGAGATGCGCCGCCTCGCCGACGAGGAAGGCATCCCGTTCCTCGAGGTGTACGCCGAGGCGAGCCTCGACGCCCTCGTGCAGCGCGACGTGAAGGGCCTCTACCAGAAGGCGCTGCGGGGCGAGATCGCTCATTTCACCGGCGTCAGCGATCCGTACGAGGCGCCGATCGCCCCCGATCTCGTGGTCCACACCGACCGCGACGCGGTGGAAGAGAGCGCCTCGCAGGTGCTCGGTCTCCTCGCCGCGCGAGGCCTCTTGCTCTCGCGGAGGGCGGCATGAGCGAGACGTATCCGGTTTTCCTCCGCTTCCAGGGCCGGCTCGCCGTGCTCGTGGGAGGGGGGCGCGTGGCGGCCGCGAAGCTCTCCGGGCTGCTCGCGGCGGGGGCGCGCGTCCGCGTCGTGGCGCCCGGAGTGGCGCCGGAGATCGAGCGCCCCGAAATCGAGATTCGCCGCCGCGCCTTCGTGCCGGAGGATCTCGACGGCGCCTTCTTCGTCGTGGCCGCCGCTCCGCCCGAGGTGAACCGGAACGTCCGGCTCGCCGCGGACGCGCGCGGCCTCTTCGTCAACGCAGTGGACGACGCGAAATCCGCCTCCGCCTTCCTCGGCGGAGTGGTCCGCAAGGGCGGGGTGACGGTGGCGGTGGCGACCGATGGGCGCGCGCCTGCGCTCGCGGGGCTCTTGCGCGAGGCGCTCGAGCGCGTGCTCCCGGACGACATCTCCGCCTGGGTCGATCTGGGGGAGCGCGTCCGCGCCGGATGGCGCGAAACGGGCATTCCCATGGGCGACCGCCGGCCTTTGCTCTTGCGTGCGCTTCTCGATCTGTACCCCCAGGTCGGTCCGGCAACGCAGCCTCAACCGAGAGAGGTGCAACCATGACTGGCTTCGTGTCCCTCGTCGGCGCGGGACCGGGCGATCCCGAGCTACTGACCTTGAAGGCAGCCTCCCGGCTGCGCACCGCCGATCTCGTCCTCCACGACGCGCTGGTCGACCCGGCCGCGCTCGGGCTCGCCTCGCACGCGCGCTTCCTCTACGTCGGCAAGCGCGCGCGGCGGAAGTCGATTGCGCAATCGACCATCGAGCGGCTCCTCGTCCGCGCCGCCCGCCGCGGAGAGCGGGTCGTCCGCCTCAAGTGCGGCGATCCGTTCGTGCTCGGCCGCGGCGGGGAAGAGGCTCTCGCCCTCGCCCACGCCGGAATTCCGTACGAGATCATTCCCGGCGTCAGCTCTGCGATCGCCGCGCCGGGCCTCGCCGGGATTCCGGTCACGCACCGCGGCCTCGCTTCCGGCTTTGCCGTCGTCTCGGGACATGCGGAGCAGGTCTTCGCGCCGATGCTCCGCGCCATTGCCCCGCAGAGCCTGACGGTCGTCGTCCTGATGGGAATCGCCAACCGGGCGCGCATCGCCGAGGTGCTGGTCGATCGCGGCTGGCCGGCGCAGACGCCCGCCGCGATCGTCCTCGACGCGTCCTGGTCCGAGCAGGCGTCCTGGACGGGAACGCTGGCCGCGCTGGGCGGTTGCCAATTGCCGGCGCAGCATCCGGAAGCCGCGGGCGTGCTGGTGATCGGAGAAGTGGTCTCGCTGGCGGAAGCGCTCTCCGCGGCTACGGCTACCGCGGTACGGGCTGCCTGACGACAAGGAAGGTGCATCATGGCAGAGGTAGAGCTACCGAACGATCTGGGCGACGGCCGCCTTGGATTCGCCAGCGAAGAAGAAGTGGATCGCTTCGTCGACACGCTCGAGAAGTTCGAGCGCGGCGACCTCGCTCCCGACGCCTGGCGCGCCTTCCGGCTCGTCCACGGCGTGTACGGGCAGCGGCAGGAAGGACCGATGATGGTGCGGGTGAAGATCCCGCAAGGGGTCCTCACCGTCGGGCAGCTTCTCGCCCTCGGCGACGTCGCCGAGAACTGGTCCACCGGCAAGGGACACGTCACCACCCGGCAGAACGTCCAGTTCCACTTCGTGAAGATGGACGACGTCGAGACGGTGCTGCGCAAGCTGGCCGACGAGGGAATGACGACGCGCGAGGCGTGCGGCAACTCGGTGCGCAACATCACCGCCTGCCCGTACGCGGGCGTCTCCGCCAGCGAGGCCTTCGACGTCACGCCCTACGGCGAGGCCTTGACTCGGCACCTTTTGCGCGGCCCCCTTTCTTCGTCCCTGCCACGCAAATTCAAGATCGCCCTTGGCGGCTGCTGCGACACCGACTGCGTCGGCGCGGGGTTCAACGACATCGGGCTTCTCGCCCGGCTGAAGGACGGCCGCCGCGGCTTTCGCGTCACCATCGGCGGTGGGCTTTCCACGGTGCGGCGGCAAGGATTCGTCGCCCACGAGTTCGCCCCTGTGGAGGAGCTCTTCGACATCGCCGACGCGGTCGTTCGCGTCTTCAACCGGACCGGCAATCGCAAGCGCAAGGATCGAGCCCGGCTCAAGTTCGTCATCGACAAGCTCGGGCAGGAAGGTTTTCTCGCCGAGTACCACCAGGAACGCCAGGCGATCGCCGACGAAGGCGGAACCCCGGTCGGTGAATTGCCGACGGTGGCGACGATCCGCGAGAAGCCCTCCCGCCCGTTCGTTCCCTCTCCGGGCTTCGCACGTTTCGTCGAGACCAACGTGCGCCCGCAGAAGCAGCCGGGCCTCGTCGCCGTCGCCATCCGGCTGCCGCTCGGCGATGCCACCGCCGCCCAATTCCGCGTCCTCGCGGGGCTGGCACGGGAGTTCAGCGGCGAGGAGCAGGTGCGCACCACCGTCGACCAGAACCTGCTCCTCCGCTTCGTCCGCCGCGACTCGCTCCCGGCCCTGTACACCCTGCTCGACCGCGCCGGGCTCGCCATGCCCGGAGCGCACACAGTCGCCGACGTGACGAGCTGCCCGGGCGCGATGTCCTGCAAGATCGCCGTGACCGCCTCTCGCGGAGTGGCGGCGCTCGTCTCCCGCGAGCTGGAAGCCAATCCGGCGCTCGCGGCCAAAGCGGAATCGCTCTCCATCAAGGTGTCGGGCTGCCCCAACGGCTGCGGCCAGCACTATGTGGCGGGAATCGGCCTGCAGGGATCGGTGCGGAAGATCGCGGGCAGGCCGGTGCCGCAGTACCACCTCTACGTCGGCGGCGGCGCCAAGCCGGAGCAGGTGCTGTTCGGGCGGCTCGCCGCCAAGGTGCCGGCGCGCAGGGCCGGTCAGGCGGTGGCGCGGCTCATCGAGCTGTATTCGGCCGAGAAGCGGGAGGGCGAGGCGCCCGATGATTTCCTCGCCCGCGTCCCGTTGTCGCGCGTCTCGAGCTTGCTGGCGGATCTGGAGGAGCTGCCCGAAGCGGCGGCGACGCCCGAGGACTTCATCGACCTGGGGGAGTCGAAGGCATTCGAGGTGGTGCTCCAGGAAGGGGAGTGCGCCGCCTAGGCAGCACTCTCCAGATCAGGGCCGCGACGCCGACATCGCCGGCGCCAGCTCGTCGGCGATCGCCTGGTAGACGAGCTGCTTGAAGAGCTTGCGATAGTAGACCCGCGTAGGCCCGGGCGCCTGCGTGAGCAGGACCGCGACGAGCTGCTCCTTGGGATCGACCCAGAAGAAGGTGCCCCCCGCGCCGCCCCACATGAACTCGCCGGCCCTTCCCGGCGTCGCGGCGAAGCCGTCCTCGAGACGGACCGAGAACCCGAGCCCGAAGGTGTAGCCACGCACGCCGAGGAGCAGCTCTCCCGGCGTCATGCCGTTGTCCTTGATCTTCCCGAGATGGTCCGAGGTCATCAGGGCGACGGTCGTGCGGCTCAGGTAGCGGGTCCCCTCGAGCTGGCCGCCGTCGAGCATCATCTGCGCGAACCGTACGTAATCGGAAGCGGTGGCGACCGATCCCGACCCGCCCATGTCGTTGCCTGGCGGCGCGCCGACGTCGAGCATCTTGATGGCGGTGCCGGTCGACGGATCGTTCGGGAACGCCTCGGCCAGCCGTCCCTTCTTCTCCCGCGGGACGAAAAAGGCCGTATCCGCCATCTTCAACGGCTTGAAAAGGCGGACTTCGAGGAAATCCGCGAGCCGTGTTCCCGTAACCGCCTCGACCACCCGGCCGAGGACGTCGACGGAAAGCCCGTACTCCCACACCTCGGCGGGATCGTGCGCCAGGGGGGCCTTGGAGAGCCGCTCGACTTGCTCGGCCGCGGTGAGGCTCGTCGCCGTGCCGAGGAGGCCAGCCTTCTCGTACGCTTCCTTCACCGCCCCGTTGGGGGTGAACTCCGCGTAGACGAGGCCCGAAGTGTGGCGCAGGAGATCGTACACGGTCATCTCCCGCTTCGCGGGCGCGGTCTCGTAGGTGAGCCGTCCGGTCGAGTCGACGCGAGGGACGCTCACCTGCATCTTCGCAAAGCCGGGCAGGTACTTGGAGACGGGGTCGGTGAGGACGATCTTCCCTTCCTCGGCGAGCATCATCGCGGCGACCGAGGCGAACGGCTTCGTCATCGAGTACATGCGGAAGATCGCGTCGCGGCTCATCGGGGCGCCGCTACGCGGGTCGCGGGCTCCGAGCGCCTCGAAGTAGACGATCCGCCCCTTGCGAGCGACGAGCGCGACCGCTCCCGGAAGCTTCTTCGCGTCGACTTCGCGCTGGAAGACCTTCCCGATCCTGCCCAGCCGCTCCGAGGAGAGGCCCACGTCCTCCGGACGCGCCGAGGGGAGCGCGTCCGCCCAGGCAGCGGCGGACGCGAAGACGAGGACGATGCCGAGGAAGCGCCGCATGATGGCCTCCTTCGCTCAGCGCGATGCGGACATCGCCGGCGCCAGCTCGTCGGCGATCGCCTGGTAGACGAGCTGCTTGAAGAGCTTGCGGTAGTAGACGCGCGACGGTCCCGGCGCCTGGGTCATGAGCAACCCGACCAGCTGCTCTTTGGGGTCCACCCAGAAGAAGGTGCCGGCCGCACCCGCCCACATGTACTCGCCGGCGCGGCCCGGCATCGCGGCGAGGCCGTCCTCCTGGCGAACGGCGAACCCGAGTCCGAAGGTGAAGCCCTTGACCCCGAGGAGCAACTCGCCCGGCGTGATGCCGTTGTCCTTGATCTTGCCGAGATGATCGGAGGTCATCAGCGTCACGGTGGTGCGGCTGAGCAGACGCGCTCCGTCGAGCTGGCCGCCGTTGAGCATCATCTGGGCGAACCGGAGATAGTCCGTCGTCGTCCCCACGCTACCCACGCCCCCGGCGTCGTTCTTCGGAGGGCTGCTCACGTCGAAGACCTTGTTCGGCGTACCGGTCGCCGGATCGTTCGCGAACGGCTGCGCGAGCCGGCCCAGCTTGTCCTTGGGAAGCGAGAAGGCCGCGTCGGCCATCTTCAGCGGCTTGAAAAGGCGGGACTCGAGGAACTCGGACAGCTTGGTACCCGAGGCCGCCTCGACCACCCGGCCGAGCAGGTCGACGGACATGCTGTACTCCCAGACCTCGCCCGGATTGTGGGAAAGCGGCGCCTTGGAGAGCGCCTCGATTTCCTCTGCAGGAGCCAGGCTGCGCTGGTCGTACGGGAAGTCGGCGTGGAAAAGACCGGCCTTCGCGTACGCGTCCTTGACGGGCTGGTTGGCGGTGATCTCGCCGTAGGCGAGGCCCGAGGCATGGCGCAGCAGATCGTACACGGTCATCTCGCGCGCCGCGGGTACGGTCTCGTACGTGAGGCGCCCGGTCGGGTCGACCTTGGGGACGCTGACCTGCATCTTGGCGAAGGCGGGGAGGTACTTGGAAACCGGATCGGTGAGGACGATCCGCCCCTCCTCGGCGAGCATCATGGCGGCGGTGGCCACGAATGGCTTCGTCATCGAGTAGAAGCGGAAGATGGTGTCCTTGGTCATCGGCGCGCCGCTCTGCGGGTCCCGGGCGCCGAACGCCTCGAAGTAGGCGACGCGGCCCTTGCGCGCGACCACGGCGACGGCGCCGGGAAACTTCTTCGCCTGGATCTCGGCCTGCAGGACCTTCCCGATCCGGCCCAGCCGCTCGGTCGAGAGGCCGACCTCTTCGGGCTTTGCCGAGGGTAACGACTGCGCCTGGGCTACGGAGACGGAGAAGGACGCGAAAACGACGAGGAGGACCAGGAATCGTCGCATGTGCAAGCTCCCGCGCTGAGAGGTGCGCGGGATGGTAGCGATCTGCGCGGAAAAGAGCGAGGGGGCGCGCGAATGCTGGTGCTCGAAAGAGGGTGACTGCCTGACGCCAATTGGGTTCGGGCTGATTAGGGGGAGGGGTGGATCGGCTTGCAAACCGCGGCCGTCGCGCAACACGCCCCGGGGCGTGTTCATTGCGGTCTGCAGATTTACGCCCAATCAAGAGTACGATTTCGCTTGACAGGAAAATCGCGCGTCGCGGCTTCGATTCGCGAATGAGCCTTCGCAGTGAGCACGAGCAGGTCAAAGATGCGCAGACAGCGCGCCGTTTTCGTAGGCCGGTCTTCGAGTGGATTCAGCGCGGCGCGTTCACCACGCGGAGGCTGCGAGGGCCGAGAAAACCGGATGCTAGAAGGGCGGCATGATTGACTCGACTGCTCCGATTCCCGTGATGAACGACGACGATCTGATTGCTTCGACGCGCGAGCTTGCTCGCAAATCGAATGGCGTCGAGGCGGAGCTGCTGCTCTACCTCGGCGAAATCGACGCGAGGAAGATCTACCGGGAGCGCGCGTCGCCTTCCATGATCGCGTTCTGCATGAGGGAGTTCAATTTCTCCGAGGGAGCGGCCGCTTATCGCATCCATGTGGCTCGCTTTGCTCGGGAGCTGCCTGCCATCCTCGACGCACTCCGCTCAGGGGCGGTTCATCTATCTGGCTTGCGCGTACTTGTCCCCCATCTCAATGCAGAGAATCACCAGAGGGTGCTGGCGCAGGCCGCTGGCAAGTCGAAGCGTGAGATCGAGGAGCTCGCTGCGGCACTTTCGCCACAGCCACCGGCGCCGGATATCGTTCGTAAACTTCCAAACCGCGAGTTGGTGTTGATGGCGCAAACCGCCGCCGCCGCGTCCAGACCGTCGCAGAACGAGCGTCGACCTGTCGTCGCGCCTCTCTCGGCGGATACATTCAAGATAGAATTTACGGCATCGCGCGCTACCCACGACAAGCTTCGCCGAGCGCAGGACCTGCTACGTCACCGCATTCCCAACGGCAATCTCGCCCAGGTCTTCGACAAGGCGCTCGATGTGCTCATCGCGAAAGTGCTCAAGGAACGCTTCGCGGTCGGACGGAAAGGTCGCCGTGCATCGGCTCCCATCACGTCGGCGTCGCATGAAGCTCCCGATCCGATGAAGCGGGAGGTCTACGAGCGGGATGAAGGACGGTGCGCCTTCGTCGCCGAAGACGGCACGCGGTGTCCAGAGACGGGCTTTCTGGAAATCGACCACATCGATGGGTTCGCACGAACGCATGTGCACGACCGGGACCGGAGTCGTCTCCTCTGCCGAACCCACAACCAACTCTCAGCGGAGCAACTCTACGGTCGCGAGTTCATGGAGCGCCTGCGGCAGGAGCGCAAAGAGGCTAAGGCAGCCGCGCGTCCTCCACCGTCACAGGCGCCGGAAGCCCTGCTTCCCACACGCCCCGGGGCGTGTGCGCAGCAACAACTGTTCTAAGTGGACTTCGAAGCGCGCACCGGGCCCAGCGCACCACCCCCCCTTCCCCTAACCAGCCAAACCCAACTCGCGGCCGGCTCTCACCCGCATCGGATCACCTACTCCGCGCTCGCTCCCGCCCCGCCCTCCTCCAGCGGCAGATGGCACTTCTTGTACTTCTTGCCGCTCCCGCACGGGCACGGATCGTTCCGTCCCACGCGGGGGCCGGCCCGGGTGATCTGCCCGGCCGACGCGACCGCGGCGCCCTTCGCATTCGGGCCGTCGCCGTGCGACTCGATGGTGCGCGAGGCACGCCGCTGCGGCAGAGGCGGAAGCGTTCCGCCGCGAGCGCCTTGCGCGGGTCGCTGCGTCTGGGTCGCCGTCTGGGCGGGCGCGGCCGCCTGCGGCTGCACCGGCTCGACGCGCATGATGATGGAGATGGTCGAGGCGGCGATGCGCCCCTTCATGATCTGGAAGAGCTCGAACCCTTCCTTCTTGTACTCGATCTTCGGATCCTTCTGCCCGTAACCGCGCAGGTGGATGCCCTGGCGCAGGTGGTCCATCTGCAGCAGGTGGTCCTTCCACAGCTGATCGATGGCGTTCAGGTAGAGCCACTGCGCGTAGGCGCGGAAGTCGTCGCCTAGCGTCTCGAACTTCTGCTTCAGCCTCTTCTCGACCACGTTGTAGATGTCGAGCTGGAGCTTCTCCTGGTCGGGATGCGCGCCCGCAAGATTGATGTCGGTATTGAATTGCTCGCGCACCCTCAGCGCCAGCACCTCGGGATGGAACTCGTCGTTCTTCGTCTGCGGCACCGCCTCGTCGACGATGTCGATGATGAGGTCCTCGATGAGGTCGTAGAAGTGCTCCTCCTGGTCCTTCCAGGAGACCATCTTCTCGTGCCGGGTCTTCTTCTTGGTCTTGGCGTCCTCCGTGAACCAGACGAGCGGGATCCCGGCGCCGGCGGCGAGGACCTCCTTGCGCATCCCGTAGATGGTCTTGCGCTGCTGGTTCATCACGTCGTCGTACTCGAGGAGGTTCTTGCGGATGTCGAAGTTCTGCCCCTCGACCCGCTTCTGCGCGCCCTCGATGGCCTTGGAGAGCCAGGGGTGCTCGATGGGTTCGTTCTCCTGGACCCCGAAGGTCTCCATCAGCTTGGAAATCCGATCGGACGCGAAGATCCGCATCAGATCGTCCTCGAGACTCAGGTAGAACTTGGAGGAGCCGGGATCGCCCTGCCGGCCGCCGCGGCCGCGAAGCTGGTTGTCGATGCGCCGCGATTCGTGCCGCTCGGTGCCGAGGATGTGCAGGCCGCCGGCCGAGACCACCTGCTCGTGCTCCCGGGCGCACTCGTCGCGGTACTTGCCGATGGCGGCGTCGAAGCGCGCCTTCCAGTCCGCGTGTTGCCGCGAGAATTCGGCATCGACTTCGGCGGCCGTCACGGGCGCGAACTTCGTCTCGCCGCTCTCCTTCGCCTTGGCGACGCGTTCCTGCACGAGCCGCCCTTCGATCTCGTTCGCGTTCGGCTCGGCGCCCACGTCGCGCCGGGCGAGGAACTCGGGATTGCCGCCGAGGAGGATGTCGGTGCCGCGGCCGGCCATGTTGGTGGAGATGGTGATGCGTCCCTTGCGCCCGGCCTGCGCGACGATCTCCGCCTCACGCTCGTGCTGCTTGGCGTTCAAGACGTCGTGGGGAACACCGCGCTTCTTGAGCAGAGCGGCTAGCACCTCGCTCTTGGCGATGGAGACCGTGCCGACCAGCACCGGCTGCCCCTTCTTGTTCTTCTCCTCGATCTCGTTGCAGACCGCGGTGAACTTCTCCCGCTCGGTCTTGTAGACGGTGTCCTGCTGGTCCTTGCGGACGTTCTTCTTGTTGGTCGGGATGACGAGGACTTCGAGCTTGTAGATGCTGCCGAACTCCTCGGCCTCGGTGTCGGCGGTGCCGGTCATCCCGGACAGCTTGGTGTAGAGGCGGAAGTAGTTCTGGAAGGAGACCGTCGCGAGCGTCTGGTTCTCGTTCTCGATCTTGACGTTCTCCTTCGCCTCCACCGCCTGGTGGAGCCCGTCCGACCAGCGCCGGCCCGGCATGAGGCGGCCGGTGAAGTCGTCGACGATGATGACCTCGCCGTCCTTCACCACGTACTCGTGGTCCTTGCGGTAGAGCGTGTGCGCGCGGAGCGCCTGCTCGACGTGGTGGAGGGTCTCGATCTGCTCGGGGTCGTAGAGGTTCGGGACGTTGAGCTTCGCCTCCACCTTCTCCACGCCGTCGTCGGTGAGCACCACCGAGCGCGCCTTCTCGTCGACGGTGAAGTCGCGGTCGCGGATGAGCCCCGGGATCACCTTGTTGATGACGTAGTACTTGTCGGTCGATTCCTCCGAGGGGCCGCTGATGATGAGTGGCGTGCGCGCCTCGTCGATGAGGATGGAGTCGACCTCGTCGACGATGGCGTAGTGCAATTCGCGCTGCACGTAGTCGACGAGGCGGAACTTCATGTTGTCGCGCAGATAGTCGAACCCGAACTCGTTGTTCTGGCCGTAGGTGATGTGGGCGGCGTATTCGCGCTGCCGCTCCTTGTCGGAAAGGCCGTGCACGACGCAGCCGACGGAGAGACCCATCAAGCGGTAGAGCCGCCCCATCCATTCCGCGTCGCGCCTCGCCAGGTAGTCATTGACGGTGACGACGTGGACGCCCTTCCCTTCGAGCGCGTTCAAGACGCAGGGCAAGGTGGCGACGAGGGTCTTGCCTTCGCCGGTCTTCATCTCGGCGATGTTGCCCTTGTGGAGCGCCATGCCGCCGAGAAGCTGGACGTCGAAGTGCCGCATCCCCAGGGCGCGCATGCTGGCCGCCCGGGTCAGCGCGAACGAGTCGGGCAGGATGCGATCGAGCACCGCCGACTTCTCCTTCGGCGGAGCGTCCGCGACCTCCTTCTGCCAGGCGCGGACCTGCTCGCGGATCTGCTCGTCGGAAAGGCCCTTCGCCCAGGCCTCGCGCTCGTTGATGCGGGCGACGGCGGGCTGCATCTTGCGCAGCTCGCGCTGGTTCTTCGTGCCGACCATCTTCTTGATCACGTAATTGAACATCGCTTGGACCTTGCCGATGCAAAGAGTGGGAGAGCCGTACCGCGGAACGCTGCGCCAGGAAAGCGATCAGGCGGCGGCAGGCGGAGCGCGGCTCGGGGCAGGCGCGGAGGGAGCGCGCCAGATGGTCCGCTCGGGCGTCGTGAAGGTCACGCGCACGAGCTCGCGGGCGGGAGCGCGCGTAGCAGTCCGGGAAGCCTTCGGCTCGGCCGCCCGCCCGGCTCGGATGCCGAGCGAGATCGAGCGCTGCGCCCCGGCGACGCTCTCGATGCGATCGCGGCAGGCGGAGGACAGCGAGGCAAGCACGGGCGTGGGGGCGAGCCCCATCAACACCGCCGCACACGCCGCTGCGATAGTTCCCCGCATTCGCTCAAGCGTAAGGCCCGAGCCGCGCTTGTCAAGCGAGCAGGTGGGAAGAGCTTTCTATTCTTCGAGGATGAACTTGCGCGGGTTGTCCGCGACACCGTTGACGCGCACCTCGTAGTGGAGGTGCGGTCCTGTCGACCGGCCCGTGTTGCCCACCGCCGCGACGAAGTCGCCGCGGTGCACCTTCTGGCCGACCTTCACGTCGATGCGCGAGAGGTGGCCGAACCGGCTCTTCAAGCCATAGCCGTGGTCGATCACCAGGACGTGGCCGTAGCCGCCTTCGACGCCGCCGAAGACCACCGTGCCATCGGCGGGCGCGCGGACCGGCGTGCCCATCGCGGTGGCGATGTCCAGGCCTTCGTGCATGACGCGCTCGCCCGTGTAGGGATCGAGTCGCACGGAGAAGTCGCTCGTCACCCAGCCGCGCACCGGCCAGATGGAGGGCGCGGAGGCGAGGAGCGCCTGCTGGTCCTCGAAGTAGCTCTTGAGGGCGCGCGCTTCCTGCTCCTGGACCTTCACCTTCTTGCCCAGGTCGTCGAGCTGCTTGAGGAGATCGCCGTCGCCCTCGGCGGGAGCGGGACGCGAGTCGCCGTCGGCGATCATCCTGCCCTCGCCGCCTGCCTTGACCCCGACCGCGCCCATTCCTGCCTGGGCCGGCTCGGTGGCGATGCCGCCGCCGACGAACTCGCGCGCCTGCCCGGTCGTCGCTTCCGGCGCCGCGATGGAGAGCTTGCGCTCGGGATCGTTGAGCTGGGTGATGTGGCGGAGGTTCGAGTTGAGGCGCTTGACGCGATCGAGCTCGTCGTTGATGTGGGAGAACTTCTGCTCCGCCTCCCGCCAGCGGTTCTGCAGCTCGAGGTTCTCTGCCCGCAGGAGCTGGTTCTCGGCCACCTTCCCGACCACTTGGAAGTAGTGCGCCATCGCGCCGACGAATCCGACCAGGACGAACCCGGCGCAGACGACCGCGCGTACGAGCACCCGGTGCTCGACGCGGATCTTCTTCACCTTGGCGTCGCGATCCGGAACGACGAGGATCGTGTACGACTTGTCCAGGACCAGCCTCCGTCAAAAAACGCGCGACCTGAAAAGGGCCGCGTCCTTCTCCAACCAACAGGTTACGCCCGGCCTTCCCGGTTCGGACGCAAAACCCCGGCAGTCCGGGGCTCGTGCGCAAGGTGGGCGCGCGACCGCGCGCTCGCAAGCTTGCGTCCACTATCGGAACATCGACGAGGCGTCAATTTGAACACAAGCCCTCGCGGGTAAGCAGGGAGCGTACTCACGGCCGGGTGCCGTGGGACAGCAGGCGTGCGGCACCTACTCGGTGCGCTCGACTGCGATGACGGTGACGTTGTCGTCCCCGCCCCGCTCGTTGGCGAGGCCCACGAGCGACTTGCAGACGTCGGCCGGATCCCGCTCGCTGGCCAGCGTGACGCGGATCTCCTCCGCGTCGACCAGGTTGGAGAGCCCGTCCGAGCAGAGCAGGAACCGATCTCCGGGCTTGGTCTCGAGCCCGATGACGTCGACGAGCACGTCCTCTTCGAAGCCGACGGAGCGGGTGATGATGTTGCGCAGCCTGGAGTGCTTCGCTTCTTCCGAGGTGAGCAGCCCCGCCCGGACCTGCTCGTTCACGAGAGAGTGGTCCTCGGTGAGCTGGACGATCGCTCCTTCGCGGACGAAATAGGCGCGGCTGTCGCCCACGTGCCCGACCACCGCCACGTCGCCGCGGAGGAGCAGCGCAATGCAGGTGGTCCCCATCCCCTGCAACTCGGGCTCGGTGCGCGAGGTGCGGTAGACCATGCTGCAAGCCCCCTCGATGGCCTCCTGCAAGGCGATGGCGAGGGGGGTTTCCTCGAGGCCCACGGTGCTCGCGAAGGGATCGTCGGCGCGCAGCCGGGTGGAGATCAGCTCCTTCTCCACCGTCTGCACCGCGAGCCGGCTCGCCGTCTCACCTCCGGCGTGACCGCCCATGCCATCGCAAACGACGTAGAGCCCCAGGTCCTCGTTGAGGAGGAAGCTGTCCTCGTTGTGCTCGCGCTTCATCCCGACGTCGGTCCGGGCTGCGCTGCGGAAGCGGGTCAAGACGGGCTCCCCAGAACGTCGGAGTGTACACGAACGCCCGCCGCGCCGAGCGCGCGGACGATCAGTTGCGTTCGGCGGCTTTCGTTCCGTCGGCTGGCTTGCGCCCGCGTCGCTGGGGACGCTGGGCCTGTTCGAGCAGCTCGCGGGCGTGCTCGAGCGCGACTTGCGAGGCCTGACCTCCGAGGAGCCGCGCCAGCTCGCGGACGCGGGCGTCGCCTTCGACGGCCCGCACCGTGCTGTGCGTCCGTCCCTTCGCGACCTCCTTGTCGACCAGCTGGTGTCGGTCGGCGAAGACGGCGATCTGCGGCAAGTGGGTGATGCACACGACCTGTCTGGCTCGCGCGACCGACCAGAGCGCCCGCCCGACCGCGTCGGCCGTCGCGCCGCCGATTCCTGCGTCCACCTCGTCGAAGAGGTAGGTGTCGACGTCGTCCGCCTCGGCGAGGATCCGCTTCACGGCGAGGAGCACGCGAGAGAGCTCGCCGCCCGAGGCGATGCGGGTGAGGGGCCGCAGCTCCTCGCCCGGATTCGGGGAGAGCAGGATCTCCGCCGATTCGAGTCCACGCGCGCCCAGCATCTCCGCCCCGGCCGGCACACCCGCGAGAGGCGCTCCGAAGCGGACCGACAGCTCGGTACGTCCCATCCCCAGGCCGGAAAGCTCAGACGCCACGGCCCGCGAGAACCCCGCCGCGGCTGCCTTGCGCCGGGCGGACAGCTCGTTTCCCGCGCGCAAGGCCTGCGCCGCGAGCGCGGTCGCGCGCGCCTGCGCCTCGAGCAGCGCCTCGTCGTGATGGTCGAGCGAGGACAGCTCCTCCTCCATCGCCCGCTTGCGCGACAGCGCCGCCTCCAGCGATCCGCCGTGTTTGCGGGCGAGCCTGCGCAAGAGCTCCAGCCGTTCGTCGAGCTCGGCGAGACGTTCCGGATCGGCGCCCGGCCCCGGCGCGAAGCCGCTCGGCCGCCGACAGCACCCGCCGCTCCTGCGCGAGCGCCTCGTCCTCGCCTGGCCGGGGGTCCGCCTTGGCAAGCTCGTCGAGCTGGTAGCGCAGGAAGGACGCCCGCTCGGCGCGCGCCGATTCGTCCGAATCCAGGCGCGCCCGCTGCCGCTCCGCCTCGGACAGCGCGGCGAACGCCTCCTGGTAGACGGCGCGGAGTGGACCGGCCTGCGCGTAGGCGTCGAGCAAGTCGAGATGGGTTTCCGCGTCGAGGAGCCCGACGTGCTCGTGCTGGCCGCTGATGTCGAGAAGTCCCCGGGTCGCCTGCTGGAGCTGGGCCGCGGTCGCGAGGGCGCCGTTGACGTAAGCGCGGCTCCGCCCCTCGCGCTGGACGATCCGCCGGACCACCATCTCGGCCCCGCAAGCGGGAAGCCCGAGAGCGCGCAGCCGCTCATCGGTCCGCTCCGGATCGCGGGGCAAGAAGAGCGCCTGGACCTCGGCCTCCTCGGCGCCCGTGCGCACCACGTCGGCCTGGGCGCGGCCCCCGAGAACGAGGTGCAGCGCATCGACGAGGATGGTCTTCCCCGCGCCCGTTTCTCCGGTGAGCACGTTGAGCCCCGCGGAGAAGCGGACTTCCAGCTCATCGATGATCGCGAACGCGCGTACCGTCAGCAGATCGAGCATCGCCGGACGTTAGCAGACCGGTCCGACATTCCGTGGACGAAGGCGTCGAGCTACGCGTCGAGCAGCCCGTGCCGGGCGGCGAACCGCATCAGATCCGCGACCGAGTGCGCATGCAGCTTGTGCAGGATGCGGCTTCTGTGCGTCTCGACGGTGCGCCGGCTGATGGTCAGGGTCTGCGCGATGGTGTCGTTGGGCAGGCCGCGGATGACGAGCTCGAACACTTCCTTCTCCCGCCCGGTGAGGGCTGCGAGAGGCGTCGAGTTGGATTTCCCGTCGCGCTGGATCCTGACGTAGTCATCGAAAACGAAATGGGACAGCGACGGCGCCAGGTACGGCTTGCCGCTCGCGACGGTCCGGATGGCCCCGAACAGCTCCGTCGCGGCCTGCTCCTTGCTGGCCCAGCCGAGCGCACCGGCGGCGAGCGCCTGCGCGATGCGGTCCTCCTCGGCATGCATGCTGAGCACCAGGATGCGGCGGTTGCGATTCCGCTCAATCAAGTCCCGGACGATCGAAGGACCCGCGATACCCTTCAACTGATAGTCGAGCACCACCACGTCGGGCTCGGACGACTCGACCGTGGCGGGGACCTCCCGCGCGTCCGAAGCTTCAGCGACCACGCACAAATCCGGCTGCGTTCCCAGCAGCGCGCGGAGCCCTTCCCGGAACAGCCGATGATCGTCGACGAGCGCCACGCGGATCGTCATGCGATCGGCAATACGCCTCTGCGCCTTGCATAAGCAAGCAAATGTGGGGTGCCGTACGTAGCGATACGCAGGGTCCGAGGGCGACGAACCGGGTTTTGAGGAGTACGCTCGCGAACATGCCTACCCGCGATCTCTTCGTGATCGGAGCATCGGCGGGCGGCGTCGAAGCGCTCTCGCAGCTGGTCTCCCACCTTCCCCACGATCTGGCGGCAGCCGTCCTCGTCGTGCTGCACATCCCTCAGGACCGGCCGAGCGTGTTGCCGCGCATCCTCAGCGCGGCGGGAGCACTTCCGGCGACACATGCGAAAGGCGGCGAGCGCGCCGTCCACGGCCATCTCTACGTCGCTCCTCCAGGCCGGCACCTCCTCGTCCACGACGGCACGCTGCGCCTGTCGTCCGGACCGAAGGAAGGCGGGCACCGCCCCGCCATCGATCCCCTTTTCCGGACGGCTGCGCGTGCCGCGGGCTCGCGCGTCGTCGGGGTCGTCCTCTCGGGATCGCTCGACGACGGGACCGCGGGCCTCGTCTCGATCAAGCAGCTCGGAGGCATCTGCGTCGTCCAGGATCCCAACGAGGCGATCTGCGGCGACATGCCCCGCAACGCCTTGCAAAACGCCGACGTCGACCACTGCCTGAAGGTCGCGAGCATCGCCGAGCTGCTCGTCCGTCTCTCCAGGGAGCAGGTCGCGGACACGAAGCGCCCCCACAACCAGCTCCTCGAGCGCGAGGCGCGCATCGCCCTCGACGACGGCTCGCAGGACGTCACCCCCGCGCCGGGCGAGCCGTCGCAATTCTCCTGTCCCGCCTGCGGCGGGGTGCTCAACGAGATCCATGACGGCGACCTGCTGCGCTTCCGCTGCCGGGTCGGTCATGCCTACGGCCCTGATGCGCTGCGGATGGAGCAGCAGTCCGCGCTGGAAGGTGCGTTGTGGGCGGCACTCCGCGCCCTCGAGGAGCAGGCTTCACTCGCCCGGCGCCTGGCGGTGCGGAGCC
Source organism: Deltaproteobacteria bacterium (assembly GCA_005879805.1). GTDB lineage: Bacteria > Myxococcota > Myxococcia > Myxococcales > 40CM-4-68-19 > VBKO01. The sequence goes on along the minus strand of VBKL01000082.1, from coordinate 12,680 downwards.
GGGAGCTGAAGCAGGGAAAGACCGCGGGGCGCTTCGACGATCGCGCCACTGCCGCCGAACGGCAGGCGGCCATCGTACGCCAGGCGCTCAGGCACGGGCTTTCTTCGTCCGTTGAGAGCGAGGAAGATGGTCCCGGGACGGCGCCTGCAAAGCCGGCAACTGCCCATCGATCGAAATCGCAGGCCTGAAGCGGAGGGTGAAGACCGCGCCGCCCCCGGAGCGGTTCGCCGCCGATATGGCGCCGCCCATCCTCCGCATGGTCGAGGCCGCAAGCCACAGTCCGAGACCGTTGCCCTTCTCGCCCTTGGTGGTGAAGAACGGCTCGAAGAGCCGCGGCATCACCCGCTGTGGGATGCCCGTGCCGCGATCGGCAACGCGCACGACGACGGCTCCGTTGGTGGCCTTTCCGTCGATTGAAATGGGACCGCCGGACGGCATCGCGTCCCGCGCGTTTCGCAGGAGCGTCATGAAGAGGTGCGAAAGCTCGACCGGAGTGCCGAGGACGGGCGGCACCGGAAGGGAGACCTTGACCTGCACCGGTTGCGAGCCATTGCCGTCGAGCTCGAGGACCGCGATGGCCTGATCGACGACGTCGCCGAGCCGCACGGGGGCCACCGTCAGGCTTCCGGCGCGCGCCGCGGCGAGGAGTCGGCGCAAGGCGCGCTGGCTCTCGTGGACCGACTCCACCAATCCCTGCAGGATGGCCCGGTGTTTCCGGACCGTGTCCGGGTCGGTGCTCATCACCGTCAGCCTCGCGGCCATTCCCCGCAAGGTGCTTCCCATCTCGTGGGTGACGGAGGTGGTCAGCTCCCCGATCACCCGCAGGTGCTCCTTCTGCAAGAGCGCCTCGCGGGTGCGGATCAGCTCCTGCTCGCGGCGCAGACGCTCGGTCACGTCGGTGGCGAGGGCCATCACCGTGGGAGGGTCGCCGCTGGAGGCCACCTCGAAGCGCAGCTCCAGCGAGGTGTCGCTCGACGCGCGATCGAAGACCTCGGTCACGGTGCCGCTCTCGACGGAGAGCGACGCCTTCGCCTCGGAAAGCGCGAGCGCGTTCAGGTCAGGGTAGCTTTTCGATCCGGCGGAGTCGGAACGGCTTCGCCAGGGCCCGTCGCCGAGTGCGAGCTGCTTCCAGCGCCGGTTGGTGAGGACGATGGAGTTGCCGCGCAAGAGCGCGAAGGCCGTACCGGTCGCCTGCAGGCCGAGCCACCCGAAGCGCGAGACGACGCGCTCGTCGCTGCGCCTCTCGAGCGCGGCGACGGCTCCCGCGTACTTGCGGGTCAGCTCCGAGTACTTGTCCCGGAGCTCATTGCCCTTCGCGCCGTCGGGCGCGTCAGGCCTGGTCTTCCGGCGAGCCATTGTGCGCCTTCAGCTTTTCGTTCTCGGCAACCAGCACCGATTGCCGGGTGGTGTCCTCGAAAATGATCACGGCGCCGAGACCCGCGCCGCCGTCGACGATGGGTACTACGACCAGCGTGGCCGTGCCGGCGCCTCCGCTGGGAAGCTCGTAGCGTACCTCCTCGTTCCGGTTGGCGAGGTTCTGCGAGAGCGCCTTGCGCACCTTGTTGAGCACCTGCCGCGGGATGGCGGGAACCGAAAGGTTCCAGAACACCTGGCCGAGTGCCTCGTTCTCGGCGAGGCCGAGGAGACGCTCGGCGGCGAGGCTCCACATGGTGATGCGGCCCTGCGCGTCGACCACCACCACCGCGGCGGTGAGGCTGCGGATGATGGTCCGCTGGTAGAAGGCGAGCTTGTTCATCTCGTCGGTGCGGTGGGCGAGCTCGCGGTTGGTCGCGTCCAGCTCGGCGTTGGTCGACTGCAGCTCCTCGTTGGTGGTCTCCAGCTCCTCGTTGGTGGACTGCAGCTCCTCGTTGGTCGTCTGCAGCTCCTCGTTGGCGGACTGGAGCTCCTCGTTGGTGGTCTCCATCTCCTCGTTGGAGGACTGCATCTCCTCGTTGACCGTCTGCATCTCCTCCAGCGCGGACTGGCGCTCCTCGGTCGCGTGGCGCAACTCCGTCTCCATCTCGCGGAAGGCGGTCACGTCGTGGGCGATGTAGAGGAGGCCGATGCGCTGGCCGGCGAAGTCGAGCAACGCAGAGACCTCGATCTCGAGGATGACCTGCGGGAATCCGGTGCGCGAAACGGTACCCGTACCGCGCTCGGCCTGGGAACGACCTTCGCGAACGGCTCTCGTCTTCTCGATGAGCAGATCGCCGGAAAGGCCGACGAGATTGAGCGCGGTGAGCTTCTTGCCCATCGCCTCCGACTCGCTGCGCGACCAGAGCGCCGCAGCGGCGCCGTTCCAGAGCAGCACGGTGCCGTCGTTTCCGGTCGCGACCACGGGTACGCGGATGGACTGCAGGACGTCGCGGTGGAAGCGGTCGATGCCGGCCGGCTCCTTCTGGGTGGCCCGGTCGAGCGACTGCTGCTCGATGAGCCCCGAGAGCCGCTCCTGGGCCGCGGTCGATTCGTGGCGCCCGTCCTTCCGGTAGATGCGGCGCCCGAGATCGAGCGGCTCGAAGATGCGGGCGGCAAACGGAATCAGCTCGCTCTTGCCAAGGACCAGGATCCCTTTCTGCCGGAGCGCGTAGTGGAAGCGCGTGAGGATGCGCTTCTGCACGTCGGGGTCGAGATAGATGAAGAGGTTCCGGCACGAGAGCATGTCGAGCCGCGAGATGGGAGCATCGGTGAGCAGGTTGTTGACCCCGAAGACCACCGCGCGCCGCACGTCCTTGCGCACCGTATAGCCGGACCCATCCTCTACGAAGTAGTCCTTGAGGATCCGCGGCGGAACGCTCTCGACCAATGACCTTGGTGGAGAGCGCGTCCCAGCTTTCCGGGTCCCGGAAGAACGACGTCGCCTTGATGAACATGGAGGTGAGGAGCGCGTCGTACTCGGTGGGATGCTGGTCGAGGAACTTCGAGTAGTCGGCGACGCGCTTCAGGCGGCGATCCTGCATCCTCCGCTGGATCCGCCGGTACAGCGTCGCGCGCTTGTAGCTGCGGAAATCGAAGTTCCGCGCTTCTCGCAACTTCTGTAGGACCTCTTCGAAGTCCCGGCGCTGCGGCGAGTCTCCATTTTTGCGAGACGGGCGCCGCGGCTCCTTGCTGGCCGCGCTGCTCTTCGCCATTTCCGAGCCCCCGTACATTCTTGTCTATCACGTCGGGGTCCTGGAGGCTCGTCCCTGCGCCGAACCGTCGCTGGAGCTAGCGAGCGCCCCAACGCAGCTTCTGCCTGAGGATGGCGAAGGGATCGAGGTCGGGGTTGCGCAAGAGCACGGTGCGGTGGGCGGCCTTGCGGATGAAGACCTCATCCCCGGCATCGAGCGGACAGCCCTTCGCCCCGTCGAGCGTCACGAACATCTCGCCCGGACTGGCCAGGCGGACCCGCACGGGAAGATCGGCGGGAAGGACTACGGGCCTTTGCGTCAGCGCGTGCGGACAGATTGGCGTGAGCAGGATCGCCTCCAGCGTCGGATAGACGATGGGGCCGCCAGCCGAGAGCGAGTACGCGGTGGACCCTGTGGGCGTGGCGACGATGAGGCCGTCGGCTTCGTAGACGGCGGCCTCGCTGGCGTCGATGCGGACCTCCATCCGCGCGAGCCGGCTTAGCGCGTTCTTGGAGATGACGACGTCGTTCAGGGTGTAGCCTTCGAGGATTACTTGCGCGCCGTGCTTGACCTCGGCGTGCAGCATGAGCCGGCGCGAGGCGGAGAGCTCTCCGGCGAGCGCCTTCTCCAGCATCGCCAGGGCGACATCTTTCGGGATTTCGGTGAGAAATCCGAGCGTCCCGAGGTTCACGCCGAGGATCGGCACTTCGCGACCAGCGCATAGACCGGCGGCATGGATGAGCGTGCCGTCTCCGCCGAGGACGACGATGAGGTCGGAGAGGGAACGTACATGCCGCGCGGCCGGAGCGGAAATCTGTTCCGCGCCGCCTCGGAAAAGGAGGCCCGCAACGCTCCGCTCGCCGAGCGGATGCGCCCGCTCACCCTCGACGAGATCGCGGGGCAGAAGCACATCCTCGGCCCCAACACGCTCTTGCGGGAGGCGATCGAGACCGACCAGGTCCCGTCGATCATCCTCTGGGGGCCGCCGGGATCGGGGAAGACCACGCTGGCGCGGGTGATCGCGCGCGCCACCAAGGCCGAGCTGGTCGCGCTCTCCGCCGTGGACAGCGGCATCAAGGACATTCGAGAGACCGTGGCGCAGGCCCGGGATCTGCTCGACGAGCAGCGCAAACGGACGCTCCTGTTCATCGACGAGATCCACCGCTTCAACAAGGCGCAGCAGGATGCGCTCCTGCCCCATGTCGAGAAGGGCATCGTCACGCTCATCGGCGCGACCACCGAGAACCCGAGCTTCGAGGTGAACTCGGCGCTGCTCTCGCGCTGCAGGGTCTTCGCGCTGCGGCCGCTCGAGGAAGCCGACCTGCGGGATTTGATGTTGCGGGCGGCCTCCGATGCGGAGCGCGGCCTCGGAGGCGACGGAGTTCGTCCTGGCGAGGCATTCCTCGATCACGTGGCGCGGCATTCCGGCGGCGACGCGCGGCGCGCGTTGAATGCGCTGGAAGTCGCGGCGGCGCGGGCCAAAGCGGAGAAGCGGACCGAGCTGACCGAGAAGGACGCGGAAGAAGCGCTGCAGCAGAAGACGCTGCTCTACGACAAGTCTGGCGACGCGCACTACGACACCATCAGCGCCTTCATCAAGTCGCTGCGCGGATCCGACCCCGACGCTGCCGTCTACTATCTCGTACGGATGCTCGAGTCGGGCGAGGAGCCCCGCTTCCTCTTGCGCCGCATGGTCATCTTCGCCAGCGAGGACGTGGGCAACGCCGATCCGCGCGCGCTTTCCGTCGCGGTCGATGCGCTGCGCGCCTTCGAGCTGGTCGGCTTGCCCGAAGGGGTCTTGCCGATGACCCAGGCCGCGGCCTTCCTCGCGAGCTGCCCGAAGAGCAACTCGACCTTGAAAGCGTACTCGTCCGCGCGGCAAGCGGTGCTGGAAAAGGGCGCGCTGCCCGTGCCCTTGAAGCTGCGCAACGCGCCGACCCCTCTGATGAAATCGATGGGCTACTCGGGCGGGTACAAGTATCCGCACAACTTCGAGGGCAACTACGTGCCGGAGCAGTATCTCCCCGACGAACTGCGGGGGAGCAAGTTCTACGAGCCGAGCGACAGCGGCGAGGAGGCGCGTATCAAGGAGAGGCTCGCGGCGCTCGAGGCGCAGCGCAAAAAATAGTCACCTCGTCGGGGGAATCCTGACGTCGATCGCGCCCGCGAGCGCGCGAGCGAGCTTCCGATCGAGAGTCCACAACGGCGCGTCGAGCTTTTTCGCGAGCGCCGCGTAGGATGTGTCATACGCGGACAGTCCATGCGTGACGGCTAGCTCGAAACCTTCGAGCACCAGTGTTCGATGAGGATGAAGCGCAACCTGGACTTCGAGGAACGCCGTCAGGGCTTCCCGAGCCCGTGACGCCGACCACTCCGCGAATCGAACTTCCTTCCAGAAAGCGTTCGCGACCTCGATCGGCATCAACTCGGGAGCGTGAAGTTGCAGGTCGCCTTTCTTGTACCCGTCGAGAACGACTCTGGCGGCGGCGGCGTCGGAATCGTCGAGGTCGCCGATGAACCATCGGGCAACGACACTCGCATCAACGACGCAGCTCATCACGGTTGTCGCGGTCCTCGCGAATCGACTGAACCGGGTCCAGCCACTTGCCCTTCATTTCACGTGCAATCTTGCGCTGGAGACGTTCGATCGACGCCACGACCTCCGCTCGCGACCGTTTCGGCGGGACCGTTTCCTGGAGAATTTGCCGGACCTCGGCCGACAAGGAGCGACCGGATTTCTTGGCGCGTTCCTTCAGGGCGCGATACACGGAGTCCGGGACGTCCTTCACGTATAGCGTCGCCATGGGGTGATTCTAGCGTTTCACAAGACCCAGGCAAGCGATGCTGGCTCGAATCCAGCGTATTGACAGGCAGGGCGGGATCGCGTATCCGACGGCCCCTTTCGCGGCGCGGCCGCGCCATGCTCGGGGCCCTTCGATGAAGACGCGCATGTTGAGCAAGCATACGGCCCAGCGGAACTGGGTGGTGGTGGACGTCAAGGACAAGGTCCTCGGCCGGGCCGCCACGCAGATCGCCAGCATGCTTCGCGGCAAGCACAAGCCGACGTTCACGCCTCACGCCGACACGGGCGACTTCGTCGTCGTCGTCAATGCCGAGAAGGTCCGCCTCACCGGCAGCAAGTGGCAGAAGAAAGAGTACATCCACCACAGCATGTTCCCGGGCGGCTTGAAGGTGTACACGGCCGAGCAGGCAGTCGCGCGCCACCCAACCCGGCTGGTCGAAGATGCGGTGCGCCGGATGCTCCCGCGCACGAATCTCGGCCGCGCCATGATGAAGAAGCTCAAGATCTATGCTGGCGCGGAGCATCCGCACTCGGCCCAGAAGCCCACCGCCGTCGAAGCGCGCGACGCCTGAGGAATCCGAATGGCAACGAAGGAACTGCTCGTCTACGCAACCGGCCGCCGCAAGGAATCGATCGCGCGCGTGCGCATGAAGCCCGGCTCGGGCGAGTTCACCGTCAACGAGCGCACCCTCGACGATTACTTCGGCCGCGAGACGAGCAAGATGGTTCTCAAGCAGCCTCTCGAGGTGGTCGAGCAGCTCGGAAAGGTCGACATCTTCATCAACGTCTGCGGGGGCGGCCTCTCGGGGCAGGCGGGCGCGATCCGGCACGGGATCTCTCGCGCGCTGACGAAGCTGAACGGCGACTTCCGTCCCGCACTGAAGAAAGCGGGATTCCTCACCCGCGACGCGCGGACGGTGGAGCGGAAGAAGTATGGTCGGCCGGGCGCTCGCAAGCGGTTCCAGTTCTCCAAGCGGTAGCCTTCCCGCCGTCGCGCCTGTCACCCCCCGGGGTTAGACTCCGCGCCGCTCGTACAAGGGGGTTCCACAATGGCCAAGGCAATTCCGCAGGGCATGCACACTGTCACGCCGTCGATTACCGTCGACGGATGCACGGACGCGATCGAAATCTGGAAGAAGGCATTCGGCGCCGAAGAGCTGTCGCGCGCGCCGGATCCGACCGGCAAGAAGATCTGGCACGCCGCCCTTCGCATCGGCGACTCCACCATCTTCACCAGCGACGCCGCGCCGGAGATGGGCAACGATCCCTGGAAGACCAGGCTCTGGCTCTACTTCGAGAACGTCGACTCCGCCTTCAAGCGCGCGACCGGCGCGGGCCTGAAAGCCACCATGCCGCCGACCGACATGTTCTGGGGCGACCGCATGGGCACGGTCATCGACCGCTGGGGCAACCAGTGGACGCTGGCGCAGCATGTGAAGGATCTCACGCCCGCCGAGATGAAGAAGGCCCAGGACGAGTTCGTCGCGCAGCAGGCGAAACAGAAGCGCTGAACGCCTTCGCACTCACGATCCCGCCCGGCGAGCGCCTGCTCCGCCGGGCGGAGCACTTCCGGACCGACGATCGTCCCCACCTACTTCCTGCTCGGCCTACCTACCCGACCTTCCTAGCAAAAGTCGGAATCGCTCTGTTACTGTCCCAGGCCTCGCCACGAGGCCGAAAACACGATGGAACTGAACGAGATCCTGCAAGTCGCCCTCCGAGGTGGCGCTTCCGACATCCACCTCAAGGCCGGTCTCCCGCCGATGTTCCGCGTCGACGGCTCTCTGGTGCCGCTCAAGGATGCCCGCCGCCTTCCTCCCGAGGAGATCGCGAGGATGGCGTACGGCATCATGAACGACTACCAGAAGGAGAAGTTCAAGGCGCAGAACGAGCTAGATCTCGCTTACGGCGTCCCCGGCCTGGGCCGCTTCCGCGTCAACTGCTTCCAGCAACGCGGCACCATCGGCGTCGTCCTCCGCGTCATCCCCTTCAAGATCAACACCATCGAGCAGCTGCTCCTCCCCAAGATCCTCGAGAAGATCGCGGGCGAGCAGCGCGGCCTCGTCCTCGTCACCGGCACCACCGGCTCGGGAAAATCGACGACGCTCGCGTCGATGGTCGATCACATCAATACCAACGAGACCTGCCACATCATGACCATCGAGGATCCGATCGAGTTCCTCATCCGCGACAAGCGGTCGATCGTGAACCAGCGAGAGGTGGGCGTCGACACGCTCAGCTTCGGGCAGGCATTGAAGAGCGCGCTCCGGCAGGACCCTGACGTGATCCTGGTCGGCGAAATGCGCGACCTCGAGACCATCGAGACGGCGCTCACTGCCGCCGAGACCGGCCACCTCGTGCTCTCGACGCTGCACACCCTCGACGCGACCGAGACCATCACCCGCATCATCTCCGCCTTCCCTCCCCACCAGCAGAAGCAGGTCCGCCTGCAGCTTGGATCGGTGCTCCGCGGCGTGATCTCGCAGCGCCTGGTCCCCCGCGCCGACGGCAAGGGCCGCGTCGCCGCCGTCGAGGTGCTGGTCGCGAACAGCCGCATCCGCGAGATGGTCGAGGACAAGGACCGGACGAAAGAGATCACGGCCGCCATCTCGCAGAGCCACACCACCTACGGGATGCAGACCTTCGACCAGTCGCTGATGACCCTCTTCCGGCAGAACATCATCACCTACGAAGAGGCGGTGCGGCAGTCGAGCAACCCGGACGATTTCGCGCTCCGCGTGTCGGGCATCAGCGCGACGAGCGACTCGACCTGGGACAGCTTCGACCAGAAGCCCGAGGACGGTGGTCAGCCCGGGGCCGCCAAGCCGGCCGCCTCCGCAGGGCGGCCTGCCGCCGCTTCCGCGCCGCGTCCGGCAGCCGCTCCGGCACCGGGCTCCGGCGCCGCGCTCGGCCGCATCTCTCCGGCTTCCCGCCCCGCGCCCGCGGCGAAGCCGGCCGCCTCTCCGGCCGCTCCGGCCGAGGACGACTTCCAGATCGAGCGGTTCTGACCGCGCCCGGGCCCGCATGCAGCGCCCGGCGCTCGACGCAGCCCTGAAGCTCCTCGCGGCGAGAGGCCGCACCGAGGCCGAGCTGCGGCGCCTCCTCGTTTCCCGCCAGTATCCGGCCGCGGAAGTCGAAGCTGCCGTGGCGCGCGTCCGGGAACTGGGATATCTCGACGACGGCGAGGTCGCTCGCAACCGGGCGCGCTCGTTGCTCGGGCGTTCTGTCGCGCCGCGCGCGAAGGCTGGGAGTCGCCTGGGATGGAGACGATGACGGTGAGCGGTAGACCCGGGCGCGCGCTCCTTTGCGCCGCCGCGGTCCTTTTCGCGGCCTGCGCGGGCGGCAAGGATTCCCTCGACATCACCAAGCCCGTCACCGGGGCCGAGGCGACCAACGCCGAGCGCGCCTACAAGCGCGGCATCAACGAGAAGAACGACAAGAACTACATCGAGGCGACCCGCTATCTCGAATGGGTGCGCTCCAACTTCCCGTACTCGCAGTACTCGGCCCTCGCGGAACTGGCGCTCGCCGACATGGCTTTCGAGCGCGAGGACTTCGCCAGCGCGGCGACGGCGTACCAGGACTTCGTGAAGAGCCACCCGTCGCATCCACGGGCGGACTACGCCTCGTACCGCGTCGGGCTCGCCTTCTATCAGGACAAGCCCTCCGATTTCTGGCTGCTGCCGCCTTCGTATGAGAAGGACCAGACGCCGATCCGCTCGGCGAACGACGCGCTCCAGCGCTTCGTCATCAGCTACCCGAAGAGCGAGTACGTCCCGAGGGCGCGCGACCTCATCAACGTATGTCGCGAGCGCCTCGCCGCGCACGACCGCTACGTCGCGGACTTCTACTGGAAGCGCAACGCCTGGAAGGGCGCAGCGGGCCGCTTCCTCTCGCTCGCGGACACCTACGGAGATCTGGAGGCGGGAAGGCTCCGCGGAGAAGCGCTGTGGCGCGCCGGCGAGGCCTACCGGAACCTCGGGGATAAGGGTTCCGAGAGGAAGACATTGCAGCGCCTCGTGCAGGAGGCGCCTCGCAACGAGCACCGCGCGGAGGCGGAAGCCCGGCTCCGCACTCTCCCTGAGGTCGTGCCTGCTCCCCCTGCGGCCACCGAGGCAAAGGCCCCCTCGCAACCGGGTCCCACGGAAGCGAAACCCCCGCCCCGCAGCGACCTCCCCGAGCCGCAATCCTCAACGCCTCCGCGGCCTTCGCCCGTTCCGAACGAGCCCCAGCCGACCAAACCGGCGGGCGACGCCCCCCGCTGAGTTTCTCGAAGATTACACATTGGTGATACCTTTCGCGCCCCAACTTCTAGCGGAGACGATCCCATCGGCATGGACGCCCAAGAGGTCCGGGAGCTGGTCGCCCTGGGCAAAGATCATTACGGGCGCGGCGAGTACGCCGCCGCCGCGGGCATCTTCGAGCAGGTTATCGCGAGGGGCGCGGCGTACGCCGACGTCCATCACCTGCTCGGTCTCATCTACCACCAGATGGGTGAGTTCGAGTCTGCCCTCCACGCGCTGGAGAAGGCGGTGGAGATCAATCCCGGCTACGTGGAGGCCGTCCTCAATCTCGCCATCCTCTGCAACGACGTCGGCCAGTACGAGCGCGCGCAGCAACTCTACGCGCAGGCCACCGAAGGAGCGCGCGGGGGGCCCAAGGACGCCCTCGGCGACGAGCCGCTCGACTCCTTCAGCCGCGGCAAGATCTCCAACCTCCACGCACAGGTGGGCGACGGATACATGAGCTGCCGGCGGCCGCTCGACGCCGCCGTCGAGTACCGGCGCGCGCTCACGCTCTGCCCGACCTTCGCCGACCTGCGCCTCAAGCTCGCCAACGCGCTCCGGGATGCAGGACAGCGCGACGCCGCGCTCGGCGAATTGCGCCGCGCGGTCCACGACGCGCCGAACCTTCTCGCCGCCCGCGTCGCGCTCGGCATCGCCTTCGCCTCGGCCGGCAAGATCGACGAGGCGCTCGCGCAATGGCAGGAGATCCTCAGGCGCGATCCGGAGCACCGCACCGCGCAGGTCTATTTGAAGCTCTCCCAGAAGGAGGCGCGCGGACCGGCAAGAGGGACCCGATGAGCGACCGCGGCTGGGCGCTGCGCTTCATCAGCGGCAAATACCAGGGTGGCGAGTATCCGATCGGCGGAACCGGCGACCTCGTCATCGGACGCGCCTCCGATCTGGACATGGTCCTCATCGAGGACATGGTCTCGCGCAAGCACGCCAAGCTCCACATCGGTCCCGCCGAGCTCACCATCAGCGATCTCGGGTCGACCAACGGCACCTTCGTCAACGGCGAGAAGGTGAAGACCGCGAAGCTCAAGGAAGGCGACCGGATCCTGATCGGGACGAGCATCTTGAAGCTCATCGCGGTCGATAAGCTTCCCGGCGAGGTGGTCGATCGGCGCACCGCCCAGGCCGCGCTGGAGAAGGCCGCCGCGCAGAAGCAGAAGTCGGGCGGCGAGCGCAGCGCGGTGCAGGGCCGCCTCGAGGAAGTGCCGCTCGTCGATCTGCTCCAGCTTCTCTCCACTTCCAAGAAGACCGGCGCCATCGTCATCCGCGGCATTCGCGGCGGCCGCGTCCACCTCCGCAAGGGGCGGGTCATCTCCGCCTCGGTCGACGCCGACCCGTCGCTGCCGCCCAAGAAGGCGCTCTTCCGGATGACCACCTGGGGCCAGGGCGCGTTCGAGTTCGTGCCGCTCGAGGGCGAGCAGGCGCCGATGCCCAACGAGATCACCGACAGCACCGAGATCCTGGTGATGGAGGCGCTCCGCCAGGGAGACGATCTCGCCGTCGCCGGCTTGCCTCCGCCGACCGCCGCCATCGGAATCGCCATGCCGCTCACGGCGAAGCTCCGCGATCTGCAGCCCGACGAGATCGACCTCGTGCAACTGGTCCACAATTACGGGGTCGTGCAGGCGGTGCTCGACAGGGCCGACGCCAGCGATGCCGACACGGCCCAGAAGCTCGCCTCGCTCATCCAGCGGGGCTACTTGCGCCAGTTCTAAGGGGTGGTCGATCTTCCGGTCCCCGGTTAGCATCGCTTTCCCGTGACCGCGCCCCACGACATCGCAGAGAGCGCCCCGCCCCGCCTGCCCCGGCTCACGCTGATGAGCCACGGCTCGGGTTGAGCCTGCAAGCTCCGCCCCGCGGAGCTCGCGCAGGTCCTGCGCGGCCTACCTTCCTTGCCCCGTCCCGAGGCGCTCCTCGTCGGCACCGAGACGCGCGACGACGCTGCCGTCTTTCGCATCGACAGAAAGCGCGGCCTGGTCGCGACCGTCGACTTCTTCGCTCCGGTAGTCGACGACCCGCGCGACTACGGCGCGATCGCCGCCGCCAACGCGCTGAGCGACGTCTACGCCATGGGCGGCGTCCCGCTCTACGCGCTGAACGTGGTCGGCTTCCCCCGCGGCCAACCCTGGGAGCTGCTCACCGAGATCCTCGCCGGCGGCGCCGAGAAGGCGCAGGAGGCGGGCTGCCCGATCATCGGCGGCCACAGCGTCGACGACGTCGAGCCCAAATACGGCCTCGCCGTGACGGGCCTCGTGCATCCGGGGCGCATCCTCACCAACGCGGGAGCGAAGCCCGGAGACGCGCTGCTCCTCACCAAGGCGCTCGGGACGGGAATCGCGGTCACCGCGATCAAGAAGGAGAAGGCGTCGCCGGAATTACTCCGGGCGGCGGTCGAGCAGATGAAGACGCTCAATCGCGCCGGAGGCGAGATCTTCGCCAAGGCGTATCGCAGCGTGCACGCGCTCACCGACG
>VBKL01000233.1 GCA_005879805.1 Deltaproteobacteria bacterium | reverse complement strand
GGGGCAGGGCCTCGCCGCCCGGGCACGGACCTTCGCTCTCGGCAAGGTCCCGAAGTCTCCACTCGCGCTTCCCGATCTGGAGTGGTGAGCCCGGTTGCTCCCTTCGCTCGGCGTGTGCTACTCCCCGGCCCTTCCCGCAGGGCCGGGAACGAGGATTTGCTTGTCGGAGAAGGAACAAGGGATCGAGGTCGAAGGGACCGTGCGCGAAGAGCTCGCCGGCGGGAACTACCGCGTCGAGCTCGACAACAAGCACACGGTGCTGGCGTACGCGTCGGGCAAGATGCGCAAGTTCCGCATCCGCATCCTGCCCGGAGACCGCGTGAAGCTCGAGCTGTCCCCATACGACCTGACGCGCGGCCGCATCACGTACCGCCAGAAGTAGCTTCCTCACTTTTCCCCACGCGGCCAGGCGGCCGAGGGCAAGCCTCGGCGGATCCTCTTTGCCGGCGCGAGGGTGCCCTCTTACCATCGAGGCATGCTCGCTTCTCTCGTCGCGACGGCCGCGATCGTCGCGATGTCCCCCGCGGACCTCGACCGCGCCATCGCGCAGGCGCACGAGCAGCGCGACTTCGCCGCCCGCGTGGAGCAGATCTCGTCGCTCTTCGTCGGCGTTCCCTACGGCCAATATCCGCTCGGCGAGGGCGGCGACGGACCCGAGCCGCAGCCGCGCTGGCGCGTCGATCAGGTCGACTGCCAGACCTTCGTCGAAACGGTGCTGGCGATGAGCAACGCCCGCTCGGTCGACTCGGCGAAGGAGATCCTCGACGACATCCGCTACGCCGAGACGCCGGCGAAGGTTTCCTTCTCGACCCGCAACCATTTCACCGAAGCGCAGTGGCTCCCTTCCAACGAGAAGAAGGGGTACCTGCGCGAAATCACCACCAAGGTCGATGCGAAGGCCGCCAAGACCTCGCTCGTCCTTCGCCGCGAGGAGTGGAGCAAGGTGCCGGGCCTGAAACGGCTCGCCGAGGCGCGCATCCCGGACGGGAAGTTCGCCCTACGGTACGTGCCCCTCGACCAGGCGAAGAAGCTGTCCTCCCGGATGCCGCGGGGAACCGTCCTGCTCATCGTCCGCGCCGCCGACCCGCAGTACGTCGTGCGCGTCTCGCACATGGGTCTCGTGGTGCGGGATTCGAGCGGGCAGATGGTCGTGCGGCACGCGTCGTTCGGAAAGGAGCACCAGGTGATCGACGTCCCGGTGGCGGACTTCGTCGATCATCTGCGCGAATTCAAGAAGTGGCCGGTGGTCGGCGTGGCGCTGGTCCAGCCGCTCGATGCGAGCGCGCGGGTCGCCAAGATCGCGGCCCGATAGTCCGCTCAGCGCTTCGACTCTTCCTCGGCCTCCGCCTCCTCGGCGGCCCTGCCCGCTCCCTCCGGATCCGCCTCGAGCGCTTCACGGCGCGCCCGGATGAATTGCCGGGCCTTCTCGAGATCCCGGGCCGGGACGAGGATGCGGAAGGAGTCGACCGGCGAGGCGAGCTTGCCGACGACGCCGTCGCGCGGGTCCTGCAGGATGGCCGGGATGCCCGCTTCCTCGGCGGCGCGGACGAGAAGGCCGGCGAGGATCTCGTCATCGGCCGTATCGGCGAGGACGAACTCACCGGGGTCGTTCGGCGTTTCGGGCACGGGATCCTCTTCCTCGGTGTCGTCCGGATGCAGCAGGTTCGCCATCGGGGGCCGGATACTAGCGAAGCTCCTGCCCGGTGGACAGATCGACCTTCCACGATCCGCCTTCAAGCAACATCCGGAACTGCGTGGCCGTCCCGGCCTCGTCCTTCACCTCGACCGTCGCGTCGCCGTCCGATCGCTGGCGGATCTTGCGCACCGAGACCTTGCCCTGCGGCAGCGCGGAGTTGAACAGCATCTGGCGGCCGCTCGCGGGACCTGTGCCCGCATCGCCCGCGAACGCCCGGGCGCGGGCCGCCGCGGCGTCCGCCTCGCGGAGCGTTTGCGCGGAGAGAAGCTGGGAGGCCGTGGCTGCGTCGCCGCGCTGGACGGCAGCGGCGAACTCCTTGGCTGCCTCGACGGGACCGGCAGCGCCGGGCGGCGGAGGCCTTTGCGGAGTGCAAGCGGCGACGAGAAGAAGGACCAGCAAGAGCCGCATGAGGCGCGGAAGATGACCCAGGGGGCAGCGGCGTGCAATCGCGGCCGTTCATTTGCGCCGCACATCGGTCCAGTCGCGCCCGGTTGCGCTGAGAGCAAGCTCCCCTTCCGGAGGTCCCGGATTCACGAACCGCGCGCGGAAGACGGGCTGCCCGGTCACGAGGTAACGCCGCTCGCGCGTCGAAAGCACCTCCGGCGGATCGGTCCAGAGCTTTCCCTTTCCGGCGGCGTTTTCGAAGCCCGTCTCTTCCCAGACCCCGAGGGCGGCTTGCGCGTAGGCGGGGACATCGGTGCGGAAGTCCACGGCACCGCCCGGGCGCAAGAGCGTCCGCATCCGCAGGGCGAGCTCCGCGTCGACCATGCGGCGCTTGCGGTGCCGCCTCTTCCACCAGGGATCGGGAAATTGCACATGCAAGCCCGACAGCGACCCGGGCGGAAAGAGGCGGGGCAAGAGAAGCTTCGCGTCGCCTTGCAGGACGATGAGATTCGCGAGGCCGCGCTCCCTGGCGCGCTCCCGGATGAGCTCGCAGTCTACCCGCCTCGTCTCGATGCAGACGAGGTCCAGGAAGGGATTGCCCGCGGCATGATCGAGGGCGAAGTGTCCGTGACCGGGCCCGATCTCCAATTCGAGGGGAGCGCTGCGGCCAAAGCAAGCTTTCCAGTCGGGAAATACCTCGGAAGGGAGCGCGCAACCGTGCGCCAAGGAGGCCGGATCGAGAGCGCGCGCGTCCTTGCCAGCCATGGGGAACCGTGCTTACTGTCTCGCGCCTTTCGGCACAATCCACCGCGAGGATTCCGTTCATGTGGCAGCGTATGAAGCGCGCTTTTCGCTCGGTTTTCGGCTGGATGGTTTCGGCAGCCGAGGATCCCGAGCTCATCCTCGAGCAGAACATTCGCGACCTGAACGATCAGGTCCCGAAGATGAACGAATCGATCGCGATGGTGAAGGCGAACGTCACGCTGCTGGAGAAGGAAAACCAGAAGTACAAGAACGACTCCGTCGAGATCACTTCCAAGATCAAGGCGGCGCTCCAGGCGAGCCGCGAGGACATCGCGACCACCTACGCGACGCAGCTCCAGACGGTGAAGTCCGCGCTCCTGCGCAACGAGCAGCAGCTGAGCGCCGCCCGGCAGGCCTATGACAAGGCCTTGCAAGTGAAGCAGGCGTTCATGCGCGAGAAGGATCGCAAGACCGCCGAGGCGATGCAGGCCCTGCGCGACGCGCGGCGGGCGAAGTGGCAGAGCAAGGTCGCCGACGCGATGGAGAGCTTCCAGGTCGCGGGCATCGACGCCACCCACGACGAGATGCTGCAGAAGATCCAGGAGCAGACCGCCGTCAACGAGGCGCGCATGGACATGGCCCTCTCCAACGTCGATACCCAGGGCATCAAGATCGAGGAGGAGGCGGAGAAGATCCGCGCTACCGAGCTGCTCAAGCAGTTCAAGCAGGAGATGGGCCTCGAGGCCCCCGCCGAGTCGGCCGGCGGCGCGAAGACCCTCGGGCCGGGCACCAAGGTCGGCGTCTAGCCTTGCCGTTCGCGAAGGAAGCCTTCCTCATGAAGCCGAACCTGATCGGGATCGGCGCGGTGCTCGTGGGGGCGGCGATGTTGCCCTTTTCCGGCCCGATCCTGCTCGCCGGAGCGGCGCTGGAAGGCGTCTACCTTTGGAACATGACCCGCAGTTCGCGCTTCCAGCGCATGGTCCGATCGCGGCGGGGACGGTAGAAGCGGCCGCCATGTTCGACGCGCGGGGGCGCGGAGGGGGCAAGACCGCCCGTTGGATTTGCGCGCTCGCTCTCGCGTCCATTTGCTCGGAGGCCGGTTGCTCGCGCCGCGCGGCCAACGCCAAGGCCGCCGAGGAGCTGCTCCCGCCGCGTCCGGTGGCTGCCGTGATCACCGCGCCACTGGCCTCCCTCGCGCAGCATCTTTCCGAGCTGTTCGCCCGCGCGGCCCGGATCCCGGGGGGCGAGCAGCTGGAGGCCAACCGGCGCGGCACCGCGGCGCAGCTCGGATTCGATCCGCTCACCCGCGACGGGCTCACCTCCGCGGGGCTCGATCCCGACCGCGGCGCCGCCGTGGCCGTGACCCAGGGCAATCCGCGCCCGGGCTGGGTCGCCGCGCTTCCGGTCGCGAACCAGGACGCGTTCGCGAAGACGCTCGACCGCATCCTCCGTGAGAGGGCGGGCTTCGCAGAGCGCTCGGAGGAAAACAGATCGGGCACCCGCGTGACGATCTACTCGCGGCCTGGAGTCATCGAGAAGATCGCGCACGGATTCGTGCGCGGGTATGCCGTCGTCGCCCGCGGGCCCGACCCGGCCGCGGAAGTGGCGAGCGCGGCGGCGCGAAAGGCGGAGGAATCGCTCTCCTCGGGCGATCGCCTCCGCGGCGCTCGTGAGGACATCGGGCCACAGGATTTGACCGTGCTCGCGGCGGAAGGGACGCTCGGCTTTCGCGGGACCGCGGCCCGGACCCTCGCGGGAACGCTTCCCGGCGAGACCACGATAGGGCTCACCGGTACCTCGGCCGGGGTGTCGGCGAAGATCTCCTACCGCGGGACCGGCGACGAAGTGGCGAAGATCCGCGCGGCGCTTCCGGGCGGCGCGGGCGGGCTCGCGGCGCTTCTTCCCGCCGATGCACCGGTGCGGATGCGGCTCGGGCTGCAACCCGCGGAGGTGCTGCGGCAGGCGCGGCGGATCCCGGAGATCGCCCAGGCAATGGATTCGTTGGCGGCCGGCGGTGTCGATCCGCTGCGAGACATCGCCCCCGCGCTCGCGCCTGGAGCCGCGCTGGCAATCGGTCTTTCGCCCTCGGCGAAGCTCGGCGCGCTGGTCGATTACGGCATCTTCGACTGGCGGACGCGGAGCCCGTTCGAGTCCTTGCAACTGCTCGCGCTCGCGCCCGTCGCCGACGAGACGCGACTTTCCCGCGCGCTCCAATCGCTGGCCGCCGCGCTCCCCAAAGCTGGGGCCAAGGTCCAGCGCACCTCCGACGGCTGGCAGGTCCGGTACGCGGGAGGCGAAGGGCCTCGGTTCGGCCTCGCCACCGTTGCGGGCCAGAAGGTCGCCTGGCTCGCGGGCGGCTACGGCGCCCGCGAGCTGAGCGGTATCCTTGCGGCCGCTCGCGATCCCTCCCTTCCGCCGGTGCTCGCCCAGGATCCGGGGGCCGCGGTCCGTGTCGATCTCGCCGCGCTCGCTGCCCGCGTCCGCTCGTTGCCCGACGCGACGTACGGATCGGGTCCCCAGGCGTACGTCGCCCGGTCCGTCGTCGGTCAGATCATCGAGCCGCTCTCGGCGCTGCGCGCGACCGCGGCGGCGATTCCGACCGATCGCGGCCTGCGCGCGGACATCGACGTCGCGATTGCTCCCGCGGGGCAGCGATGAACGGGAACGTGATCGAGCTGCGCGGGCTGCAGAAGTCGTACCCTCCCCGCGAGCCGGGCGGAGCCCGCACCGAGCTCTTCCGCGCCCTCGATCTCGAAGTCGGGCGCGGCGAGTTCGTCGCGGTCGAGGGCCAGAGCGGCACCGGCAAGTCGTCGCTCTTGCACATCCTCGGCGGACTCGATCGCGAGTACGCGGGAGAGGTGAAGATCCTCGGGCGGGACCTGCGCGGGCTCGACGATCCGGAGCTCTCCGCGCTGCGCCACGCGCAGATCGGATTCGTCTTCCAGTCCTTCAACCTGCTCTCCTCCCTCTCCGCGCTGGAGAACGTGCTCCTCCCCGACTTCTTCGGCGACGGCGTTCCCGATGCCCATGCCCGCGCGAGCGAGGCCCTCGCCACGGTAGGGCTTTCCGACAAGGCATCCGCGCGTCCCACCGCGCTCTCGGGCGGCGAAAGGCAGCGGGTGGCGATCGCCCGCGCGCTCGTCGCCAAGCCGCCGCTGCTGCTCGCCGACGAGCCCACCGGGAACCTCGACGCGCGTACCGGGCAGGGGATCATCGATCTGTTCCAGCGCCTGCACCGGGAAGGAATGACGCTGCTGGTAGTCACGCACGAGAAGCGCATGTCGCGCGCCGCGAGCCGCGTCCTGGTGCTGGAACGGGGCGAGCTGGCGGCGGATCCGACGCTCGAGGGTTCCGCATGAGGCCCGCTCGCTTGTGGCGGCTCGCCCGCGGGAACCTGGCGCGGGAGCTCGGCGCATTGCTCGTCAGCGCGGGCGGAGTGGCGCTCGGGATCGGTTGCCTCGTCTTCTTCCTCGCCATGGGTCGCGGCGTACGCAAGGTGGTCGGGGACGTCTTCCCCGTCTCTACACGCGAGGTGGAGGTCGTCGTCCCGCAAGTCGGCATCGGCTCGTTCCTCGGCGAGATGAAGCTCGACGAAGCGCTGGTGGCTCGGCTGCGCGCCCTGCCCGGCGTCGCCGCAGCGTATCCGAGGCTCGCGCTGCGGATTCCGGCGGTGACCCGCTACAACGGCCTCTTCTTCGGGCGCGAGCTGCACATGGGCCTCGAGCTCGTCGGATCGGGCGTTCCCGCCGATCTGGTAGCTGGCGATGCGAGGATGCCCTTCGCCGATGAGGGCGAGGGCAAGCCGATCCCGATCGTCCTCAACCGGCGCTTCCTCGAGATCTACAACAAGGTGTTCGCGCCCCAGCGAGGTCTACCTACGCTCACCGACACGATGCTGGTCGGGTTCCAGTTCCCCGTCGAGCTGGGTCGTAGCTACGTCGCGGGCAAGACCTTGCCACAGGCGTACGAGACGGCGCTGGTGCTGGTCGGGTTCTCCGACCGCGCGCCGCTCGCCGGAATCTCGCTGCCTCTCGAGGCGGTCCGCCGCATCAACGCCCGATTCGGCCAGGACACCGGGAGCTACACGAGCGTGCTGCTCCGGGCCCAGGACTCGCAAAAGGTGAGCAGCGTCGCGGCGGCGGTGAAGAAGATGGGGCTCGAGCTGGACGAGAGCGAGCGCAACCGGGCTCTGCAGATCGGCGCCGCCGTGGAGCTGGTGACGGTCGCGCTCTCGCTCCTCGCCACCCTCATCACCGCCCTCGCGGCCGTGAACATCGCGCAGGCTTTCTACGCCGAGGTGCGGGAACGCACGCGCGAGATCGGCGTCATGCGCGCGGTCGGGGCGACGCGCGGGGACGTCGCCTCGCTGCTCCTGGTCGAGGCGGCCGCGACCGGAATCGCGGGCGGCCTGCTCGGCGTCCTGCTCGCCTTCACGGGCGGCTGGGCCGTCGACGCGCTGGCGCGGACCGCGCTGCCGGACTTCCCCTTCAAGCCGCAGAGCTTCTTCGTCTTCCGCGGGGTCCACGTGCTGCTCGGAATCGGCGTCGCCATCCTCGCGGCGCTGTCGGGCGCCTTCTTCCCCGCCCGGGCGGCGGCCCGGCTCGATCCGGCCCGGGCGCTCACGGCGGAGTAGCGACGGCGCGGCTACAATGGCCGCTCTCCGGAGGAGACCCGATGGCCCGCAAGTCGCGCTCGCACGCCGCCGATCCGCTCGCCTCGTTCCCGGAGTGGGCGATCCCCGAGATGCAGAAGGACTTCATGGCGGCGGTCGCCGGCTACGACACGCTCTTCGGCACCGAGTACGCGAAGGCGGTCCCCAAGGACCCGGCGCGGGCATTTCCCTTGCTGGAGTCGTATGCGCGGGTGCGCATCGCCGACGGGAGGAGCGTCGCCATCGTCATCGACTTCGCCGAGACGGTGGCGCCGGCGGGCGACCTCGGATTCATGCCCGGGGAGGATCGCTACGCGCTCGTCACCCTCGTGAAGTGGGCGCAGGACCCCCAGTTCCTCTCCGCCGACTTCTCCGTCTGTCTCGTCGCCGAGAACCTCGCGGAGCTGAACCCGCGCATCGGCCGGAACCCCTACGCGTCGCAGATCGAGATCCCGCTTCCCGACGAGAAGGAGCGGCTCGAATACATCGAGTGGAAGCTGAGCGGCAAGCCGGTGCGCGAGGTTAGCGAAATCCCCGCGGCTCCGATGGCGCAGATGACCGCCGGCATGAGCCGGGTCGCGCTCGATCGCGTGCTCACCGAGGCGATGGCGGGTCCCAAGCTCACGCCGGAGCGGCTCAAGGAAAAGAAGAAGGAGATCATCCTGGCCGAGGTCCATGGCCTGCTCGAGTTCATCGAGCCGGCGTTCTCCATCGACATGGTGGCCGGCCATGCGCGGGCCAAGGAGATGCTACGGCAGACCGCCAAGGCGATCCAGAGCGGCAAGCGCGACGTGGTGCCGATGGGGTTCCTCATCGCCGGCCCGGTCGGCACCGGAAAGACGTTCCTCGCCACCTGCTTCGCGGGCGAGATCGGAATCCCCTGCGTGAAGTTCTTGAACTTCCGCTCGCAGTGGCAGGGCGTCACCGAGGGGAACCTGGAGAAGATCTTCAACCTGCTCAAGGCGATGTGGCCGGTGGCGGTGATCATCGACGAGGCGGACGCTTTCCTCGGCAATCGGAGCGCGCAGGGAGACAGCGGGACCTCGCAGCGGGTCTTCGCCAGCATCGCCGCCTTCATGGGGAACACGGAGTTCCGGGGAAAGATCGTCTGGTTCCTGCTCACCAGCCGCCCCGACCTGCTACCCGTCGACTTGAAACGGCAGGGACGCGCGGAGGAGCACCTCGCGCTCTTCTATCCCGAGTCCCACGACGAGCGCCTCGAGCTTCTGAAGACGATGGCGAAAAAGGCGAAGGTCGCCTTCGACGGCGACCTCGGGGAAGTGCTGCCCAAGGACCTGCCGAAGATGAGCGGCGCCGAT
>VBKL01000232.1 GCA_005879805.1 Deltaproteobacteria bacterium | reverse complement strand
AGAAGAAGGTCCGCTTCAGGGCGCGAAGCGGATTCGGATCCTTGGCGAGGTTCGCCGGCAAGGCGATGGTGGCGACCAGGATCGACATGAGGAGGGCCTTGGACATCGGGCTCAGATCCGTCCGGCGTAGGCAAAGCCGAAGGTGAGGAACGCGCTCCACTGCGTCCCTTGCAGCTGCGGAGTCGCTGCGGCGTCCGCGAAGGCCGTGCGGCAACCGAGGCTCACGTCCATCCCGCGGGCGAAAGCGTAGGAAGAAGTTCCCTCCACCTGCCAGAGCCCGTTGCGAAGCTCGGGCCGGTTGGTGAGGCCGCGGGCTCCCGACCCGCGCACCTGGAAGGAGAGGTCGCGCAGCGGAACGAAGCCGACGCTCAAGCTCCCTTCGACCCGCGAGTACGTCCTGCCTCCGAACGGATCGATGGCCGTGTCGACGGCCACGCGGGCGGCGCTCACCACCTTGCGGCCGAAAACGAGCTCGCTGTGCGTGATCCCCGCCGCCGCGGTGGGACGGACCGGCGCGACGTTGGTGACGCCAGAGGTCTCGTCGCGGGAAAGGGAAGCGCCGGCGCCGAGCGTTCCAACGGTGGCGGTGGAAAAGCGGTGATCGAGCCCCAGGCCCGCGGAGAGAATCGTGCTCGAGATGCCCGGTCCCGTGGAGGTGCGCACCGCTCCGGTCGAGAACCCGATCGAATCGCGCCGGTCGATGACCCAGGCGAGCCGCGCGGAGCCGCTCGCCGTGTGTTGCAGCGGGAGCGCCCGGCGCGCGTCCGCGTCCGCTCCCCCGCTGGCGCCGTACGAGCCATGGACACCGAGGACGATGCCCGGCGCGAGGGCTTGGTCGATGCCGACTCCGGTACCCCATTGCAGATAGGAGACGACGCCGAGCTGCGCGAGCTTCGGGTCCACCACCGCGGGCAAGGCCTGCGCGGGATCCTGAGGCTGCGGCGCGAGCGGGCGGAAGTCGCGATGCCCGTAGGCGACGTTCTCGCCAAAGATAAGCGTGGTGCCGCGCGCCAGCCGGTAGGTCCCGGTCGCGAAGCCGCGGTGCAGCACGTCGGGATCGCCCTTGCTGCGGAAATCGTAGGTGAGGCTCGGAGCGTACGAGAGATCGCCGCGCATCCGGCCGCTCGTGCCGAAAACACCGGCGAGGATGTTGAACTGCTCGTCGAGAGAGGGCGAGGGAACGCCGGCCGCTCCCACCGATCCGCTGCGCGTTTCGCTGCGCGCGGAAAGCTGGTAACCGGCCGCATCTGCGCCGAGAAGTACGCCTAGAATCAAAGCTGCGAGCATCTATTATTACTGTACCATCACACCTACGCTAAACACCCGCTGCGCGCCGGAGCAGGTAGGTGTGCGGTCGCGGCGCATCGAGCCAAAAGGCTCGTCTTCCGGTCACCTTACAATTCGTTGAGGCGGCGAAGCCGTTTATTGCGCTTCCGGTCGGGCCGGGGCAGCGGTGCGGTCGCGGTTCGCCCCGTTCGCCGATGCCTCGAGGTGCTGCTCGAGCCAGGGATCGCCGCGGAAGTGCCGGTACTGCTCCGCGCGCAGGCGGTCCGCGAGCCGGCCTTCGGGCAATTCGACGTCGGCGTAGGTGAGGACCTGGTCCTTGGCGATGTCGCGCTTGAGCTTGCAGCCTTCGACGAGCCCCTCGGGCAGGTACCGGCCGGCGCTCATCTCCTCGACGTTCACGGCCTCGCCGTAGGTCATGTACATGCCGTACTCGTCGAGCACCTCGCCTGCCTTGAGGTCGCGCTTGGCGACCGCGCAGACCTCGACGACCGGACCGCCCAGGGACTCCGCGACGTCGTCCTGGAAGAGGGCCACGCGGGCGATGGCGTTCGGGGCCTCGAAGTGCACGAGATGGTACGGAATCCAGAACGGATAGAGCGGGCCTTCGCCCATCTTGTACAGGTTCAAGTAGTGGCGCTGCTTCGGGTCCGGGTGCTCGGCGAGGCAGAACACCTTCACGAGCGACGGGCCCACCGTGTAGTCGACGATCCCGCCCAGCGCGCGAAGCTCCTCGAGGTCGTAGAGCTTGGGCGCGTCCATGATCGAGCCGTCGTATTTGAGGCCCCGCGACATGCCGCGCGAGCGCACCTTGAATCCGGTGGCGTTGGCGACGATGGCCTGCTCGAAGCTGATCTTCGACCCGTCCGCGAAGGAGGTCACCATCGCCGCGTTCTGTCCCCACCGCTCGGCCCAGCCCTGTTGCGTGGTCGGGTTGCGATAGGGATCCTGCAGCCCCTTCACGTTCACCATCGCGCGCGGGATGAGCCCGAGGCCCTTCACCCAGCGGAAGAGGTTCATCTGCACGCCGGGCTCGTCGCCTTCGCAGGCGGAGAGGATCTGGCCGTGCTTGCGCGCGTAGAAGCGGAGGATCGGTCCGAGGGTCGCGTCCACCTCGGCGTTCATGAGGACGACCGACTTCTTGTTGGCGAACGCCTCGAGGATGATCTGGGCGCCGAACTCCACCGAGCCCGTCACGTCGACGACGATGTCCACCTCGGGCGAGCGGCAGATGGTGAAGGGATCCTCGGCGACGACGGGCGAGCCCTTGCGGATGGCCTCGTCGAGAGCGGACTGGGTCTTCGCCACCACCACGTCGTCGCAACCCGCGTACTTGTAGACGCCGATCGCGCGCTCGGGCTTGCGATTGTAGATGGCCGCCATGCGCATGCCGCGCACGCTGTTGACGATCTGGTTGGTGAGCCCCTGGCCCATGAACCCGGCGCCGATCATGCCGACGCGGATCGCCTTGCCCTGCGCTTCGTGGGCGGCGAGCGCCCGGTCGACGATGATCATGTTTCCCCTCCTATGCTCCGCCCTGCGGGCTACGCCCGTCGCGGGCAAAGCCCGCTCCTCCGGCGGAACCGCTAGATCGACATCCTTCGCTTGAGCTCGCCTTCGATCTGGTCGAGCCGCTTCCAGGCCTTGTCCTTGTCGGAGATCTCGGTCACCGGCAGCGGCCAGGAGAGGCCGAGCCGCGGGTCGTCCCAGGCGAGGCCGCCCTCGGTCCCCGGCGCGTAGAACTCGCCGACCTGGTAGCTCGTCTCGGTCGCGTCCTCGAGAGCCTGGTAGCCGTGGCCGAACCGCTCCGGAACGTATAGCGCGCGATGATTGTCGGCGGTCAGCTCGACTGCGATGTGCTGGAGGTACGTAGGGCTCTCGGGACGGAGGTCGACGATGATGTCGAGGATCGCCCCGCGCGTCGCGCGGACGAGCTTCGTCTCGGGAGCAGGCGGGAACTGAAAGTGCATTCCCCGCACGGTTCCCTTGCGCTTGTTGAAGGCTACGTTCGCCTGCGCGATGACGGGCTTCAAGCCATGGTCGGCGAACTCGTGCTGGCAGAACGCGCGCGCGAAGAAGCCGCGATTGTCTTCGCGGCGCTCGATGTCGATGACGAAGGCGCCCTTGAGCTTGGTTTCGGTGAAGATCATCCAAAGCCCGCGAAATCCGCGGGCCCCCCTTCCCTCCGGAGGATACCACCGGGGGTAGGGGTACTGGAAAATTTCACCCGACCCAGATCCAGGCCCACGCTGACGGGTCCCGCCGCCCCGGGGGGGGGCGATCAAGTTTGCACATCCGTAAGGTTGTCCGTCGCGGAAGGATGGGGTCCCGGCGCCTCGCTCCTCCGCTAGCGAAGCACCGCGGCCGGGCGTGCCGCTGTCCGGCCGGCCAGCGTCGCTGCCGAGACCCGATCGACGAACAGGTCGAGGGTGGCGTGCTCCTCGATGTACCGCCGCGCCGCCGCGCCCATCCGCGCCGTCTCTTCCGGATGCTCGACGGCGCGAAGAATGGCCGCGCGCAAAGCGGCGACGTCGCCGGGCGGCACGTAGATGCCGTTGACGCCGTCGACCAGGGTGTCCGTCTGGCCGCGAGTGCGAGTGGCGATCACGCACTTCCCCATCGCCATCATCTCGAGGATGGTGGAGATGCCGGTCTGGTAGTCGTTCTCTTGAATCGGCACTATGCAGATGGCCGAGCGCCGGTAGAGCTCGCGCAGTTCGAACCTCGAGTACCGCCTCCACTGGACGTTCTCCGGAAGCGGCGCGCCCGGCTTCAGCTCTTTCGCAATCCAGGGGCTGCCCGCGGCGATTCGCAGGCGCAGCGGGAGGCCACGCACCGCTTCCACCAACGTCGGGTAGTCGCGCAGAAGTTGCCCCGCGCTGCAGATCAGATCGGGCTCGGGTGGCGCCTCGAACGGCCGGAAGAAGCGCTGATCGGCGTGGTAGGCGATCCGTTCCACCCGTTCGGCGGGCACCGAGAGCCGCTCGACGAGGTTGCGTTCCTCGGAAGTCGCGTAACAGAGGAAGCGATCGATGCACGCCTCCACGCGCCCCATCGCGAAGAAGAGACGCTTCTTCAGCGGGGAGAGCGTGTGCGCGATCATGGTGTGCGAGGGCCGCCGGCGAGCGAACCGCAGCCGAGCGGCGAGCGGGATGCCGATGTCCTCGCCCGTGGTGAGAATCGCCTGGTAATCCGCCGCGCGTTCCGCCCCGAGCAAGGCGAGCGCCGCCGACTGCCCGAGTGCCCGTCCCGCCGCGCGCACGAGCGCGGAGCGCGACGCATCCACGTCCTTGAAGTCGAGGACGTCCGCGGAGAGCGAACGGCAAAGCTCGTAGACGTCGAGGCGGGGCTCGCGATCGGCCGCGACCGCACGCGCGGTTTCCACGGGGTCGAAGCGGCCTGCTGCCAGGATCAGGCAGCGCGTCACGAAACAATTCCTTCGAAGATGCGCGCAGGCATGACTCGTCCGCCGGCGCAAAGATGCGCGAGCGTTCCCCCCATCCGCGATGGTACCGCACACCCCCCGCCCGGTGCGTGTGCCGCCCGTCACAAGGAACGGCGCTCGTCGAGCATGAATCGGCGCTCTTTTGACAACCGCTCGCCCCTCGTGCCAGACAACCCCGGGTGGCCCGCGTCGCGTTCGTGATGGAGCAGACGCTCGGGAGCATCACCCACTACCTGAATCTCCGTCGCGCCGAGTCCGAGGCGCCGGCCGGCTTTTCGGCCCGCTGGATTCCAGTCGAGTACCGGGCGGGTCTGTTGCCGTGGAGCGTGTCGGGAAGCGCCGCTGCGCGCCGCGCCATCGGCGAGGCGTTCCCCGAAGTGGACGCGCTCTTCGTCCACACCACCACCATCGCGCTCCTCTCCGGCGGCTACTTCGGACGGAAACCATCGATCCTCTCCACCGACGCAACGCCGCTCAACAAGGAAGACATGCGGCGCGAGTACGGCCTCAAGGCGCACACGGGTCTCGCCGCCCGCGCGAAGCGCGCCGTGCATCGATCCATCTACCGGCGCGCCTCCGGTTTCGTCGCCTGGTCCGAGTGGGCCAAGGCGTCGCTTTGCGACGATTACGGTTGCAGACCCGACGACGTCGCGGTCGTGCCGCCAGGCATCGATCTCTCGCTCTTCCGTCCCGGAGAACGGGGGCGCGGCTTGCCGCGCTTCCTCTTCGTCGGCGGCGACTTCGCGCGCAAAGGCGGCGATCTCTTGCTGCGCGTCCATCGCGAGCGCCTGCGGGGCAAGGCCGAGCTCGACCTCGTGACCACTGCCCCCGTCGAGCCCGAGCCCGGCGTACGCGTTCATCGCGGCCTGCGCGCCAACTCGCCCGAGCTCCTTCGCTTGTACGCCGAGTGCGACGCGTTCGTGCTTCCGACGCGCGCCGATTGCCTTCCCCTCGTCTGCCTCGAGTCGCTCGCCGCCGGGCTCCCGCTCATCGCCACCAAGGTGGGAGGCATTCCCGACTGCGTGCGGGAAGGCGAGACCGGCCACCTCGTCGATCCCGACGATGCGAACGCGCTCGGCGACGTCCTCGAGGCGCTGGCCGCGGATTCCGCCCGAAGGGAACGGATGTCCAGCGCCGCCCGGGCCGAGGCCGAGCGCCGCTTCGACGCGCGCAAGACGGCACGGGATCTCTTCGAATTCGTCGCCTCGCGGACCTGACTCGACCCCGGGTGGTCTGGTAGCCTTCGTTCCGCCGGGAACGGTTTTTTACAAGACCGTAACCTGGGGGCCGGGGGAAATGAGCGAAGCGTCCACCATCGCGGTCGATTCCGCACCGCCGCGGCCTGCCATCTCGGTGCCGCCACGGCGGAGCATCGCCCGCAACGTCGTCTCCCTGCTCCTCGGCCAGATCGGCACGATGGCGATCTCCATCGTCATCAGCGCCATCATCGGCCGGTTCCTCGGCGCCGCCTCTCTGGGAATGCTCTACCTGGTGATGGCGAGCATCAACTTCGCGGGCATCTTCGTGGAGTGGGGTCAGCAGGGATACCTCGTCGCCGAGGTCGCGAAGTTCCGTGAGCGCTCCGGCGAATTGATCGGCACCGCGCTGGTAGCCCGCTTCATCCTCGCCATCGTCTCCTATGCCCTCGTGGCGCTGTGCGCGCGCCTCCTGGGCCACGGCCCCGAGGTCCGCTCGCTGCTCGTCCTGATGGCGGTCTGCGTCGTCCCCGGAAACCTGGCGACCACGCTCGCGCAAGGATTCCGCGGGCACGATCGGATGGAGCTCGAGGCGATTACCAACATCGTCAACTCGGCCTGCAACCTCGCCTTCCTGCTGGTCGCCATGAAGATGCATGGCGGGCTCCAGTCCGTCATGCTCGCCGCAGGCGGCGCCGCGACGGTGTCGCTCGTCCTCGCGCTGCTCCTCACCCGCAAGGTGCGGATGCCGCGGCTCCACGTGAATTGGCAGAGATTGCGCGACATCCTCGCCGGCGGCGCCCCGTTCGTCTTCTTCAACCTGGCCTTGTCGGGTCATCCGTACGTCGATGCGAACCTGCTCGCGATGCTCGCGAGCCCCTCCGTGGTGGGCTGGTACGCGGCGGCGCAACGGTTCGTCGGCATCCTCATCTTTCCCGCCGGCATCGCCGGCGTGGCGCTCTACCCGACGCTCGCGCGTTTCGCGGGGGACGCCTCGGCCCTGCGCAGCAAGGCGCGGGACGCGCTCCGCCTGGTGCTCATGCTCGGCGCGCTCGCCTCCGCCGGCACAGCGCTCTACGCGGACGTCGCGGTCTCGCTCGTCTTCCGCCGCGACGGATTCGAGCCGGCCATCGACGTGCTGCGCGCGCTCGCGCCCTACCTCTTCCTCATGTTCGTCAACATCCTGCTCGGGAGCGCAATCCTCGCCATCGGCCGCGCCCGCGCCGCCTTCACCGTGGCGAAGTTCGTCGCGCTCACGGTGGGAGGCCTGCTCGACGTCATCCTCATTCCCTATTTCGAAACCCGCTACGGGAACGGCGCCATCGGGCTCGCCATCGCACTGTCGGTAGCGGAGCTGGTGATGACCGTTGCCGCCCTGCGGCTCGCGCCCGATGGGATCATCGAGCGCGGCCATTGGCGGCTCGCGGGCGCCGCGCTGGTGAGCGCAGCGGCAATGCTCGTCGCAGGTGCGTTGCTCCGCAATGCACCGTTGCCCGTGCGGTTCGTGGTGCCGCTCATCGTCTTCGCGGTCGCAATCCGTGCGACCGGGCTCTTCACGGTGGCGGACGGGCGGCGGATCTGGGAAGCCGCCCGGCTGCGAAGCGAGGCCTCGCGGGCGTGAGCGGAGCTACTCGTTCGCCTTCTGCTTCGCCTCGCCCTTCAGCTCCTTCACCTTGCCCTCGGCCTGCATCTGCTCGTTGCCGATCACGGCGCCGACGCGATTCTTCACGGCGCCGACGACCTCATTGACCTTGCCTTCGGCGCG
>VBKL01000081.1 GCA_005879805.1 Deltaproteobacteria bacterium | reverse complement strand
TTTCGCGGCATCCTCGAGATGCGCCGTTTCGCGCCGGTCTGCTTCGACGCCACCCACTCGGTGCAGCGCCCGGGAGGGCAAGGCGACCGGACCGGCGGAGATCGGACCCTCGCACCACCGCTCGCCCGGGCCGCCGCCGCGGTGGGCATCGATGCCCTCTTCTGCGAGGTGCACGAGGATCCCGACAAGGCGCTCTCCGACGGACCGAATTCCCTCTCCTTCGAGCTCTGGGAGGCGACGGTCCGCGAGGTGATCGCCATCCGGGCTGCTCTCCATCAATGAAGAAGCCGCCCAAGGCCTTGCTGCAGAGGCTGCGGCTCGTCGTCCTCGACGTCGACGGTACGATGACCGACGGCCGCCTCTACTACGGCAAGGAAGGCGAGATGATGAAGGCTTTCGACGTGCGCGACGGGCACGCGCTACGTCTCCTCGTCACCTCCGGGTCCGTCCGGGTAGCGGTCCTCACCGGCCGGCGCGCGGACCTCGTGGAGCGGCGCTGCCGCGAGCTTTCCATCGCGCCGGTGGTGGGATCGTCCCGGGAGAAGGGTCCGGCTCTGGAAAAGATCTGCGCGCAGCTCGCGATTCCGCTCGCCGACACCGCCTACATGGGCGACGACGTGAACGATCTCCCCGCGCTGCGCATCGCCGGCCTCTCCTGCGCGCCGGTGGACGCCGCTCCCGAAGTCCTCCGGGAAGTGAGCTGGATCTCGAAACAGCCCGCCGGGCGCGGCGCGGTGCGCGATCTCTGCCAGCTGATCCTGGCCGCCCGGGTGGGGTGGCCCCCGCCCGACGAGCCTCCGACATCTCCGGCATGAAGAAGGTCGGGCTGGTAAAGCGCATCCGGCGCGAGCTCCGGGTGCGCGCGCTGCTCGTCGCCCTGCCGATCCTTTCGCGCCTGCCCCACCGCGCCGCCGTCCGCCTCGGCGCCGTGCTGGGCGTTCTTGCCTGGTACGCGATCCCGCGCCACCGGCGTCTCGCGTTGCGGCACCTGGCCATGGCGTTCCCCGAGAAGAGCGAGGACTGGCGCCGCCGCGTGGGACGGGCCTCCTTCGCGAACCTCGGCCGGAGCGCCCTGGAGCTATCCGTCGCGCGAAGGATCGATCTCCTCGGCTCGGTGACGATGGCGGAGGGGTCGCTTGCCACCCTGCGCGCCTTGCACGCCGAGGGCCACGGCGTCCTGGCGTTCTCGTGCCATCTCGGGAACTGGGAGCTTCTCGCACGGCGGGTGGCGTCGGCGGATCTGCCGGTTGCGACCATCGCCCGTGAGGCCAACGATCCGCGGCTCACCGCACTTCTCGACGAGGGAAGACGGTCGACCGGGATCGAGAGCCTCTGGCGAGGCAAGGCCGGTGCCATCCGCCGCATCGTCGAGCACTTGCAGGCGGGCGGGGTGCTCGCCGCGCTCATCGACCAGGACACGGAGGTGGCGGCGCACTTCGTGCCGTTTTTCGGGAGACCCGCGCGCACCCCGAGGGCGCCTGCCGACCTCGTCATCCGATATGGCACGCGGGCGATCTTCGCCCGGATCCACAGAGTGGCTCCGTCCGTGCATCAAGTGGTGATCGATCGGCTCGAGGTTCCGGAAGGCGCGGATGCGGACGAGCGGTCGCGCAAGCTCACGGCCGCGGCCACGGAAGCGATCGAAGCTGCGATCCGGGAGCATCCGGAGGAGTGGGTCTGGATGCACGAGCGGTGGCGAAAGCAACCGTGAAATTCGTTGAAACCCGGACGGATTTTCCGATTTCCCTCCCACTTTCGGGGCGGGTGTACACCTCGACAGGTTGGGGGGCGGGTGCTACTGTTTCTTGCAAATGTGGCGCCAGGGGGCCAGTTCGATCGTTCTAGCTCTCCTGTGTGGCTGCGGATCCCGCTCCCCGGACGTGTCGGAAGCTTCCCTACCCCCTGAAGGGCCGGCCGATCTCGTCCTCCAGGAGGTCGCCTTCGCGCGGCTCGCCGACGGCCAGATTTCCTCGCGCGGCACCGCGGAGCAGTTGACGTATCGCCGTTCGGCTGGCCGGCTGCTCGCGTCCCAGGCTGCCCTGCGTCTCCCGCCTCGCCCGGGTTCTGGCCTGGCTCCGCTCGGGCTCCTCTACCTGTCGGCCCCCCGGGTCGAGGCGGAAACGACCGCGCGCCGGGGCGAAGGCTCTCAGGGGGTCCGGCTCGACTCCGAGCGAGGGGACCGCGCCCGTACCGAACGGGTTACCTACGACGGCTCGCGCGAGCTGGTGACCAGCGACACCGCCTTGGCGGCGCAGGGTCCGGGGTACCGGGTGCGGTCGCGCGGTTTCGTGGCCCGCGCGGACGGCAGCGAAGTGCAGCTCGTCGGCGGCGTGGCCGGCCGGATTTCCGGAGGCGGGCGATGATTCTCGCCGCCCTCGCGCTCGCCGCCGCGGTCGTCCCGCCGGGACCGCTCGATTTCACCGCCCAGACCCTTCGGACCGAGCCCAAGGAGCGGCGCGCCTATCTCCACGGGTCCGTTCAGATCTCGCGCGGCGATTTCGTCGTCCTCTGCGACGACGCCGTCGCCGATTTCGCCCAGGAGAAGCCGGCCAGGGCAAAGCTCGGCAAGGGCAAGAAGGTCCAGAAGAGCTCGATGGTGGCGCCCGGCCTGCTCGGCAGCGAGGTCCGCCATTTCACCCTCGACGGCCACGTCCGCATGCAGCGCGGCAAGCGCATCGCGGAGGCGGACCACGGCGAGCTCGACAACGAGGCGCAGACCCTCGTCCTCACCGGCAACGGCAAGGAAGACCCGGTCCTGCGCGACGGCCCGGAGACGCTGACTGGCGAGCGCATCCTCTTCCACCTCGATAGCGAGGACGTGAACGTGGTCCGCCCCCGGCTGGTGCTGCGGCGGTCGGTACCCGACGCGGGGGACGAGAAGACCCCGTCCCCCACCCGGGTGGAGGCATCGAAACTTTTCCTCGACCGCTCCGAGCAGCTGGCCCGCTTCACCGATGAAGTCGTGGTCCGCCGCGGCGACATGACGGTGCGCGGTCCTTTGATGGACGCGCGGTACGACAAGTCGGGAGAAGTGACGCGGCTGCTCCTCTCCGGCGGCGTCGAGATGCGCCAGGGCGACCGGCGCGCGGTGGCCCAGAAGGCCGACTACGACCCGCGTGCGAAGGAGCTGATCCTCACCGGGCAGCCGCGGCTCTTCGACGGGGGCGACGCTCTCGCCGGCGAGCGGATCACGGTGAATCTCGATTCGCACGAGGTGCGGGTGGATCGCGCCCACGGCCTGCTCCGCCCGCGCGGCCCCACCGCGGGAGGCGTCCGATGAACGCGCTGGTCGCCAAAGGGCTCGCGAAGAGCTTTCGCGGCCGCCGCGTCGTCGACGGTGTGTCCTTCGAGGTCCGCCCCGGCGAGGTGGTGGGGCTTCTCGGCCCGAACGGCGCCGGCAAGACGACGAGCTTCCACTGCGTGGTGGGGCTCCTCAAGCCCGACGAGGGAGAGGTGCTCCTCGGCGGCAAGGACCTCTCCGGGCTGCCCCTGCACCGGCGCGCCCGGATGGGCCTCGGCTACCTCCCGCAGGAGGATTCCATCTTCCGCAAGCTGTCGGTGCGGGACAACCTGCTCGTCGTACTCGAGGGCCACGGCGTGAAGGGCCGGGACGCGCGGGACAAGGCGGACGAGGTGCTCACGGAGTTCGAGCTCCTCCGCGTCGCCGATTCCCTGGGCGAGACGCTTTCCGGTGGCGAGCGCCGCCGGGCGGAGATCGCCCGCTCGCTCGTCTCCGAGCCGCGCTTCCTGCTCTTCGACGAGCCATTCGCCGGGATCGACCCCATCGCCGTACACGAGCTCCAGCGGCTCATCGGAGGGCTCAAACAACGCGGGTTAGGTGTCCTCATCACGGATCACGCGGTCCGCGAGACGCTGGGCATCTGCGACCGCGCCGTTTTGTTGGTGGAAGGACGGCTTCTCGAGACCGGCACCCCGGCCGAGATCGCCGCGTCGGAAAGAGCGCGCGCCGTGTACCTCGGCGAACGCTTCAAGCTGGAGTAGGTGGAGAGACGACATGGCGCTCGAGCTAAAGCAGAGTCTTCGCCTCAGCCAGCAGCTGGTGATGACGCCCCAGCTGCAGCAGGCGATCAAGCTGCTGCAGCTCTCGCGGCTGGAGCTGGTGGACCTCATCCGCACCGAGATGGAGCAGAATCCGCTCCTCGAGGAGCCGGCCGAAGGCGCCACCGCCGAGATCGAGGAGGCGCCCGCGGAGCTCACCTCCACGCTCAACGAGTCGATCGAGGCGAGCGAGCTTCTCCCCGACAAGCCTCCCGAGCGCGAGAATGACGCCAAGCAGCAGGCCGACGGCGAGATCCAGCGCACCGACATCGACTGGGAGCAGTACCTCGACAACTACCAGACCCAGCACACGGCGCCTTCGGGCGGATCCGGAGCATCGAGCGAAGATCTCCCGAGCTACCAGGACACGCTCACCCGGCCGGTAGGGCTCACCGAGCACCTCCTCGAGCAGCTGCGCA
Organism: Deltaproteobacteria bacterium; assembly: GCA_005879805.1. Lineage (GTDB taxonomy): Bacteria > Myxococcota > Myxococcia > Myxococcales > 40CM-4-68-19 > VBKO01. The sequence goes on along the minus strand of VBKL01000081.1, from coordinate 18,339 downwards.
TGTCGCGGCTCGCGCCCGAGGAGGAGAGGATCGGCGTCCTCATCATCGGCAACTTGAACCGGGACGGTTACCTGGTGATGGACCCGGACGCGGAGCCGACGGTCCCCGCGTTGAAGGAAGACGTGGTTGCCCCCGAGGTGATGAACCCCGCCGAGGTCGATGCCGACGCCGCGGAAGCGGCCGCCGAGGCGCTCAAGGCCGCGCAGAAGGCCGCCGCGGCTGCCCGGGCGGCGCGAGGCGAGCCCGACCCTCTCATCGCGCTGGCCGTGGAAGCCGGCATTGCCGCGACGACCGCGGAGAAGGTCCTCCATCTCATCCAGCGGTTCGACCCGGTCGGCTGCGGGTCGCGCGACCTGCGCGAGTGCCTGCTCGTCCAGGCGCGCTGGTTCCTCACCGAAGGCGAGGGCAAGGACGATCCCGACGCCGACCTGCTCCCCGCCATCATCGCCAAGCACCTCAAGGCGGTCGAGACGAAGAAGTACCAGAACATCGTCAAGGACCTGCACTTCCCGCTCGACGAGGTGGTGGCTGCCATCAAGCTGCTCGCGCGGCTCGATCCCAAGCCGGGCCGGCGCTACGCCGACGACGAGCCGCAGTACATCACCCCCGACGTCTACATCCACAAGATCGGGACCGAGTACGTCACCGTCCTGAACGACGACGGCCTCTCCAAGCTGCGCATCTCGCAGCACTACCGTCAGGCGCTGAAGAACGCCGCCGCGAACGGGAAGGCCAAGGAGTACATCCAGGACAAGCTGCGCTCGGCGGTGTGGCTCATCCGCTCGATCCACCAGCGGCAGCGGACCATCGTGAAGGTGGCCGATTCGATCATCAAGTTCCAGCGCGACTTCCTCGACAAAGGCATCGCGCACCTCAGGCCGCTCATCCTCCGCGACGTGGCCGAGGACATCGGCATGCACGAGAGCACCGTCTCGCGCGTGACGACCAACAAGTACGTGCACACGCCCCAGGGCATCTACGAGCTGAAGTACTTCTTCAATTCGTCGATCTCGCGCACCAGCGGCGACGACATCGCCTCCGAGGCGGTGAAGAACCAGATCAAGCAGATCGTCGCCGGCGAACCGGGCGACAAACCCTTCAGCGACCAGAAGATCGTCGAGATCCTGCGCTCGCAGAACGTGGACATCGCGCGCCGGACGGTCGCCAAGTATCGCGAAGTGCTGGGAATCCTTCCCTCGAGCAAGCGCAAACGGTTCTTCTAGAAGACGGCTGCCCGCAGCGCGACTAGGCGGGACGGGTGGCCGGCGTTACGCTTTGTCACCACCAGAGCCGGGGCGGGGAGGTCCCCGGCAAGGATGTAGAGCCCGTCAGCCTGGCAATTTCGAGGAGCAGCACCGGGGCCACCCGAAAGGGCCCCACCGGGAGGAATTCCCATGCAGGTCAACATCACCTTCAGGAACATGTTCGCCACCGACGCTCTGCGCAATCACGTGCAGGAGCGGCTCGCCAAGGTCGCGGACAAGTACCTGGACAAGGTGACCGAGGCGCACGTCACGCTCTCGCTCGAGCGTTATCTCCACCACGCGGACATCAATCTCCAATCCGGCCAGTTCCATGTGCGCGGCAAGGAGAAGAGCGAGGACATGTACGCCTCCATCGACCTCGCTTGCGACAAGATCGAAAGGCAGCTCAAGAAGTACAAGGATCGGCTCAAGAACCATCGGCCCGCCCACGTCCACGCACGCGAGCCCGTGCGGGTACGCTACGAGATCTTCGCCGCCTCGCCCCTCGACGGCCTGCCCGCCGAGCTGATGCGCTCCGACGAGTTCCTCGCCAAGCCGATGAGCGTCGAAGAGGCGATCATGCAGATGGACCTCATGAACAACGAGTTCCTCGTCTTCACCCGTCCGGAGTCGCGAGACGTGTCGGTGGTCTACCGGCGCAAGGACGGCAACTACGGGGTCATCGACTCGGGGTCTTCGCTCGCTGCGGTGTCCGGCGCCCGGGGAGCGCGGGTGCCCACGCCGCCTCCGGTTCCCCCCGAGCCGCGCACGGCGGCGAAGTAGTTTTTCCCGGCGCCGCGGGAGGGTGTAGGCTCGCCCGCGATGAAGATCGCGGAGTTCCTGCGCGAGGACCTGATCCTTCCCGAGCTGCGCTCGACGGACAAGGCGTCCGTCCTGCGCGAGATCTGCGAGGCGATCGCCCAGAGCAACCCGCAGCTCAGCGCCAACCGGCTCAGCGAGGTGCTGCTCGACCGCGAGAAGCTCGGGTCGACGGGAGTCGGAGACGGGATCGCCATCCCGCACGGCAAGCTCGCAGGCCTCCAGGGGCTGCTCGCCGCCTTCGGCCGCTCCCGCGCCGGCATCGACTTCCAGGCCATCGACGGGAAGCCGACCTACCTCTTCTTCGTGCTCTTCGCCCCGGAGAACTCGGCGGGCATCCACTTGAAGGCGCTCGCCCGGATTTCCCGCCTTTTCAAGACCCCGTCGTTCCGCACCGCCGTCGTCGAGGCCAAGGACGCGGCGGCGATCCACCGGCAGATCGCTGACGAGGACGCGAAGTACTGACCTACGGCGGTGCCTTTCCGCGTCGTATCCCCATCCGCCACGAGAACCAGGTCCACTTCACCTCGCGCAACCAGTTCCGCATTCGTCGTCCCGGTCTCAGGGGCTTGCCTTCCTCGGCGAGGATGTCGTTGCACAACTTGATGCATCCGTCGCAGATGTAGACGGTGGGGCCGGCAATCAGCTTTTTGACCTCGCGCTGCCCCTTCCCGCAGAAGGAGCAGGACAGGTTGCCGTGATGATGGGTGTCCTTCGAGGTCATCGACACCTCGCTTCATGACGCGCAGTCCCCGCTACGAGCTGCGTCACAGCTTCGGTCCGATTCTCTCCACCGCCTCCCGTGAGCTGATCACCTCTTGCACCTCGAATTCCACGAGATCGCGCCAGTTCGCCATCCACTCCTCGAGCATTGCCCGGTCCGGCGCCTCCATGATCTGGTAACACCGGGTCATGTCATCGGTTACCCAGCTGGAGAGGTAGGTCAGTCCCTCGGGCGCCATCCTGCCGCGCTCGCGAAATCGTCGATAGACCGGCACGGCGTCGCCATCCCGGAAGCGCTCGATGATCATGTAGGTGGTTTGTGGCATCTACTCGCCCCGGTCAGGTCTTCGCGCGGCTTTGGTGCTTCGCGAAGGCTTCTTCTTGCCGGTTTGTTTCTTGTCCTTCTCGGGCAGCGAGCGAGCGTAGTCGAGACCGAGCCGCATCCACGACTTCACCGCTTCCTCGTCCTCGAGCATCGACGGGGGCAGGACCACGTACTCGCGCATCGGGCGGCCCTTCATCGGCTCGAACGGCGCGGCCCCCTTCGTCGCCAGAAGCCGCGCGCGGTCTGCTTCGCCGAGCCGCACGAACAGGCCGTCTGCGAACAGGCCCGTGAAGAGATTTCCGCCTTCGAACACGCACGGGTAACCGAACATCTGCTTGCGCTCGCCGCCTACCTCGGGCTGCAGCGCATCGAACAGCTCGACGAGCCAGGCCGGCGATTTGGCAAGCTTCATGCGCGGGTCCGCGCGATGAACGCCGCGACGACCTCCGCGACCGCCTCGCCGCGATCCTCCTGCAGGAAGTGGCTCGCGTCCGCGATGGTCGTATGCGGCTGCCCTGCACATCCTGGAATCAGGGCCCGGAGGAGCTCGTCGCCGCCGCGGGTGATCGGATCCGAATCGGAGAACGCGGTGAGGAAGGGCTTTCGCCATCGTCGCAGCGCCATCCAGGCCGCCCGGTTCGGCGCCGAGGCAGGATCGTCGGGCCGTGTCGGGACGAGCAGGGGAAACTGCCGCGCGCCCGCCTGGAACGACTCGTCCGGGAACGGCGCATCGTACGCTCGCTGCACCTCTGGCGGAACCTCTGTCTTGCAGGCGCGCGCGACGATCCTGCCGGCCTCGAACGATGGCGCCGCCTGCGACCAGGCTTGCCATTTGCGAAACGCGGGCCCTGGATCCTGATCGCCCGTCGGCAAGAAGGTGTTCGCGGCGACGACGCGGTCGAACCGCGCGCCATGCTCCGCCACGAGCCGCAGGCCGATGAGCCCGCCCCAGTCCTGGCAGAAGAGCGTGATGCGCTCGAGCCCGAGAGCGGCCAGGAACGCGGCCGTCCAGTCCACGTGCCGCTGGTACGTGTAGTCGCTCCGATCGCTCGGCTTGTCCGACCGTCCGAACCCGACCAGGTCGGGCGCGACGACGCGATGCCCGGCGTCCACCAGCGCCGGGATCATCTTTCGATACAGATACGACCAGGTGGGCTCGCCGTGCAGGAGCAGGACGGGCGCCGCGTCCTCGGGCCCTTCGTCCAGGTAGTGCATGCGCAGGCCGTCGACCTCGACGTAGTGGGGCGCGAACGGGTAGCCGGGTAGATCCGCGAAACGGGAGTCGGGCGTACGCAGGACGCGCATCACGTGGCAGCGTACGCCAAAGGGAGGTTTCCATGGTTTCCGAGCTATTCGATTCCACGGCCTGGCGCGCCGTGTCCGGCTTCGACTTCACCGACATCACGTACCACCGCGCCGTCGAGGCGGGCGCCGTGCGGGTGGCGTTCAACCGGCCCCAGGTGCGCAATGCGTTCCGGCCACGCACCGTCGACGAGTTGTATCGGGCGCTCGATCACGCGCGCATGAGCCCCGATGTCGGTTGCGTGATCCTCACCGGCAACGGGCCGTCGCCGAAGGACGGCGGGTGGGCGTTCTGCTCCGGAGGCGATCAGCGCATCCGCGGCAAGGACGGGTACAAGTATGCCGAGGGCGAGACGGCCCAGGGGATCGATCCAGCGCGCGCCGGCCGGCTGCACATCCTCGAGGTGCAGCGGCTGATCCGTTTCATGCCCAAGGTGGTGCTGTGCGCGGTCCCGGGTTGGGCGGCCGGCGGCGGTCACAGCCTGCATGTCGTCTGCGATCTCACGATCGCGAGCCGGGAGCACGCCCGCTTCAAACAGACCGACGCGGACGTGGCGAGCTTCGACGGCGGCTTCGGCTCCGCGTACCTGGCGCGGCAGGTGGGGCAGAAGTTCGCGCGGGAGATCTTCTTCCTCGGCGACGAGTATGACGCCGAGGACGCCTTCCGCATGGGAATGGTGAACAGGGTGGTGCCGCACGCCGAGCTGGAGCGGACCGCGCTTTCCTGGGCGAAACGGATCTGCAGCAAGAGTCCCACGGCGCAGCGAATGCTGAAGTTCGCCTTCAATCTGATCGACGACGGGCTGGTGGGGCAGCAGATCTTCGCGGGCGAGGCGACGCGGCTCGCGTACGGGACGGACGAGGCGCGGGAGGGGCGGGACGCTTTCCTGGAGAAGCGCGATCCGGACTGGAGCAAGGTTCCGTGGGCGTATTGAACGGACGCGGGACCCAGAAGAATTTCAAAGCGCATCGGCGGTCAGGTCGCACTGCGCTCGCGATCTCGACCCCACATCGCATTCTCCGTGGCGATCGTGGTGCGGCTCTCGAGGCCCCTCACTGGGCTGTGATTATGAATCCCGAGATTTTCGGATTCGTTTCCACGGTACCCGTTCTCTCAACAATTAACTCAAGGTAATGAGGACCGCTTAGGTTGTTGAGAGGGATGATGATCGGTGGCGACCAGTTCAGGCTGCGGCCTTTCGCGCCGCGGCGAAGGCAGCGGCGAGCAGCTCCGGTGGGAAATCGTCACCGCTCCACCCGGCAGACCGCGGTTCCTCGGACTACGATCTTAGCGTGCACGAGTCGACAGGCGCGATGTCGATCAGCGGAACGGCCAGGTTCCGTGCGCGGACTGAAAAGACCTCATCTATTCGCGCGTGGGCTCATGCGGCGAGAGATCGAGGCCCGAAGCCATCAGCACCATCAGCGGCCCGAACACGCCCGCGGGCAGGAAGGCCGTCCAGGCGAGGCCCGTCACGTCCCAGAGAAATCCGCCCAGCACCGGTGTCGCGATCGCGCAGAGATAGCCGATCGCGAACATCGCCGCCGCCACGCGCGGGACGTCGTGCGGGTCCACGAGGATTGGCGGCAGCGCGAGCGTGGAGATGAGGACGAAAGCGCTGCAAAATCCGATGACGCCGGCGTAGGTCACGACGCCCGCGCCGCTCGATGTCGCGAGCCCGATCGTGGCGAGCGTGAACGCGATGCCCATCGCCACGAGCGGCCAGCGTCGAGCCATCAGGGTCGCCGGGAAGAACAGCAACACGATCGAAGCGGGGATCTGCAGCCAGTTGGTGGCGGAGAGCGCTGCGTTGAGGAGCTCTGGGCGCCCCGTCTTTCGCAGCAGGTCGGGAAGGAACGCGTTGGTGGTGAAGTAGATGCTCGAGCAGCCGCCGGAGATGATTCCCAGACGCCAGGTGATCGGCGAGCGCCAATCGGGCCACCACACCTTCGCCTTCTCGTGCATCGGCTCGCGCGGCCGATCGCGCTGGTACCAGACTCCCGCGGCGGCAATCGCAAGCGGTGGTACCGACCACGCGACGAGGGCCAGGCGCCAATCGTTGCCCACCACGGGAAGCACGAAAGGAATGGTCAGCGAGGCGGCGAGCGCTTCTCCCATCAGCAAGCCGTTGCTGTAGACGGCCGTGACGAGCGCGATGCGATGCGGGACCCACTCGCGCACGACCGAGGGGAGCGACGGCTGCATGATCGCGATGCCCACGCCCATCGCGAAGGTCGCCGCGAACAGCAGGCCTGCATCGGGCGCGGCGCCGCGCAGCGCGGAGCCGACCGCGGTGAGCACGGTTCCCGCGAGAACGACACGGAACGCGCCGAACCGCGCGATGAGGAGCGAGCCCGGCACCGCCGCGAAGGAGAACAGCAGCACGGGGAGGCTCGTCAGCGCGCCCACCTGCGCTTGCGAGAGCGCGAGGCTGTCGTGAATCATCGGCATCACCGGCGGCACGGCGAGCACCGTGGTGCGCAGGCACAGCCCGAAGAGCCACAGCAGTACGAACGGTTTCATGGGAGCGCGGCAAGATAGCCCGGACCAGGCCAGCAATGTCGGACCCGACCGGTAGCAAAGGAAGATGCCTCGCCCACCCACGACGCCTCGAGACGTGAGGGCCTCGCGGCCCGCCAAGCCCTATCTCCCCGACGGGTCGCTCGACCCCCGCGAGTGGGAGACTGCCTGCAGCGCCGCCGGCGTCCTCATGCTGGTGGTCCTGCGCGACAAGCCATGGTTCGTATCGGCGAAGCCAATCGAAGTATTGGGGAGCGGCGTGCAGATCCAGGTACTCGTTCGCTGGCTGTCATCCGAGGTGTGGGAGGAGACGCCTTGGGCCGTCGACGGCTATCCGGTCGACGTCGTGCTCGACGGAGAGACCTGGCGGATCGACAGCGTCCATTGATCAACGAGCAGTGACGGCGGCTCGATTCGTGACCAGGTCACCCGCGCGCAGCTCACTTCGCCGAGGGCAGGTGCAGCCACCGAGGCTGCAGCCGCAGTTCGTCTGGCAGGGGCAGTTCTCACAGCGGGTCGAGGTCGTCCGGATCGCGTTCTTCATGGGTTTTCTCCTGTTCGCGGCGCGCCGTCTTGCGCGCTGTCACAGGGGGAAACGCAGACCCGGCCGGTGTATTACACATGCCTTGGTGCAGGCGCTCCACCGCGTGGCAGGGTGCCAATCCGCGGCGCTCAGCGAAGCAGATGGGGCCACCAGCTTGCTTTGCAGAGGTCGTGGGGATCCGTCGCGATGACCGTCCCGTCTGCTCCGATGTAGAGCCCTGTCCGCTCCGGGAAATCGAGCGTTGCGCAGTGCGTTCCGTCGGAAGCGTAGAGCTCGATGGCGTGATCACGCGCCCAACCGAAGCGAGGCACGACTGCGTACGCGGTCCCCCCACGGACGATGGAGACGTCATGGTACTTGGGGATGAAGTCCGGAGGCGGCGATGGCGTCGACGAGCCGCTCGCGAAGAAGGCGCTAGAGTCGCCGGCTCGAAGCACCACTCCGCCGCCGATGATCGGCGCAACCTGCGGCAGCTGGGCCCACGGCGCCACGTCCATCCACGGGGTGAGCGGCGCGCCCTCGCGGGAGATCCAGCGCGCGAGGACGCGATGTTCCGGAAACCCGAAACCACCGCCGCCGTCGACCAAGATCGCCACGAAGGTGTTGTCGAGCTCGTCGCTCAGCGCGACGACGCCGTCGCTCTCGCCAACGGGGCATCCCACGCCACCGATGTCGACGACACTCACCAGATTGCCGGTCTCGTCGAATCGCCAAACGTTCATCGTCGCGTGGCCACGCGGCCCGTTGGGGCAGTTCCAGGAGTCCGTCGATACGACGACGCTTCCTCCGGTGCGCGCCGGAAAGAACCACGATGGCGACGGCCCGACCGGATGCGCGGCGAGCAGCGTTCCCTTGCCGTTCCATACGTTCATGGTCGGGTCAGGCGACTGGGACCCATATCCTCCGTGAAAACCTGTTTCCTCCGGAACGAGGTACGACGCTGGAATTCGCGCCGTCGCGGTTCCGTCGGATGCGTACAACTGCCAAACTGGCACGCCCATGCCGTCGACGAGATGACCGACGTTCCCTTGTCCGTCGCTCGTAGCGCCTTCGCAGTACCGGCGCTCACCGGGGTCCGGCAACGCCGCGGTAACCGGAGCGCCCATCTCGGAAGGCGCGATCCCCGCGCACGGATCTTCCGGCCTGAACTCCGCGATCACCACCACATCGCGAGTGACGGCGAGATCGCACGCCGAGGCCCCGCTACATGCACCGTGCCATGCCTGGAACGTAGCTGTCGGATCGGGAACGGCCGCAAGGCCGAGCAACGATCCCGGTTGCACGGTTGCATCGCAGCTCTGGCGACAGTCGAGAGACAGCTCGGCCGCCCGTACGCTCCCGGGGCCCCGCACGAATACCCTTACGATGGCGCTTGCCGGAGCCGCGCCTGGTGGAGAGTCGCTTGGTCCGACCGCAACGTCGGAATTCGACGGCACCCCGCGCCCACATGCCACGGCGAGGACTACCCCGGCCACTGCTGCCCGCATCCCGTCCCCCCCCAAACGCCCGGCTCTACGAAAGCGGACCCGGATAATCTAAGGCCGCTCACCTTTCGCGGGTCGCGCGAGCGCGGACTCACCGTACGGCTTGGGTGAGCGGCCCGAGAAGCTGTTGCGCCGGCGCCAATCTGAAAGAGACTGCCCGCACGGAGGCGTTCGAGATGGTCTACTTCCTGCGAAAGCTGATGGATTGATCAACTTCCTTGCGGCACCGTCTGCGAGACGGGCTGGTTCGCGAGCGCGGCGCCCGACAGGACGAGCGCACCGCCGACCAGGAGCGGCCATCCCACACGCTCGCGCAGCACGATCACTCCGAGCGTGACGGCGATCGAAGTATCGAGGAGGGGTATGGCTCCGATCGCGGACATCGGCACTCGAGGAAGCAGCCAGAACAACAGCAGATAGGTGACGACGGTTCCGAACACCGCCAGGTACGCGACCGCGATCGCCGCTCGCGGCGTGAACGAAGCGGGCCGGCCGGTCTCGAGAGCACTGGCCAGCGCGACGAGGAAGAGAGCCCCGGAGAGCACCTGCCCGAACGTGACGACGACGGGGGGCAGGTCTCGCAGCTCCTTGCGTACGAGGACGTTGGCGAAAGCGATCAAAAGGGATGCGGTCACCACCAGCGCTCCGCCCGCCGCGACCCGAGGTGAAAGCGTCTGTCCGCGCAGCGCGGGGATCTCGATCACCGCGATTCCGGCTATTCCAAGGAGCGCGGCGAGGAGGGTTCTCAGGGTGAGCCGCTGATCGGGAAGGAAGGCATGAGCGAGAAGCGCGAGCCACACTGGAAAGGTGGCGAAGAGCACCGCCGCGAGCGCCGACGGGACCCATTGCTGGCCCGAGAACAGCAGAGCGTACGGGATGCCGATCTGGAGCAGCCCGAGGCCGATCAAGAAGCCCCAGCTCCGCCGGCCGTAACCGCGCAGGCCAGCGCGGACGGCAAAGGGAAGGAGCACCGCGCTCGCCAGGACCATGCGGCTTCCCGCGAACAAGAAAGGCGGAAGATCGCGCAGGCCGATCTTGATCATCATCCAGCTCGAGCCCCACAGCACGCAGCAGGCGAGGTACGCGGCACGGATGCGGAGCACGGGCGTCGTATCACCCGGTGACGCGCAGTCCCGCCGTGAGCCTGTCCGAAGGCGAGCCGCCGGTCAGCTGCCAGACGAGGAAGGCGTAGTCGTATGCCGTCTCGTGGAGGCGGTCGTAGCGGCCCGAGCGGCCGCCGTGACCGGCCGGGTCCATGTTGATCTTGAAGAGGAGCGGGTTGGTGTCGGTCCTGGTGGCGCGCAGCTTCGCCACCCACTTGGCCGGCTCCCAGTACATGACCTGCGAGTCGTTGTAGGACGACTTCACCAGCATCGCCGGATACGCCTTCGCCGAGACGTTGTCGTAGGGCGAATAGGTTTTCAGGTAGCGGTACTCGTCGGGCTTCTTCGGGTTGCCCCACTCTTCGAACTCCGGAACGGTGAGGGGCAGCGTCTCGTCGAGCATGGTGTTGATGACGTCGACGAACGGCACCGCGGCGATGACCGCGTGGAAGAGGTCGGGGCGCAAGTTGACCACCGCGCCCATGAGGAGGCCGCCCGCGCTGCCGCCTCCGATGGCGAGGTGCTCCTTCGCCGTGTAGCCCTGTCCGACGAGGTGCTCCGCCGCCGCGATGAAGTCGGTGAAGGTGTTCCGCTTGTTCATCATGCGCCCGTCGTCGTGCCACTTCTTCCCCATCTCGCCGCCGCCGCGGATGTGGGCGACCGCGAAGGTGATCCCGCGATCGATCAAGCTGAAGCGATTCGAGTCGAAGAAGTCGGGCAGCGCGAATCCGTACGAGCCGTACCCGTATAGGAAGACCGGGGCCGGGGCCTTCCCGTCGCGCGGGACGCCCTTCTTGTGCACGAGCGCGATGGGGACCCGCACGCCGTCTTTCGCGGTCGCGAAGATGCGCTCCACCTGGTACTTCGAGGCGTCGTAGTTGGGCACCGGCTGGCGCTTGACCAGGTTCCATTCGCCGTTCGCGAGGCCCACGTCGTAGGTCGAGGGCGGCGTCACGAACGACTGGTACTGGATGCGGTAGGCCGGCGGGTCCCATTCGTGGTTCACGCCCGGTGAAACCTGGTAGTCGGCCTCCGGATACTCGAGCTTGCGGCTCTGGCCGCTTCGCAGATCGTCGATGACGAGAGTGGGAAGCCCGCCTTCGCGCTCGTAACGGACGAGATGATTGGCGAATAGATCGATCTTCGCCAGCATCGCGTTCTCGCGGTGGGGCAGGACGATCTTCCAGTTCTCCTTGCGCGGAGCCCCCACCGGCGTGGTCGCGAGACCGAAGTTCCGGCCCACCGAGTTGGTCCGGATGTAGAGGAGCCCGCCGCGGTGATCGACGTAGTACTCGTGGCCGGGCGTTCGTGGCGTAACGACGGTGAGGTTCGCGAACGGATCGCTCGCCGCGAAGAAGCGCACTTCGCTCGTGGTGTGGGAACGGGAGGTGACGAAGAGGAAGTCCCGCGAACGCGAGCGCTCGACGTCGAGGTTGAAGGAGTGGTCCTTCTCCTCGTAGACGAGGTCGTCCTTCGCGCTGGCCACTTTCGCTCACCTCCCAACCCCCGAGGGAGAGGAACTGCTTGCCCTGCGCGAGGACGTTCTGATCGAGCAACACCTGCTCGGGCGCCTCGAGGGAGCCCTTGCGGCGGCAGAGGATCGGGTACTGCTTTCCCTTCTCGGTGCGCGAGTAGTACCAGTAGCCGTCCTTGCGGAACGGCGCTGCCGTGTCCGTCTCCTGGACCCGCGAAAGCATCTCGTCGTAAAGCGTCTTCTGCAGCGCCTCGGTCGGCTTCATCATCGCGTCGGCATAGGCCGCTTCCGCGCGGAGATACTGCTCCACCTCCGGCGTGCCTTTCTGCCGCAGCCAGAAGTAGTCGTCCGAGAGGGTGTCCCCGTGGAGCTGCACGGTATGAGGCACCTTGCGTGCGACGGGGGGCTGCAGCGGCGCGTCGGCGGCCGAGCCCTGCGGCTTCGGCGCCGAGGCGCAGGCGTAAAGGGCGATGGGAACGAGGACGAACAGCCTGCGAAAATGCATGGCGCCTCCCGGGGCCTGCTAGTATCGCGGAGGAATGGACTCCATCAAGGTCGGCCTGCTGCTCAGCGACAAGCAGTTCGATTTGCGCCTCGAGCTGCTCGCCGGAGAGGCCGGCCTGGACCGGAAGCTGGGCAGCTCTCGCATCCAGAAGCCCGGGCTCGCGCTCGCGGGGTTCACCGAGCACATCCACAAGGATCGGCTACAGGTGTTCGGCAACACCGAGATGAGCTACCTCGCCACGCTTCGGCCCGAAGAGGCGCGGGAGCGGATGCGCAAGCTCTTCCACCTTCCCATCGCCTGCCTGATCGTGACGAAGAACCTGCACGTCGACGAGATGATGAAGCGCGAGGCCAACGACGCCCGCGTGCCGCTCTTGCGCACCAGCCACCTCTCCAGCGTCTTCATCGACAACGTCGAGGGGTTCCTGCAGGAGGCGCTCACCGCCACCAGCTCCGTGCACGGCGTCCTCATCGACGTCATCGGGGTCGGCGTCCTCATCCTCGGGAAGAGCGGCATCGGCAAGAGCGAACTGGCGCTCGACCTCGTCACCCGCGGCCATCGCCTGGTGGCCGACGACATCGTCGATCTCAAGAAGCGGCAAGGCGGCAGCGTCTACGGGAGCGGCTCCGAGATCATCAAACACCACATGGAGATCCGGGGCATCGGCATCATCAACATCAAGGACCTGTTCGGTGTCTCAGCGGTCCGCGACCGCAAGAAGGTCGAGATGGTGGTGGAGCTGGTCGAGTGGGACGACAAGGTCGAGTACGACCGCCTCGGGCTCGACGACCAGAAGTACGCCATCCTCGACACCGAGGTGCCGCTCCTCGTCATCCCCGTGCGGCCCGGCCGCAACCTCACCACCATCGTCGAGGTGGCCGCCCGCAACCACCTGCTCAAGCTCCAGGGCCACTACTCGGCGCGGGACTTCCAGGACAAGCTCTCGCGGCAGATCGCAACCGCCACCATGACGCGCGGGATCGGCGACGAGGTGGAGTGATGGCAGCGCCGGATCGGCTCCGCATCGTGCTGCTCACCGGCATGAGCGGTTCCGGCAAGTCGACGGCCATCCGCGCCCTCGAAGACGCAGGCTGGTTCTGCATCGACAACCTGCCGGTGGTGCTGGTCCCGAAGCTCCTGGAGCTGGTCGCCCACGGCGGCGGCGACGAGGTGCACAGGCTGGCGCTCGTCATCGACGCGCGCGAAGGGCACTTCCTCGAGCGGACGCCGCAGGCGGTGGAAGAGGTGCGCAAGGAAGGTCACAAGCTCGACGTCGTCTTCCTCGACTGCACCGACGAGGCTCTCCACCGCCGCTTCAGCGAGACGCGCAGGCGCCATCCCATCGCCCCGGACAGCACCGTGCAGGAAGGCATCGCCCGCGAGCGGAAGATGCTGGAGAACATCCGGGCCATCGCCGACGTGGTGGTCGATACCACCCGCATGAACGTGCACGAATTGCGGGACGCCATCACCGCCCGTTTCGGTGCCGCCGAGGGATCGGACTCGCTCAACGTCACCCTGGTGAGCTTCGGGTTCCGCCACGGGATCCCCGGATCGAGCGATCTGGTCTTCGACGTGCGCTTCTTGCCCAACCCCTATTTCGTGGAGGGCCTCAAGCCGCATCCGGGGACCGATCCGAGGGTCTCGGAGTGGGTGCTGGAACGGCCCGCGACCCGGGAGTTCATCGAGCGCCTGGAGGAGCTGCTCGGATTCTTGATTCCGCAGTATCGCTCGGAGGGGAAGAGCTACCTCACCATCTCCATCGGGTGCACCGGAGGACGCCACCGCAGCGTCGCGCTGGCGGAGGAGCTGGCGAAGCGGCTTTCCGCCAAGCACCCGACCAAGGTGAAGGTCACCCACCGGGACGTGGCGAAGGTCTAGCTCGAGCGCTTGTTGCGCATCTCTTCGCGGGTGAAGAGACCCTTCTCGACGCACAGCTCGGCGAGGGCACGCAGGACGAGGGCGCCCTTTTCCATGCTCTGGCTAAGGGCATCGAGGATGGCGAGATCCTCGGGCTGGAGGTCGTTCTTGGCGATGCGGCCGCCGGGCGTGGTGGCGAAGATCTCGCCGCCTAGCTTCACCGGCGTGCCGGGGACCGGCGGGGCCACCGGCGGCTTGGGCAGGTGCTTCGAGGGCAGGTTCTCCGGTACACCCACGCCGAGCTGCGCCGCGATGCGGGAGAGCGGCGAGGCGGACTCGTCCATGACGTTGACCACCTCGAACACCTGGCTCGGCTCGTTGCCGAGCGCGATGGAGGAGACCTCGTCGAGGGGATCGTTCGACACCGATGCGTAACTCTGCCCGATGACGCGCTGGATCTCGGTCGGTCCCGCAACGGCGGGCCGCACCTTCTTCCCGGTCCGCTGCTGGACGAGGGCCATTGTCTCCTGATCGGTCGGGTCGGCCATGACGAGGAGCAGCGCCTCGCCGTTCTCGCGCAGCGAGACCGGCAGGATGTACCGATCGACGCAGATGCGGGCATCGAGGAGATGGAGCACGTCCGGTTCGGGCGGCGTCGCGCCGAGGTCGATGCGGGGCACCGACAGCTCCGCAGCGATCGAGCGAGCCATCGTCGATTCGGTGGCGATGCCCATCTCCACGATTTGCTGGATGACGTGCGGCCCGGATCGCGATCGCGCCCGGCTCAGCACGGCGTCGTGCTGGCGGTCGTCGATGAGCTGGATCTTGACGAGGAGCTCGGCGAGGGTGACTGGCATCGCCGAGGCAGTCTAACCCGGAACGGCCTCGGGACCGGAGCGCACCGCGCCCGCTTCCGGCGGAGCCAGCTGGACGAGGTACTCGCCCGTGAAGCAGGCGTCGCAGAAGGAGCGGGGTTCGGCGCGGACCGCTTCGTGCATCCCCTTCTCCGAGAGGTAGCCGAGCGAGTCGGCGGTCACGTACCGCGCGATCTCCGCCTCGCTGTGGGTCGCCGCGATGAGCTCGCTGCGGACCGGCGTGTCGATGCCGTAGTAGCAGGGCCAGCGGGTGGGAGGCGCGCTGATGCGCAGGTGGACCTCGCGAGCGCCGGCATCGCGCACCATCTTGACGATCTTGCGGCTGGTCGTGCCGCGGACGATGGAGTCGTCCACCACCACCACGCGCTTGCCCTTCACCACGTGCTTGACCGGGTTCAGCTTCAGCTTCACGCCGAAGTGACGGATCGACTGCGAGGGCTCGATGAAGGTGCGCCCGACGTAGTGGCTGCGGATGAGGCCCATGTCGTAGGGAATGCCGCTCTGCTCGGAGAACCCCAGCGCGGCCGGCACTCCGGAGTCGGGTACCGGAATGACGATGTCCGCCTCCGCCGGCTGCTCGATGGCGAGCCGCTTCCCCAGCTCCTTGCGGGTCTTGTAGACGTTGCGGCCAAAGACCTGCGAGTCGGGCCTCGCGAAGTAGATGAGCTCGAAGATGCACTGGCCGCGCCGCTGCGGGGGGATGCGCTGCACGGTGCGGACGCCCTTCGCGTCGGCGACCACCATCTCGCCCGGCTCGACTTCCCGGACCAGCTCCGCCTCGATGAGATCGAGAGCGCACGACTCGCTCGCGAACACGGTCTTGCCGCGCAGGTTGCCGATGAGGAGCGGGCGGAAGCCGAGTGGATCGCGGACGGCGACGATCGAATCCTGGGTGAGGAAGAGCAGCGTATACGCGCCGCGCACGCGCTCGAGCGCCGACTGGATGCGCTCGAGCGCGGTTACGCCCTTCTCGCGGGCGATGAGGTGGAGCAGCAGCTCGGTGTCGCTCGAGCCCTGGAAGATCGCGCCCTGGCTCTCGAGCTCGGCGCGGACCTCCTCCGCGTTGACGAGGTTCCCGTTGTGGGCGACCGCGATGGGGCCGACCGAGCTCTTGAAGTAGAAGGGCTGCGCGTTCTCGATCCGCGACTGGCCGGCAGTCGAGTAGCGGGTGTGGCCGATGGCCGCGTCACCCGGCAGCTTCTGCAAGGTCTCTGCGTCGAACACGTCCGGAACGAGGCCCATCCCTTTGTGGAGGAGGATCTCGCCCTTGTCGAGGGAGGCGATGCCGGCCGACTCCTGCCCGCGGTGCTGAAGGGCATGGATGCCGAGGTACGTGAGATTGGCGGACTCGGAATGGCCAAAGATGCCGAAGACGCCGCACTCGTCGTGGAACTTGTCGGCGTCTCCGTATGCTCCGGCCTGCGGCCTCCGCCCGTCGCAGGCAAAGCCCGCTCCTCCGGGGTCCTGAATCCGCTGGACCACATTCAGCTTCAAGGGCCGCTCCTCGGGAGGGGACGCAGGGTACAGGGTGGATCGCTCTCGGGCAACCGGAGGAAAACACGCTGCGTCATTGAGATGTTCCAGCGTCCCTTGGGGTTCGCTCGCCGGGCGGGCGGGGAGGCACATGTCCGTCCGTACCACGAGAGCGGGCGGTCTTCCGGGGCCTGCGTTAGCATCCGCGCGCCATGGCTGCCGAAAACGAGAGGGAAGAGCGCATCGTCGAGGCGCGGATGAAGCTGCGCGAGCGGTACCTCGGCAAGGTCCGGGCGACTCCTGGGGTCGGCGACGCCAAGCCCCTCGGATCCGGCCCCAAAAACCGCCACGGCATGCCGAGGCTGCCACCCGGGCAGACCATCACCAAGGGCTGGCCGGTGCTCGATCTCGGCCGTACCCCGAACGTGCCGATCTCGAAATGGCAGCTTTCCGTGGAAGGCGCGGTCGAGGAGCCGGTGGCCCTCTCCTGGAAGGAGTTCCTCGCGCTTCCCCAGACGAAGGACGTCAGCGACTTCCACTGCGTCACCACCTGGTCGAAGCTCGACGTTCCCTGGGAGGGCGTGCAGCTCTCGACCGTCCTCGCTCTCGCCAGGCCGGTGCAGGACGCCTCGCACGTCGTCTTCCACAGCTACGACGGGTACACCACCAACATCCCGCTCGAAGAGGCCCTCAAGGATGACGTCCTGCTCGTCCACACTGCCGAGGGGAAACCACTGCCTGTCGAGCACGGCGGACCGGTTCGCGTCATCACCCCGCAGCTCTATGCCTGGAAAGGCGCGAAGTGGATCCAGCGCATCGAGGTCCTGACGCGGGATCGCCCCGGCTACTGGGAGCTGCGCGGCTACAGCAACACCGCCCATCCCTGGCGCGACGACCGCTATTCGTGAAAGCCGCGGGGAAGCGCGTTCTCGCCGGTTTCCTGATCGCGGCCGGCGCCGCTCTCCTCTTCTTCCTCGCCGTGCCCCTCGCGCATCCCGCCGGATCGGTGCCCCCGCAGGTCAACGGACGTACCGCGGTCCACCTGCAAGGGGACGCGCCGATCTTCGCCGGAGCCGCCCGTGTCCCCATCGAGATCCCGGTAGGAGCGCCGCTGGCGGGATATGCGGGATTCCGCAGCGCCTCTTCGCCGGCGACCCTCCACGCCCGTGCGCTCGCCCTCCGTGCCGGGACCGCCCAGGTCGTCCTCGTCTCGCTCGAGACCCTGCTCGTCCCGGGCGAGCTGGAGGCGGAGGTGATTCGCCGCGCAGGCCTTCCCTCGGGATCGTGCTTGCTGCTCGCGGCGACCCATACCCACTCCGGGCCGGGCGGAACCTGGAACAGCCTCGCCGCGGAGCTCGGCGGAAATGGCCGCTACGACCCGGCGCTACGGGATTCCATCGCGCAGTCCGCCGCCGACGCGATCCGGCTCGCGGTGGGAGCACTACGCCTGGCCCGCTTCCACGCCGTGAGCGAGCGATGGCCGGGCGGCCCCGCCGTCACGCGGAGCGGCGGTCCCATCGAGGGACGACTGACCGCGTTGCAAGCCCGTGACGACCTGGGCGTGATCGGCACGCTGGTCGTCTACGGGATGCACCCCACCGTGGTGCCGCGCAGCTCCCGCAATCCTTCCGGGGACTGGCCTTCCGCCGCCGCCCGCGAGATCGAGCACCGGACGGAGGCGACCGCGCTGATCCTGCAAGGGGCGGGTGGAGATGCCACCTGGGATCGCAGCGGGCTTGCGGGCGATGGCCCCGTGCTCGCCGATGCGCTCGGGTCTCGCGTCGCGGAGGAAGCGATGAACGCGCTTGCGCCCACGCCTGCCCTGAGCGGCGCGCCGCTGCGTTGCGAAGTCCGCCTCGTGGCGCTGCCCGCGGCCAGCGCCAGCGAGCGCATTCCGTGGCCGCTGCGGCGAGGGGCATCGAACCTGCTTGCCCTCTTCGCCGATCCGTACGCAGCGGTCGCCCACATCGGGGTCGCAGGGCTCGATCTCGCCGGGGTGCCCGGAGAGCCGGTGGGAGCGCTCTCGCGGGACGGGATGCAACTGGTGGGGCTCGCCGACGGCTATCTCGGGTACGTGGAGGATCCGA
>VBKL01000080.1 GCA_005879805.1 Deltaproteobacteria bacterium | reverse complement strand
TCGATCTGCACCTGCCCGCCGGAAGCGGAGTAAGCGAGGGTCCGGAGCGTGGGCTCGAGGATGAGGCCCGCCTCGATGGTGAAGTCGGGAATCGGCGTCCAGCCGACGATCGCGTCCTGCACGAAGCCCGGGTTGACGGCGGCGGCGATGTTGGCGAGGCCGTTCGCGGTCCGCTTGCCGAGGTTCGAGTTGTCGTACTGGATGAAGAAGCTGAACACCTTGAAGGCGGTCCCGCCCGCCGCCAGACGGGCGCGGCGCATGAAGAAGTCGCTGTCCAACGACTTCTCGGTCGAGCCCTCGAACGTTCCTTCGTAGCGTGCCTGGATGAGAACGCTGACGTTCAGATCGTAGTCGGTGTTGCCCGTCGGCACCTTGATGGCCGAGGCGGAGGTGGAGGCGAACAGGGCCGCAAGGCCCAGGGCGAACGCGATGCGCTTCATGGGTTTCCTTTCGCGACGGTCTCCGGGAGGGCTGCCGAGGAGCGGATGGACCACGCGCCGCATCTATCCCAAGAGAGGTTTCGGTTGCAACACGCTTCCGCGACACTCCGGTGACGCAACCCTCGCACTTTGCGACCTCCTACCGAATGCGGCGCGGAGTCTCCCCTCGAAACAGAGGGAAGGCAAATTTTCGTTAGCTTGACAGTTCGAGGAGCGGGTGCTCTATTTTTCGGTCCCCCGGGAGGCGCAACGGAGCAAAAAAGCCGACCCGAAAATCCGACCCAGGAGGGAGCCCCGACGCGTTCAACAACTAGTACGTGAAGGAATGGGGCGCGAAGAACGACAAGAAAGGCAACCGTCCGACAAGTACGCGGTGCTCGCCGACTCGCTCGACTGGGCCACCAACGTCGGCTATCCCGGCTACTCCAACGCGGCGGTTACCGGCAATCCCAGCCCGGTTTCGAGGTGCGATGGCGACGGTCGAGACGAAGGCCATCCGGAAGGTCTTCCAGGAGCACACGGCCGTCGATGGCGTCGATCTCTCGACCCGGGAAGGAGAGTTCCTCGTCCTCCTCGGTCCCTCGGGCTGCGGCAAGACGACGCTCCTGCGCATGATCGCGGGTCTCGAGAAGCAGACCAGCGGCGACATCGTCATCGGCAACCGGGTGGTGAACGATCTCGCGCCGCGCGAGCGCAAGATCGCCATGGTCTTCCAGAGCTATGCGCTCTACCCGCACATGACGGTGGCGAAGAACATCGCCTTTCCGCTCAAGGCGCAGAAGGTCGATCCCAAGACCATCGGCGATCGGGTGCGCACGGCGGCTTCGATGTTCGGTATCGAGAGGCTGCTCGAACGCAAGCCCCGCCAGCTCTCCGGCGGCGAGCGGCAGCGCGTCGCCCTGGCCCGCGCCATGGTGCGCGAGCCCGACGTGTTCCTCCTCGACGAGCCCCTCTCCAACCTCGACGCCAAGCTGCGCAACCTGGCGCGCGACGAATTGCAGCAGTTCCAGCGGCGCCTCGGAACGACCACCATCTACGTGACGCACGACCAGATGGAGGCGATGGGCCTGGGCGACCGGATCGCGGTGATGGACGCCGGCAAGGTCCGCCAGCTGGGAAAGCCGCAGGAAGTCTACAACGAGCCCGCCGACACGTTCGTCGCCGGCTTCCTCGGCTCGCCGCCCATGAACTTCTTCAAGAACGGCAGCGCGCTGGTCGGATTCCGGCCGGAGAACCTCCTTCCCAAGGCCGCCTACGCCACCCGGGAACCCCTGGTCACCTTCTGGTACCGGGTGACGCGGATCGAGGACCTCGGCTCCGACCGGCTCCTCTATGGCTCGCTGCGCGATCTCGCGCCCGACACCAAGATGATCGTCAACCTGCCCCACACCATCCATCTCGCGGTCACGCCTGGCGAGTCGTACGACCTCGCCTGCAAGGCGAGCGATCTGAAGTTCTTCGATCCCGAGACGGGGCTGCGCATCCCTCCCCGGCCACTCGAGGGAGCGAAGGCGTGAGAAAAGACGGCGCCGTCAAAGGGTGATGTCCGGCGCCCGGCGGGGCGCTCGGACGGCTGTTGTGCAGCGGGCGCTCTTCTGCCAGAGGGAGCGTCGTGGAACTCGTCGATGGCGGGCCCGCCGACCGTGCTCCGATCGGCGATCTCGACGGTACGTCGCTGGCGCGCTGGGCCGCGATCGTCGTCCTCGGCGGCGCCGGAGCGATCCTCTTCTCCTGGTTGACCGGCGTGTCCGCGCTGCGCGGACCGCTTTCGCGCGCCATGAAGGCGAACACCGCCCTTTGCCTCACGCTCTTCGCGGTCTCGCTGCTGGTCGCAAGGCGCGCGGCGCCGCGAAATGGCATCGTCGCGCGCGCCCTCGCCGTCCTCGGCGCCGTGGTGGCGGCGGCGACGCTTCTCGAGTACCTCGGCGGCTTCGATCTGCGCATCGACGAGCTGCTCGCCGCGGACGCGCGCAACGCGGAGAGCCTGCTCCATCCCGGAAGGATGTCGCCGAACGCGGCCACGGGACTGCTCCTCCTCGGGTCCGCCCTCGTCCTCTTTCCTTCGCGCGAGCGGCTCGCACGCGCCGCGGCGGGTCTTCTCGCGCTCGTCGCGGCGCTCATCGCGCTGCTCTCCCTGTTCGGGTACATCTACGGCACCTCGTCGCTGTACCGGCTCGGGCCGGCCATCCGCATCTCGCAGTACACGGCGGCGGCGGTGTTGCTCCTCTCCTTGGGGGCGCTTTCACTGTGGCCACAGGGGACGTTCGCGGAGATCTTCGTCCGCCCGAGCGCTGGAGGCGTCGTCATCCGGCAGCTCTTCCTGCCGGTCCTGTTCATACCCACCGTGCTGGGACTGCTCCGCCACACCGGCGAGCGCGCGGGCTTGTTCGACGCGTCGCTTGGCGCGGCGATGCAGGCGGTGGTGGCGATCCTCGCCTTCGGATCGATCGCCTGGTATCTCGCGCGCGCCGTCGATCGCACGGACGCCCAGAAGACCCGCGTGCTCGAAGAGAACCAGCGCCTCGCGCACACCGCGCAGACGGCGGTGAAGGTGCGCGACGAGTTCATCGGGATGGCCGCGCACGAGCTGCGCACGCCGCTCACCTCGCTGCGGCTCCAGATGCAGCTCTGGCAGAAGGGCGTCTCCGCGGAGAAGGGGAGCGAGTTCTCGCACCTCGTCCAGCGGCAGGCCGATCGGCTGGTGCGTCTCGTCGAATCGATGCTCGACGGCGCGGCCCTCGCGTCGGGCCAGATGAGCCTCGAACTGCAGCCCGTGGAGCTGGCCGCGATCGTGCGCGACGGGATCGAGAGGCTCTCTTCGCAGCTCGCCGCCTCCGGAACGCCGCTGGAGGCGCACCTCGAGCAGCGCGTCGAGGTCTTCGGCGATCCCCGCCGCCTCCGCCAGCTGGTCGATACCCTGCTCGGCAACGCCTGCAAGTTCGGGGCGGGAAAGCCGATCACCGTCGAGCTCACGCAGCCCGACCGCGGCGTGCGTCTCCTGGTCCGGGATCAGGGCATCGGCATCGAGCCCAAGGACCACGGGCGCATCTTCGATCCCTTCGAGCGGGCCGTGCCGCCGAACAACTATCCCGGCCTCGGGCTCGGCCTCTATGTCGCGCGCCAGATCGCCGAGGCCCATGGGGGCCGGATCGTGGTGGAGAGCGGCGCGGGGAACGGATCGGCGTTCACCGTCTCGCTTCCAGCGACCCGGCCGACTCCACGAGCGCCTTGAGCTGGTTTCGAGTCGAGTTCAGCCAGCTTCAGGGTGCCGGCCGGCCGTAGACCGCCAGCTCCACCATGTCCATGAAGGTGCATCCGCCGAAGCCGTTGTCCTTCCCGGCTCCGCAGTGGACCGCGACGCCGGTGTCGTCATCGGGCGCGGTACCGCAGTCGGCCGGCCCGGTGCAGGCGGCGTTGGGGTTGGGATCGCTCGGCACCTGGGGGTTCAGCATCCAGAAGCGCACGAACTGGACGCCGGGCAGCGAACCGAGGAAGACGCTGTTCATCACGCCGCGATTGGCCCGGTAGAAGACGCCCGCCGTGAGCGTGGTGAAGGAGACGCCGTCCGCCGAGACGTCGATGCGGAAGCCGCGGGTGGACGAGCTACCGGGGTCGCCGCAGGTGTTCGCCGGGTTGACCTTGATCTCCGCCACGTTCACCTTCACCGGCAGCTTGACGACGATGAACTTGTCCGAGGCGAGGCCGGTGATGAGCGAGTCGTGGTCGGTGTCGCTGCCCCAGCCTGAGCCCTGGGACTGATCGATGGCGTTGATCGGGCCGCAGCCGAAGCCGGTGAAGTCCGGTCCGTTGAAGGCGGCGATCGAGCCTCCGCCCGACGCCGAGGCGAAGTCCCGCCGGAGCGCGAAGTCGTGCACGTTCGAGCCGGTCCGGATGGTCAGCGTGTCGAGGACGACGGAGTCGAAGCCGGCCCCTCTCGCGCTCACCTTCGGATAGGTCCCGGTGAAGATGTCGAAGATGGCGTAAGCGCCGTTGGCGCCGCTCGTCGCGACGTAATCGCCGGCTCCGTGGTCGTGGCCGCCGAAGGCGACGATCGCGCCGGGGATCCGGGCGGCGGTGTCGACGTCGCTGATGACCCCGCTGAGCTGGCCCTTCGGGGCGTTCGGCTTCGGCGGCAGAGAGAAATCAGCTACCGGCCGGGTGTCGTCGCCGTCGAGCGTGCCGGCGAACCAGCCCATGCCGCGTTTCGCGAACACGCTCCAGATGGTGTTCTGGTTGACCCCGGCATGGAGCAGGACGTCCGCCTGCAGGATGGCGTTCCGCTCATCGAGGAACGAGGGATTGAAGGGCGACAATTCCATCGCGCGGGTGACGAGGCCCTCGGTGACGTCGCTTCCGAGCGCGTCGCGCAGGTCCCAGAGCGTCTGCACCCAGATCTCCCCGTCGGCATGCACTTCCGGCGCTCCGGCCACGCGGCCGAAGTCGCCGTAGTCGAAGCCGCCCGTTCCGGTCAGGACGCCGCCCGGGCAACCGGACTTGGCCGACTGGCCGATCTTGCAATCGATCGGCTCGAACCGGATGAGGTCCTGGCCACCGCCGACGTAGTTGCCGACGCGGACGTCGGCGACGCCGGGGACGTCAGCCTGCAATCCTTGCTTCTGCAGGAAGTCGTACGCATACCAGTCGCTCCACGCCTCTCCCATCGACCCGGCCTGGATGTTTCCCAGCGTCGAGAACCCGTCCGCGTCGACGACCAGGCGGTTCGAAAGGCCGTGGGTGTACTCGTGGTAGACGATGCCGGCCTCGTTCGCGCCGTCGGCCGCGATGAAGGGGTCGGTCGGATCGCCCGGGAAGTGCCAGAGGAACATCTGCATCCGCGGGCTGAAGCCGTCCGGCGGCGTGGCGAAGTTGGCGTTGTCGATGTGGCCCCCGTCCGGCATGTTCTGGAAGGTCTTCGCGCCGTCGAGCGCCTCCCCGTGTACGGGGTCGTCGCCCTCGAAGTTGCCCGCCGCAGGAGTGAAGCCGATGGGGGCGGCCTTCAGGTGGTCATGGTAGAGATTGATGAGGACGAAGAGCTGCGTCCCGCTCTCGTTCTCGTTCTTGGCCCAGGAGCCGGACAGGCCCGGGTCCCAGGTACAGATGAACAGGTTGCAGCCGGCCACCGCGGGATTGAAGGTCTGAAGGGTCCACAGCCAGTTGTTGCGGCCCGTCGCGGGATCGTCCCGGTTGATCTCCTCGGTCTGGTCGGCCACGTTGTTGTCGTTCTCGTCCGCGTAGACGTGGGCGTTCGGGCCGCTCAGGATCTTTGCCGTCGGCGACAGCCAGCCGTTTCCGGACAGATCGAAAGTCTCCGCCGTGCCACCCTTTGCCGCGCCGGGATAGTTGCGGAAGGCGCGGCCGCTCGAGTAATTGACGAGCGATTGCCGGTAGAGGATTTCGCCCGTCTGGGCATCGACCACCTGGCGATACATCTCCCGGCTGCTCGGCATGACGAGGAGGTCCCAGCCGAGCCGATTTCCCTTCGGCGTCGAGAAGACGGAAAGCGCCGCCCTCTCTCCGGTGGCGAAATCGGTGGTCTTCCGCGCGTCGTTTCGCTGCTTCGAGGCGACCGGCACCACCGGCGCGCCGGCGTCCCGCCGCGTCTGGGCAAGCGCCTCGTCGGCGCTCACCGAGGGCGCCGCGGCGGCCCCCGAAAGATCGACGAGGGGGGATCCGGACACGTTTACCAGGCTCCCATCTGCGGCCACGTTTGCCTTCAGGCCGTTGCCGAACACGGGAATCCCGTTGACGACCTGCCGCCACCAGAGGTGATGTGTACCGTCGATGGAGACGTATTCGCGGGCGAGTTGCAGGGTCGTGACGTCGATGGGGAAGATGGCTGCGTTCGCCCGCACGAAATCGAGGGTGATCGCCGCCGCCGGCTGCGCGCTCGGGCCGGTGAGGTAGCCGTCGAGGCGCCCGATGATGCGAGGCGTGCCGGTGAGTCCATCGACCGAGACGATGCCCTGCGGCCCTAGCGAGGCCCCCAACGCCTTCACCGCGGCGGATGGATTCGCCGCCATCTGGGCCTGCCGGTCGGTGACCGCGCGCCCGGAGCGCGCGTCGAGGTTTGGCCGTCCATGATGTTTTTCGCGCGCCGGCGGCGCCGTCCAGGCCGCGCTCGACGCGAGCAGACCGATACAAAGCATTGGAGCAAGCAGCGAAGCCTTTCGTCTCATGGTCCCTCCCAATGCAATTTGAATCCCCGCACACCCGCTGGGTGCGCCATTCACCGGCTCGTCGCACGAGGTCTCGATGGGCCGTGTGAAGGTGCCCGAGCACCTCCACTACCGTCGGATCCGAGCACAACCGATTCGCAAATGCCAGGTCACTGGACCCCGAGATACGCCTTCTGCACTTCGGGATCGTTGCTGAGGACGGAGATCGCGCCTTCGCGAACGATTCGCCCCGTCTCCATCACGTAGCCGCGGTCGGCGACGGTGAAAGCGGCGAAGACGTCCTGCTCGACGAGGAGCACGGTGACGCCCTGCTTGCGGATCTCGGCGAGCACGGCGAGCAGCTGATCGACCACCACCGGGGCAAGCCCCAGGCTCATCTCGTCCACCGCGAGGAGCTTGGGCGCGGCCATCAGGGCCCGCGCGATGGCGCACATCTGCTGCTCGCCGCCGGAGAGGCTGCCGGCGATCTGCGTGCGCCGCTCCTTCATGCGAGGGAAGAGCTCGTAGACGCGCTCGAAGCTCCGGGCGATCCCCGCCTCGTCCTTGCGGCGGTAGGCGCCCATCTTGAGGTTGTCCTCGACGCTCATCTTGTCGAAGAGCTGCCGTCCCTCCGGAACCTGGACGAGGCCGAGCCCGAAGACCTGCTCCGGCGTGTGGGTCAAGAGATCGTGGCCGTCGAAGCGCAAGGTCCCGCGGCCCGCGATGACGCGAGATACCGCGCGCAGGAGCGTGGTCTTTCCCGCGCCGTTGCTGCCCACCAGCGTGACGATCTCGCCGGGTTGGATGACGAGGCCCACGCCGGAGAGGACCGGCACCTCGCCGTACCCGGCGCTGAGGCCTGCGATCTCGAGCAGGGGCGCGCTCACTGGCGCCTCTTGCCGAGATAGGCTTCGACCACGCGCTGGTCCGCGAGCACCTCGTCGACCTTGCCCTGGGCGATCTGCTGGCCGTGGTGGATGACGAGGAGGCGATCGGAGAGGTTCCGGATCGCCTTCATCACGTGCTCGATGACGAGGATGGTGACCTTCCGGTCGCGGATCTTGCGGATGAGCGCGACCACCTCGTCCACCTCGACGTGGTTGAGCCCCGCCATCACCTCGTCGAGCAGGAGCAGCTTGGGGTGCAGGGCCAGGGCCTTGGCGAACTCGAGGCGTTTGCGGTCGGGGCCGCCCAGCTGGTCGGCGCGCTGCTCGGCGTGGCGCGTGAGGCCGGTGAACTCGAGCAATTCGCGCGCCAGCTCCCGCGCCTTGGCGCGCTTCTTCTCCTGTCCCTCGGTGGCCCCGAAGAGCGCGCCGACGGTGACGTTCTCGAGAACGGAGAGGCCGGGAAATGGTTTCATCACCTGGAAGGTCCGGCCGATGCCGAGCCGCGCGCGCTTGAAGGCCGGAAGCCCGTCGATGCGCCGGCCCTCGAAATGGATTTCGCCCGCGGTGGGAAGGAGCGTCCCGCTGATGAGGCTGATGAGCGTCGTCTTGCCGGCGCCGTTCGGTCCGATGAGGCCGAGGATCTCGCCGGGGGCTACCTGGAAGGTGACGTCGGAGAGCGCGGTCAGGCCCCGGAACTTCTTGGTCAGGCCCTTCACCTCGAAAATCGGCGCCGTCACAGGCGGAACCGCCGCATGTTCTGCGCGAAGTACCGGAACCCCGAATGCCGGAAGCCCTGGAACAGGTCGAGCAGCCCCTTGGGCATGAACACGACGGCGAGGACGATGACGAATCCGTAGAACAGGCTCGCCACCGTCGACACCTTGCTGGCGAGGACCTCGGACACGGCCGAGAGAACGAACGAGCCGAGGACCGGTCCGAAAATCGTCCCCGGTCCTCCGAAGAGCGTCATGATCACCATGCGCACGTTGAGCGTGGGATCGAAGGCGCTGCCCGGATCGATGAAGGTGATCCAGTAGGCGTGGATGCCGCCCGCGAGCGAGCTGAAGAAAGCGGCCAGCGCGAGGGCGCCGACCTTGTACATGGTGGTGTTGATGCCCATCACCTGCGCGGCGTCCTCGTCCTCGCGGATGGCGACGAGCCCCGCGCCGAAGCGGCTGCGGGCGAGCCAGGCGACCGTGCCCGTCGCCGCGACGAGCAGGACGAGCGAGAGCTCGTAGAAGAGCGTGTCGCCCCGGAAGAGCGGAAGGATGAGGCCGATGTTCTTGCCCGCGAATCCGATGGTGGCCACGATGGCGGACATCACCGCTGCCAACCCGAGGGTGGCGATGGCGAAATAGGGACCGCGCAAGCGCAGGATGGGAATCCCGAAGAGGAGCGCGAAGGCCACTCCGAGCACGCCTCCAGCGACGAGTCCCACCCCGAACGGGAGGTGGAGCTGCGCCATGGCGATGGCCGTCCCGTAGGTGCCGAGACCGTAGAACACGGAGTTGCCGAACGACGGGTAGCCCGTGAATCCGCCGATGATGTTCCACCCCTGGGTCAAGGTCGCGACCAGGAGCGCGTTGATGCCGAACTGGACCAGCGTGTCGGAAGCCACGAAAGGCACCGCCGCCAGCCCGACGGCGAGCAGCGCAAGCCCTGCCCGCTGGAGGTTCTTCATGCACGCCCCAGGATCTGTGCAGGCTTCGCGACGAGGACCAGAACGAGCAGCCCGAAACTGATGATGTCGGTGAAGGTCGGATCGAGATAGAGCGCGGTCATCGCCTCGGCGATGCCGAGCAAGAGACCGCCGAGGATGACCCCGATCGGTTTGTCGAGCCCGCCGAGGATGGCGATGACGAACGACTTCGCGGTGAGCGTGACTCCGATGTAGGGAGTGATCTGCGAAACGACGCCGTAGAGCCCGCCTGCCGCACCGGCGAGCGCCGCGCCGGTCCCGAAGGTGAGCGCGTAGATGCGGCGCGGGTTCACGCCGTAGAGACGGGCGGCGGTGAGGTTCTGCGCGGTGGCGCGGATGGCGCGCCCCGTTCGCGTGCGATCGAGGAAGAGGAAGAGGATGGCGGCGAGGAAGATGGCGACGAGGAAGGCGGCGAGCTGCGCGTAGGGAATCGTCACGCCGCCGACGTCGATGTTGCTGCCCGCGTACGGAGGGTTGATGGTGCGGAAGTCGGCGCTGAAGAGCAGCTGCGCGAGATAGACGAAGACGACGTCGAGACCGAAGGTGATGAGCAGGGTGTTGAGCTGCGCCGAGCGGACGATGAGGTTCAGGAGGAAGCGCTGGAGGAGGTAACCGAAGAGGAAGAGCAACACCATCGCGATCGGCAGCGCCGCGAAGGGATCGATGCCGCCCTTCGTATAGAGATAATAAACGGCGTATCCGCCCAGCATGATGAGCGCGCCGTGGGCGAGGTTGACGATGTTGAGGACACCCCAGACGAGGCCCATCCCGAGGGCCATCAGGCCGTAGAGGCCCCCGAGCAGGATCCCGTTGACGAGGATCTGGGCGAAGAGTTGCACGGCGCGCGCCCCCTAGGCCGCGCGCCGGCCTGCGCTGTTCCGCTGCATCGAGCCTCCGCTCACCGCTTCGCCCAGGGGGGCAGCGGGTAGCGCGGCTTACCGAGGAAATCTTCCGCAAAGATCTCCACGACCTCGCCTTTCTGGATCTGGATGACCGTTTGCGGCAGCGAGATCTGACCGTTCGGTTGGAACTTGACCTTGCCGTAGAGGCTACCGAAATCCACCTTGGCGACGGCGTCGCGAACCTTGGCGGGCTCGAGCGATCCGGCGGCCGCGATCGCCTTGGCATATACCTCCACGTCGGCGATCGCCGAAGCAGCATGGTAATCGGGCGCGTAGCCGAACCGTTGCTGGTACTCCTTGGCGAACACGGCGGCATCGCCGAAGTAGTCGTCCTTGAGATCCTTGGAAGGGAGCCACGGCGTCATCCCGAAGGCGTATTCGGCGTCCTTGCCGAGCGCCTTGCGGAAGTCGGCGGTGGGGACGCCGACGGTGAACGCGTACATGAGCTTGGGACTCATGCCCAGGCTCTTCGCCTGGCGGATGAAGTTCAGCGCCTCGGCCTCGTGTCCGCTCCAGAGAAGGATGTCCGGGTCGCTCGACTTGGCGAGGGAGAGGATCGAGGAGAAGTCGGAATTGTTTTCCCGGTACTGCTTGTCGACGACCAGGTCGAGACCGGCCTCCTTGAGGAGCTTGCGCGTGCCGTTCGCTACCGAGACGTCGAAGGAATCGTCCGCCGCGACGAGAGCGACCGTCTTCGGCTTGGGATCCATCTTCATGAGCATTTTGATGGTGCTCGCGTAGTAATCGTCCGCCGGCGGCAGGGTGCCGAAGATGTACTTGTAGTTGCGGCTGAAGATCTGGCTGGAGGCGCCGCCGCCCTGCACCATCGGGACCTGGTATTTCTCTGCCACCGAGGACTGGTCGAGCGCGTCGTTGGAGGAGAACGGTCCGAGCAGGAAGTTGACCTTGTCCTGGGTGAGCAGCTGCGTGCATTGCCGTACGCCGAGGTTCACGTCCGATTGGTTGTCCAGGATCTTGAGCGCGAGCTTGAGCTGCTTGCCGCCCACGGAGACGCCGCCCTTCTCGTTGATACGCTCGACGGCCATCGCATAGCCGTCCCCGTAGTAACGACCGGTGTTGGCGAGCCGTCCGGTCAGTTGCACCGACGCGCCGAGCGTGATCTGGCTGGCCGTGATCTGTCCGCCTTGCTCCGGCGCGCGTTTACAAGCCGCCACGGCCGCGATCGCAAGCACCATCATCGTTCGTCGCATCGTCTCTCCTTGGTGTTGACGGCTCGGCCGCGAAACGCGTGCATGCAAGCCCGGACGCACGTCGGATGTCAAGAAGCCGGTTTCTCCACCGCATAGCGCAGTAATGCCGCGAATCGGTAGACCGCGTGCACGAACTTTCCATAAGGCAGCGTAGCGAAAAGACCGAGCACGAAGCCGAGATGGAGGGCGAGCAGCGGCCCCATCGCGGCGGTCGATCGGAGGACGAGGAGGAGGAATCCGGTCGCGCTGGTGAGGAACAGCAGGACGAGGAAGGTCACGTCCATGACCAGCCTGCTGCGTGGATTCGGGACCGGATCGCTGCGGAATTTCAAGATCGAGAGGCCGATGGGCCCGACGAGGAGGCCAACGCCTCCCACGATCCCGAGTAGAACGGGTGCGCTCAGGATCGGATACGGCGCCTTGCGCGCGAGGAAGTTGTCGTAGATCGCCGCCACCGTCGTCGAGGCGAGGCAGAAGAGGAAGCCGTAGTAGGTGAAATGGTGGAAGACGCGGCGCGCCTGGGAAGGCGCCTCGCGCGGGTAGGTGCAACCGTCTCCGGCGCCGCCGTCGAGATAGCGCAGGCGCAGGATGTCGAGCGTGGCACGGCCGAGATGCCGCGCGGAGATCTTCCCGCCGGGACCGCTGTCGCGCCAGAAGCGGGCGAAGCCGACCGCGAAGGCGACGAGCGCAAACATCCAGACCACGCCGAAGAGGACGATCATCGCGTCGTGCGGGACGATCTCGTAGAAGGCGCCGGGCCCTTCGTGCGGCTGGTACATCGCTCCCGGCGCCGCGACCGAGACGGCGAGGAAGCCGAGGAGGACGATGGTCGAGATCACCACGGCGGCGGTAGCGATTGCATTGCTCTCGAAGAGGCCCGAGAGGGCCCTGGGCCAGGCGTACTGGCGGTACGTCTGCTCACGGATCCCCTTGAACGTCTCTGGGACGTTGACCGCGAACTCGTGGGGCGGCGCGTACTGGCAGTGGTGATAGCAGGAGCCGCAGTCGTGGCAGAGATTCGCCAGGTAGGCGAGATCGCGGGGCGGGAACTCGGTCCGCTGCTCCATCGCCGGGAACACCGCGCAATGCCCTTCGCAATAGCGGCAGGCATTGCAGATGATCATGATCCGCTCGCCCTCCTTCAGCAGATCAGCGAGCGGCATGCTCCGCTGCCTTCCTGCCGGCGATCCGGCCGAACACGGTCCCGATGGTCATGCCAAATCCCGCCAGGTAGCCCTGCCCGAGGATGTTGCCCGCCATGATCTCGCCGGCTGCGTAGAGGTTCCGGGTCGGCTCCCCGCTCTTCAAGAAGATGCGCGCGTCGCGGTCCACTTCCACTCCCAGATAAGTGAAGGTGATCCCGGGCCGCAAGGAATAGGCCGAGAAGGGAGGTCGATCGATGGCCACCGCCCAATGGCTCTTTGGAGGATCGAGGCCCTCGGTCGTGCAGGAATCGAGCGCTCCGGGATCGAAGGTCCCCGGCCGCACCGATCGGTTGAAGCGCTCGACGGTGGTATCGAGGACGCCGGGATCGAGCTTCAGCGCCTCGGCGAGCTCGCGGATGGAGTTGCGCACGATCGGCGGGAACACGGTGGGCATGAACTTGCCGATGGGCTTCGCATCGATGATGACGTGCCCGATCTGACCCGGCTGCTCGGCGATGAGGCGGCCCCAGATGGCATACCGCTTGGGCCAGAAATCCTCTCCCTCGTCGTAGAAGCGGACCGCGTCCTGGTTGACGACGATGCCGAAGGGGACGGCGTCGACCCGGGTGACGATCCCGCCGTCGAATTTCGGCGCGCGTCCGTCGACGGCGACGGCGTGGCACTGCTTCGGATCGCCCACCTGCTTCATGCCCGCCGCGAGCAGCGCCTTGAGGACCCTGCCCTGGTTGTACGGCGTTCCGCGGATGATGAAATTATCGGCCACCTCGCCCCAGCTCTCCTTGAGCCAGGGGATGTTGGCCTCGAATCCGCCGGATGCGGCGACGAATGCCTTGGCGGCAACCCGATATTCGCGACCCTCGTGAACGACGTTTGCCGACGAGAAAGCGCCGTCCTTCACCTCGAGCCCGGCGACTTCCGCCTGGTAGACCACCTCGACGCCGAGGTGCTCCGCGGTGCGGTAGTACGCGTTGACCAGGGCCTTGCCCCCGCCGAGGAAGAAGGCGTTGGTGCGCCCGAGATGGAGTGTGCCCTCGAGAGGCGGCTGGAGCCGTACCCCGCGATCGGTCATCCATCGGCCCACGCCGGCGGAAAACCGGATCGCGAGCCGCGCGAGGGGCTCGTTGGTCTTGCCCTTGGTGACTCGCGAAAGGTCCTGCCAGAACTCCTCTTCCGGATACGCGCCGGTCAGGATCTCGTCCGGCGCTTCATGCATGTAGCGGAGGTTGCGCGTATGCCGGCTGTTGCCTCCCCGGAAGTCCCGCGGGGCGCACTCCAGGACGAGGACCCGGGCGCCGGCCTCGCTCGCGACCATCGCGGCGCACAATCCGGCGTTGCCGCCACCGGCGACGAGGACGTCGATGGGGTGTGCGGAAAGCATGGCGGGCATCAATCCTGTTCCGGTTCGTGGCCGCGCCGGGATACTACTGCTTCGAGCTCGTAGGGGCCCGATTTCGCAGGGGTGTCGATGAAGGTGTTGATCGCGGAAGACGATCGGACTTCGAGCTTGCTCCTGCGAAGGGTGCTCGAAGGGCTCGGACACGAGGTCGTCGCCGTGACGAACGGTGCCGAGGCCATCGAGCAGCTCACTCGCAAGGACGATCTCCAGGTGGTCATCTCCGACTGGGTGATGCCCGTCATGGACGGCCTCCAGCTGTGCCGGCACATCCGCGGCCGCCAGCACGCCCGCTACGTGTACGTGCTGGTGGTGACGGCGCGGCGCGGGAAGAAGCGGTACCTCGAGGCGCTCGAGGCGGGGGCCGACGACTTCATTCCCAAGCCCATCGACGCGGAGGAGCTGGGCGCGCGCCTGCGCGTCGCGGAACGCATCCTCGGGCTCCAGGCGCAGATGAAGCAGCTGCAGGGACTGCTCTCCATTTGCGCCTACTGCAAGAACATCCGCGAGGACGACGACAAGTGGGTGCCCATCGAGCAATACGTGTCGCAACGGGCGCACACGATGTTCTCGCACGGGATCTGCCCGAATTGCGCCGCCGAGCATTTCAAGGACTGGTCGCCGAAGCCGCGACCCGGGCGCAAGAAGGATCGGCCGGACAAGTAGGAGCGCTGCCGCGCAGTCCCCGGCGCGTCAGGCCGCGAGCCTCCGGAGCTCGCCAAAGGCCTCCTCGATGCAGCGCGCGAACTCGCCCACGTCCGGAACCAGGTCCCAGTCTGCGGTGAAGCCCCAGCAGAGCTTGCCGTCGTAGCTCATCAGCACGATGGCGAGCCCGAGATAATCGGCGAGGGGCAAGAGCCCGTAGTTGTCGAGCATCCTCGACGCCAGCAGATAGAGCGGGTGCTGCGGCCCGGGCACGTTGGTCACGATGAGGTTGAAGGGAAGGTTGCGCCACGCCAGCCTCGCTCCGAGAGAGAGCAGCGTTGCCGGCGCCCACCCCGCCATCCTGGTGAGCATCTCCGCGCCGAGCGCGTTCTTCTCCTGCTTGAGCCGGCCCGTCGTCTCCTGGATGAGGGCGAGCCGCCGTCGCGGGTCGGGCTCGCCGACGGGCAGCGGGACCGTCCATGCGGAGACCCGGTTGCCGAGAGCGCCCCGCTCGTCGGGAGTGCGCACGCTCACCGGCGTCATCACGCGGAAGTCGAGGCCGTCGGCCCGCACGCTCCGGTGCGCGAGGAACCGGCTCACCGCGCCGGTCACGGTGGCGAGGACGACATCGTTGAGCGACCCGCCCAGGGCGTGCCGGACCGCCTTGACCTCCCCGAGATCGAGTGCGAGCCAGTCGCAACGGCGGTGGGGACCGATCGGCCGGTTGAAGGGCGTCTCGGAGGGACGGCGGACCGTCTTGAAGGCGAGATCGGTCGCCCCGCGCAGCGCCGCGCGCAGATCGCTCCCCGGCTTGCGCGCCTCGGCGAGCAACGCCGGGGCGCGAGCGGCCAGCCCGAGCGGGGCTCGAACGAAGCTCCGCAGATCGTCGAATGCCAGCTTGCGCGCGGAGGGTGCGGGGCGGGGCAGCCAGCGCGGCGCCGGCCCGACCTCGGCGACCTGGTCCGGGGAAAGGATCACCTGGAGCAGATCGACCGCGCTGATGCCGTCGACCATCGCGTGATGGACCTTGCTGATGAGCGCGAACCGGTCGCCGCCGGCGACGCCCTCGACGAACCACAGCTCCCACAGCGGCTTGGCCCGGTCGAGCGCCTGGGAGAACACGCGGGCGGAGAGCGCTTTGAGTTGCCGGTCGTCGCCCGGACTGGGAAGGCTGGTGTGTCGCACGTGGTATTCGAGGTTGAAATGCGCGTCGTCGACCCAGATCGGCGCGCCGAGCGGCGTCGTCGCCACCACCTGCCGGTAGCGGGGGATGAGCGGGAGCCGCGCCTCGATCAGGGCACGGATGCGCCCGATGTCGAGGCCGCCTTCGGGCCGGCGCAGGCCGCCCACCTCGAAGGTGGCGGTGCCACCGACATGCATCGGGCTCACGCCGCTTTCGTAAACGAGGAAGGATCGGTCGAGGTGGTTCAGTCGATCGTACGTGGTGGGCATGGATCGCTCCGGCCTGCAGAGAGTATCCGCTGTCGATGAACCGCGCTCCTCCCCCCTCCAAAGCCGGGCGCCGCGAGTGGATCGGGCTCGCCGTCATCGCCCTCCCCTGCGTCCTCTACTCGATGGACCTGACCGTGCTGGACCTCGCGGTGCCGGCGCTCAGCGCCAGCCTCAAGCCGAGCAGCACCCAGTTGCTCTGGATCATCGACATCTACGGGCAGCGCGGAGTCGCCGTCGGCGTGTGGATCTCCAGCTACTCCGCAGGCGCGGTAATCGGGCCGCCGCTCGGAGGCCTCCTCTTGCAGCACTTCTGGTGGGGGTCGGTCTTTCTCATCAGCATTCCGATGATGGCGCTCCTTCTCGTCCTGGGACCGATCCTGCTGCCCGAGTTCCGCGACCCCGAGGCGGGGCGTCCCGATCCCTGGAGCGCCGTCCTCTCGATCTCCGCGGTGCTAGGCGTCATCTATGGACTCAAGCAGATCGCCGTGCACGGCCTCGGCTGGTTGGCCGCAGCCTCCATCGGCGCGGGTCTCCTGGTCGTTGCCATCTTCGTGCGCCGGCAGCAGACGCTGGCCGACCCCTTGATCGACTTGCGGCTGTTCCGGACGCCGGCCTTCAGCGCGTCGCTCGCGCTCTACCTGCTCGCGACCTTCATCGTGTTCGGTCCGTATGTGTTCATCGCGCAGTATCTCCAACTGGTGCTCGGCCTGTCGCCGCTCGCGGCCGGGCTTTGGTCGATGCCTCTTGCCCTGGGCTTCGTCGCCGGGTCGATGCTTTCCCCGATCCTGGCGCGGCGGGTCCGGCCCGCCTTCCTCATGTGCGGGGGCCTCGTCATCGCGGCGGCAGGATTCGTGGCGATCGGCGGGATCGGCACTTCCGGGCTCGCCATCCTGGTGGTGAGCACTGTGGTGTTCTCGCTAGGTCTTTCTCCCGTGTTCACCCTCGCGAACGATCTCATCATCGGCGCCGCGCCACCCGAGCGGGCCGGTGCGGCCGCCGCGATCTCGGAAACCTGCTCCGAATTCGGCGGAGCGCTCGGCATCGCGATCCTCGGCAGCATCGGGACGGCCATCTACCGGCGGGCGATGGCCGGCTCCGCCATCGACGGTATTCCGCCTGAAGCTTTGGCGGCCGCACAGGACACTCTCGGAGGCGCACTGGCGCTCGCTCGCGAATTGCCAGCGGCCGGCGGCCCGCTGGTCGAAATGGCGCGGAGGGCGTTCACGCGAGGCCTTCAGATAACTGCCTTGGCGAGCGCGCTCGTCGCAGTGGCGATGGCTGTCCTTGCGTTCGTCGCGCTCCGGCACGTACGCCCGACGGGTCAAGGATCGCATGGCGTGTCATCGTGAGCGCTCCCCAGCGCCTCCCCGCTGCTGGAGACGAACGGAGCGTCCCATGCGAATCCTCCTCATCCCATTGCTTGTCCTCGGCGCTTGCGCGGCCGCGCCACCGGTAGCGTCCTTGTCCAGGCTACCCGAGGACAGTACGCAGGTCTGTTACGCGGTCTGCGAGAGAATCGGTGTAAAGCTCTCGGCGGTGGTGGTCGTAGCCGGCGCCGTGGGCTGCGTCTGCGAGGTGACACCGGGAGGGAACAAGGGCGCCGGCGGAGCCGCAGCGTCAGCGGCGGCCGTCATCATCGCCGCCAATGCTGCTGCTGCCACCCAGCAAGCGCAGCAAGCTGCCCATCACC
Organism: Deltaproteobacteria bacterium; assembly: GCA_005879805.1. Lineage (GTDB taxonomy): Bacteria > Myxococcota > Myxococcia > Myxococcales > 40CM-4-68-19 > VBKO01. Next base: position 14,504 of record VBKL01000080.1, on the reverse strand, counting down.
CGTAGGCGGCGGCGCTCAGTGTCCGGGCGGCGATTCCCCCCGGATCGACAGATCGAGCAGCTCGATCGGGTGCAGCGCCGGCAACGTTAGACCCCGGTCGCGCAGTTTCGCCTGGATCTGCAGCGTGCATCCCGGATTCCCCGACACGAGCAGCTCCGGCGAAACCGAGAGCACGTTCTCCACCTTCCGCGTCCCGATCTGATCCGCGCTCTCCGGCTGGATGAGGTTGTAGACGCCGGCGCTGCCGCAGCACTGCTCGGGGTCGGGAACCTCGAGGAGCGTGAGGCCCGGGATCGCGCGAAGCAGCTTGCGCGGCTGCTCGATGATGCGCTGCGCGTGCCGCAGGTGACAGGCGTCATGCATCGCGGCGCGCACCGGCACGGGGTGCCGCTCCGCCCGCGGCTCGATGCCGGCGAGGAACTCCGTCACATCCTTCACCAGCACATCGAAGCGGTGCGCGCGCTCGGCAAACTCGGGCTCGTGCCGGAAGAGCCGCCCGAGCGTCTTCATGTGCGAGCCGCATCCGGCCGAGTTGATCACCACCGCGTCCACGGGATCGTGCAGGAACAGCTCGATCATCTCCCGCGCCAGCGCCTTCGACTCGTCCTCCCGCCCGACGTGGAGCGAGAGCGCGCCGCAGCAGCCCTGCCCTTCCGGCAGGACGACGTCGTATCCCTCCGCGTTCAAGACGCGGATGGTCGCCTCGTTCACGCCCGGGAAGTAGACGCGCTGCACGCATCCGGCGAGGAGCGCCACCCTGCCGCGCCGGGGTCCGGTCGCCGCGCTGAAGACGGGAAGGCGGGCGGAGAGATGGTGCGCGCCGACGTCGGGCATCACCCGCTCGAGCTGGGCGAGGCGGCCCTTCATGATCTTGAAAAGGCCGATCTTGTGGAGGAGCCAGCGCAGGCCGCTCTTCACGTAGAGGAGCTGGAAGAGGAGCAGCGCGCGGAGCCTCGCCGGATAAGGGAAGAGCGCGAAGAGCATGGCGCGGAAGAAGCGGTCTCCGGGAGTGCGCGGCTTCTCTCTCTCCAGCTCGGCCCGCTGGTCCTCGATGAGACGGTCGTACTTCACGCCCGAGGGGCAGGCGGTGACGCACGACATGCAGCCCAGGCAGGCGTCGAAGTGCCCGCGCACGTGGTCGGTGAGCTCGATCTTCTTCTCGAGCAGGCTCTTCATGAGGTGGCGGCAGTCCGGCTTGCACGACCAGGGAGCCGCCCGCCTCGCGCAGCGATGCGCGCGCCGTCGCCAGCTCGCTCGGAAAGGCCGTCCCCGCCGCGAACCCGAGGCCGAGCGTCGGGTAGAACGCCACCCGCAGCGACTGGGGCAGCGCGGCGTCGATGCGGGCGAAATCGGTGGGCAGCGCGGCGACCTTGACGCGCAGCGGGCCGCCCGTCCGGACCTCGTCGTGCCGTTTCCAGAAAGCCTCGGCGTCGCCCGCGCGGTCGCAGCCGAACAGCTCCGCGGCCCTGCGGGCCTGCTGCTCGACGCCCGCGGCGAATCCCTCGAAGCGGATGCCGAGGTCGTACTTGCCGTCTTCGCGGAGCGCGCACACCGACGTCGGTTCGAGCTGTGCGTCGCGCAGACCCACCGCCACCTGGACGACCCGCTCGGGACCGAGGCCCCGAACGACCATGGTGGCAGAAGCCTCCGGGACCGGATGGAGCCGGAAGGTCGCCGAGGCGACGAGGCCGAGCGTTCCGAGGGAACCGCACGCCACCTTGGGCAGATCGAATCCGGCGACGTTCTTCACCACCTTGCCGCCGCCCTTGGAGACGGCGCCGTCGGCGCGGACGATGGTGACTCCGATGATCAGATCGCGCACGCCGCCGTAGCGGGCACGCCGCGGCCCGAAAGCGCCGGTCGCCACCACGCCTCCGACAGTGGCGCGATCCGGCAGCGGCGGGTCGAGCGCGAGGCTCTGCCCTTCGGCGCGAACGGTCGCTTGCAACCTGGCCATCGTCACGCCCGCCTCGGCGACGACGATCATGTCGGATGGGTTGTACTCGACGATGCGAGAAAGCCCGGAAGTGCGCAGCACGGAATCGACCGGTCCGAGGGGCGCGCCGAGCTCCAGCTCGGTGGCGCCTCCCACGAACTGGACGCGGCCCGCGGAGGGCAGCATTGCCGCTGCCTCCTCGATGGTGCGGGGCTCGAGCACGGCGCTCATCCGCGGCCCGCCTCGTCCCGTGTCTCGGTCGGGTGGGGGACGTACTTGCCCGGCTTGTCGCCGCACAGCCGCGGCGTGGGGAACACCTTGCCCGGGTTCATCACGGCGTCCGGATCGAAGGCGCAGCGCACTTTTGCCATGCTGTCGAGATCGGATTCCGAGAACAGCTCTCCCATGTACGGCGCCTTGTCCGCGCCGACGCCGTGCTCGCCGGTGATCGATCCGCCCACCCGGATGCAGACGCGCAGGATCTCGCCGCCCGTCTGCTCGGCCAGCGCCTCCTGGCCGGGCACTTTCTCGTCGTAGAGGACGAGCGGATGGAGATTGCCGTCGCCCGCGTGGAAGACGTTGGCGATGCGCAGGCCCGAGCTCTTGGAGAGGGCCTCGATCTCGCGCAGCACCTTGGCGATCTCGCTGCGCGGGATGACGCCGTCCTGCACCACGTAGTTGGGGGAGATGCGGCCGACGGCGGCGAAGGCGCTCTTGCGCCCCTTCCACATGGTCTGACGCTCCGCCTCGTCCTTGGGGAGCCTCACTTGCAGGGCGCCGCACTCCTTCGCGATCTGGGCCGCCCGGGAAGCGACGTGCTCCACCTCGGCGGCACATCCGTCGGCGTCCATGAGCAGGGCGCCGCCCACGTCCGGCCAGTCCACGCCGGTCGCCGCCTTGATGGCGACGATGGCGAGCCGGTCCATCATCTCGATGGCGGCGGGCACGATGCCGGCGGCGATGATCCGCGAGACCGCGTTCCCCGCCTCGTCCGTGGACGGGAAGGTGGCGAAGAAGGTCCGCGTCGCCTCGGGCTTGCGGAGGATCCGCAGGGTGACTTCGGTGACGATGCAGAGCGTTCCCTCGCTCCCGACCAGGACACCGAGCAGGTCGTAGCCGGGACCGTCGAGGACCGGTCCGCCGATGTCGACGACCGTGCCGTCCGCGAGGACGCAGCGGGCGCCGAGCACGTGGTTCACCGTGAAGCCGTACTTCAGGCAGTGGGCGCCGCCCGAGTTCTCGGCGACGTTGCCGCCGATGGTGCACACGCTCTGCGAGGAAGGATCGGGCGCGTAGTAATAGCCGTCGGGAGCGAGGCGCTTGGAGACGTCGAGGTTGATGACGCCGGGCTCTACGCGCATGGTTCCGTTCTTCAGATCGATTGCCACGATGCGCCGCATGCGGGCCAGCGAGACGAGGACGCACCCCGGGATCGGCATCGCGCCGCCTGAGAGCCCGGTCCCCGACCCTCGCGGCACGATTGGCAATCCGGCGGCGCGGGCGATCCGCACCACCTTGACCACTTCCTCGGTCGACCCGGGGACGACCACCACCCCGGGGGGCGCGCGGAAGCTCGTCAGGCCGTCGCATTCGTAGGTGCGCAACTGTTCGGGATCGGAGATGCAGTTGCGCTCGCCCACCGCCGCGCGCAGCTGACGCACGACCTCCTCGGCGACCGGGATCCGCTCTAGTTCCATCGGGATCGAGCACACCACCACAGGTGCGGCCTGCCGGACAAGCCCTTCGTCGCGCTTAGCGCTTTCCGATGGGAGGCTCGTGTTCTAGAGTGCGCCCTTCCCGCTTCCCGTGGAGGGTGCATGCACGATTCCAAGATCAGGTCGAAGACGATCGGCCGGCGCTCCGTCCTGAAAGGCGGCCTGGCCGTAGCAGCGGCGGCAGCCGTTCCCACCATCCTCGTCCGCAAGGCTTCTGCGCAGCAGGAGAAGACGCTCAAGATCGTGCAGTGGAAGCACTTCGTCCCCGACTACGATCGCTGGTTCAGCCAGTTCGTGCAGGAGTTCGGAGAGAAGAACAAGGCAAAGGTCGAGGTCGACTACGTGGCGACGAACGACCTGCCGACGGCCATCGCCGCCGACATCTCGCGCGGCGGCGGCCACGACGTCTTCCACCTCAACGGCGTCGGCGCCTGGCTCTACGATCAGGCGCTCGTCGACGTGAGCGACGTCGCGACCAAGCTGGAGAAGCAGTACGGCCCCTTCATCCAGGATTCCAAGTCGATCGGCTACGTCAAGAACAAGTGGCTCGCCATCCCCAGCTGGTACATCTCCTATCCGCTCATCATCAACACCGGCTACTTCAAGGAGGTGGGCGAGCAGTACACGGAGAAGACCACCTGGCAGGACATGATCAAGATCGGCGAGAAGCTGAAGAAGGCCGGTCATCCGTTCGGAATCGCCTACTCGCAGACGCCAGACTCGAACGACGACCTCCTGCCCATCATGTGGGCCTTCGGCGCCTACATGTTCGACAAGGAGGGGAAGATCTCCTTCCGCAAAAAGGAGATCGTCGACGTGCTCAAGTGGGGCAAGGACTTCTTCGACAAGACGATGACCGAGGAAGTGCTGAGCTGGGACGACAGCTCGAACAACCGCTTCATCGCCTCCGGCAAGGGCTCGATGATCGACAACCCGATCAGCGCCTACCGCACCGCAGCGAAGGACAATCCCGAGACCTTCAAGAACCTCGCCATCGTCAAGACGCCGCTCGGCCCCAAGGGCCGCTTCAACGGCGCCCGCACCATGTCGTACGGCATCTACAACTTCTCGAAGGTGCAGGACCTGGCCAAGCAGTTCCTCCTCGCCATGGACGGCGAGTACTTCCTCAAGGGCTTCGAGGCCTCGACCGGCTACAACCATCCCTTCTTGAAGAAATTCCTCAAGAAGCCGATGCCAGTCATCGGCAACGAGCCCAAGCTGCAGCTCCTCCAGGACTTCCAGGACGACGTACACTTCATCGGCTACCCGGGCCCGATGACGAAGACCGCGACCAGCATGTACGCCAAGTTCATCGTTCCGACGATGTTCGCGGAAGTGGCGAAGGGCAAGAACCCGCGCCAGGCGATGGACGAGGCGGAGCAGAAGCTCCGCGCGGTGCAGGGCTAGCGACCAGGCATGGCCGAGGTCAACCTCGAAAACGTCGAGAAGCGGTTCGGGGAGACCTGGGCCGTCGCCGGAATCGACCTGACGGTGCACGACCAGGAGTTCGTCATCCTGGTCGGACCGTCGGGCTGCGGCAAGACGACGACGTTGCGGATGATCGCCGGGCTGGAGGACGTCTCCGCCGGCGACATCCGCATCGGCGGGAGGAGCGTCGTCAACCTGCCGCCGCGGGATCGCGACATCGCGATGGTGTTCCAGAGCTACGCGCTCTACCCGCACATGGACGTCTACCGGAACATGGCCTTCTCGCTGCAACTGAGGCGGGTGCCGAAGAAGGAGATCGACCGCCGCGTGAACGAGGTGGCGGAGATCCTCGGCCTCACGCCGCAGCTCAAGCGCAAGCCGCGCCAGCTCTCCGGAGGCCAGCGGCAGCGCGTGGCGGTGGGGGCGGCGCTCTGCCGGCAATCGGGAGTGCTCCTCTTCGACGAGCCTCTCTCCAACCTCGACGCCAAGCTCCGCGTCCACATGCGGACGGAGCTCAAGCGGCTGCACCAGAAGGTCCGCTCGACCATGGTCTACGTCACCCACGACCAGGTCGAGGCGATGACGATGGGCGATCGGATCGTGATCATGAACGGCGGCAAGATCATGCAGGTGGCGACGCCGCTCGAGGCCTACGACAAGCCCAAGAACCGGTTCGTGGCGGGTTTCATCGGGACGCCGCCGATGAACTTCTTCTCGGGCGAGTGGGTCGACTCCAAAGTCCAGCTCGGCGGTGGGGTGAAGCTCCCCTATCCGCGCAGCTCTCCGAACGGCACCAAGAGCGTAGTCTTCGGAATCCGGCCGGAGCACATCTACGTGCGGCCCTCCGGGAACAAGGGCGAGACCGCAGTCCCCTCGGTCATCGAGGTGGTCGAGCCGCTCGGACACGACGTGGTGGCGACGGCCAGCTGCGGCGCGGGAGTGTTCCAGCTCGCCGCGGAGATCCACGACGGCTTGAAACCGCAGGACAAGCTCGATCTGCAGTTCGACATGGCACGCGCCTACCTCTTCGACCGAGACACCGAGTGCGTCCTGTAATCGCCTCCCCTTCGTCGATCGTCACCCGGACCCGCGAGCCGATCTCGCGCAGCTCGATGTTCGAACGCGAGGCGCCCCTCGGGTACGCACTGGTGCTTCCCGCCGTCCTCTATCTGGGCGTCTTCATCGCTTATCCGTTCCTCATGTCGGTCTGGATGAGCTTCTCCGACGCCCAGGCCGGCAACCAGAAGTGGACGTGGACGGGATGGGCCAACTACTCGAAGGTCGAGGCCTACGACGTCCTCGCCAACAGCTTCCACGTAGCCCAGTTCAAGGAGAAGAAGGACGCGGAGGCATTCCTCGCGGCGCGCGACAAGGCGACGGTGACCGCGGAGCCCGCCGAAGGCGGTAAGTTCAAGGGCGTCCTGCACGTAGCGGGCAAGGACGTTCCCGTCCTGCAGCTCGACAACGATGGTGACGCGTCGTTCGCCGTCCAGACCATCCTCTCCGACTTCGACTGGTCGGTGGCGAAGAGCGGCACCACCTGGGACGTGGTCGCGAAGACCAAGGACACGCCGCTCACCCTGGGCGAGTTCCAGGATCGCAAGACGATGAAGGACGCGATCAAGAACGAGGTCCTGGTCGAGGCGGACACCACCATCCAGGAGAAGGGCACCGGCGTCCTGCAGGACCCGAACTTCGTGCGCGCGGTGAAGAACACCTTCCAGTACACGTTCGGGACGGAGCTCTTGAAGCTTCTCATCGGCGTCCCCTGCGCGCTGCTCCTCAATCGCAAGTTCGCCGGCCGGCGCATCCTCCGCGGGCTGGTCGTCATTCCCTGGGTGATTCCCATCGCCATCAGCGCGCAGGGATGGCTGTGGATCTTCGATTCCACCTACGGCGTCATCAACTGGGCGCTGGTGCACAGCCACCTCGTCAGCCCGGGGCAGGTGCCCAACTTCCGCGGCGACAAGGACTGGGCGATGTTCTCGCTCATCCTCGTCAACGTCTGGCGCGGGTTCCCCTTCACCGCCATCATCATCCTCGCGGGGCTCACCGCCATTCCCGACGAGATCATCGAGCGCGCACGCCTCGACGGGGCCAACGCCTTCCAGCGCTTCTTCTACATCATCGCGCCAATGGTGCGGCCCATCTTGATGGTGAGCCTGCTCTTCTCGGTGATCTTCAGCTTCACCGATTTCAATACCATCTGGATCATAACCAGGGGCGGGCCCTACGATCAGACGCAGGTTCTCTCCACCTACGCCTACCAGCTGGGCATCAACGCCGGATATCTCGGCAAAGGCGCAGCCATCTCGCTCTTCATGTTCCCCATCATGGCGGTGATGGTCCTCGCCATGCTCCAGTTCCTGCGGCGCGAGGTCTGAGATGGGGTTCTGGCACCGGATCCGCGGGCACGTGACCTCGTGGGCCTTCCTGGTCCCGTTCCTCGCCTTCGCCCTCTTTCCCTTCTACTGGGCGATCATCACCTCGTTCAAAGCGGACGCGAACCTCTACGATCTCCGCCGCAATCCCTTCTGGTTCGCCAAGACCGACGCGGTCACCCACCAGCCGTACCACAAAGACATCATCGTTCCCGCTTCGTATCCGGCGGCCCCTATCCACTGGGAGATCAAGCAGGGCGACCACACCACGCGCTCGGACAGCGAGGCGAACCCGAAGCCCATCGCGCGCATCGGCGACCAGGTCGTCTATAGCCCGGTGGACGGGACGCTCTCGCAGATCGAGGTGCCGGAAGGATCGACCGCCCGTCCTGTCGACGTCATCGGCACCATCGAGGTCGAGAACCCGACCGTGACGCATTATAAATTCCTCGCCTCGACGCCCTTCTACCGCTGGATGCAGGTCTCGCTCCTGACCGGCCTCGCCGTCGTAATACTCACCGTGCTCATCGCCGTGCCCGCGGCGTATGCCTTGGCGCGGCTCAAGTTCCACGGCAACCGGGTCATCGGCATCGCCATCTTCCTCACCTATCTCATTCCGCCGACGATCCTCTTCATCCCCTTTTCGCAGTTCGTCGGCGCGCTGCACGTCGACAACACCATCTGGTCGCTCATCTTGAGCTACCCGACCTTCACCATCCCCTTCTGCACCTGGCTCCTCATGGGGTTCTTCCGCAGCGTGCCCAAGGAGATCGAGGAGCGCGCGCTCCTCGACGGCGCGACCCGGATGCAGATGCTCCGGCTGGTGGTGATCCCGGTGGTGCTCCCAGGCATCCTCACCGCGGCGATCTTCGCCTTCACCCTCAGCTTCCAGGAGTACGTCTACGGGCTGACCTTCATCAGCTCGACCGCAAACCGGACCTTGCCAGTCGGCATCAGCGTCGAGATGGTGCGCGGCGACGTCTACTTCTGGGGGCCGCTCATGGCCTCGGCCGTGCTCGGGTCGCTGCCGGTGGTGATCGTGTACGGTCTTTCGCTCGATTACTTCATCAGCGGGATGACGACAGGCGCGGTGAAGTAGCGGAGGTTTCCGATGCGCGTGCTTGCGACGCGCGCAGCCGTTCTTCTCGCCGTCCTCGCGGCCGCGTGCGAGCCGCCGGCGCAGTTCGTCGACGTCGGCGGCCATCCCGGGAAGCGAGGCATCGACGGCGGCCTCGATGGCGCGGTTCCGCCACCGTCGGGACCGGTCGGACTCACCGTGACCGTGGCCGGAGAAGGTCGCGTGTACTCGCGCTACTTCGACTGCTCACGGACCTGCACGGTGACGGTCCCCGCCGGCGTGTCGTTCGAGGTCCACGCTGAAGGCGGTTCCGGGTCGACGATGGTGGGCTGGACCGGCGCCTGCGCGGGCGCGGCCGGGTGTCGAATCGTGCTCGACGACGATGCGCAGGTCGGCGCGGTCTTCGGTCCGTCGGTCCGCTGAGTTTCTTTAGCTGTCCAGGAGAAGTCCTCGTCGAGTGCTTCGACAGTCTCGACGGAGATGGTTTCCGTCGAAATGCTGAGGATCGTGACCCGGAGACCCTCCGCCGGTGCCACCGCCTCGCGCCTGCGGCTTCTCACGAGCCTCACGATCGTTTCGACCACGGCGGCGACGACCCGCACCACCGCGCCGGCTAGCTTGTCCCAACCGATCTGCTTCACGAATGCCAGGTAGTTCATCGGAGCCTCTCTCGAAACGCCGACACTAGCCGCGCCCCCCGACATCCCGAGGAAGATCGGTCACCTGGCGAAGATGCGATCGCGAGCCGCCTCGCAGATCGCCGCCACGAACGGATTGCGAATGCGCCGTTCGATCGAGAGCGCGTAGTAGTGCAGCCGGATCTCCTCGACGCGCCCGACGGCCACGACATCCAGCTGGCTCACGATCTCGTCTTCCACGATAGTCGGAGCGGGAAAAAGCCCGAGGCCGTCCGCGCCCACCGTGGTGAGGAGCGCGTCGTCCTCGAATTCGGCCATCACCCGGGGGCGTATCCCGTGCGCGTCGAACCAGCGATCGAGTGAGCGCCGCACCGACGTGTTCTGCGTATGCAGGAGCATCGGAGCGCCGTCGAGCGAGGCGGGAAAGCGGCGCCGCGTGCGATCGGCGAGCTTGCGGGTGGCGAAGAAGGTCACTCCGCTTTCCCCGAGGAGGTGGCTGAAGGCGCGGACCGCGCTTTCCGTCGGGACGGGCGCGTCCGCGATGAGCACGTCGAAGGCGTAGAGCGAGAGATCGGCGAGCAGCCGGCCCAGGCTGTTCTCGCGGCAGACGAGGCGCACTTCCTCCGGATGCTCGAGCGCGGGTTGCAGAAGCCGGTGCACGACCCCCTTCGGCACCACGTCGGCGATCCCGACTGCGAGGCGGGCGGGCAGCCCGGTAGGCCGCCCCTTCACCGTGTCCAGCATCTCGGTCCCGAGCGCGAAGATCTCCTCTGCGTAGCGGTAGACGACCCTGCCCATCTCGGTGAGCGCGAGCTTGCGGCCGGCGCGGGTGAACAGCTTCTCGCCGAGTTGATCCTCGAGGGTATGGATCTGCCCGCTGAGAGTCGAGTGCGACAGGCGCAGCACCCGGCCGGCGCGCGCGAGACCGCCTTCCCGCGCGACGGTGAAGAAGTAGAGCAGATGATGGTAGTTGAGCCATTCCATCGAAGTGTCGGTTAAACCGACAGATTGCTTCAAAACTTCCTTATTGTCGAATTGTCTCTGCAACGCCATCCTCTGCTGCACGGAGGTTGGACATGGATCTCGACGTTCGGGTGCGCCATGGAGCGACGAGGGACCGCGAGGCCGCCGCGGAGCACGTCACCGGCAAGCTGCGCAACGCGCTGCGGAGGATGGGCGGCAAGCTCGCCTGGGTGATGGTGCGTCTCGACGACGTCAACGGGCCTCGCGGCGGAAGCGACAAGCGCTGCCTGGTGCGGGCGCAGACGCTGGCCGGTACCCGCTCGGTAGGGGAAGCGACCGGCCCGGATCTCTTCGGCGCCATCGACGGAGCATTGCGGCGCGCACTGCGCGGCCTGCGGGACACGCTCTCGCGCCGGGGGCGCGGCTAGATGCCTGACACCGACTTTTCGCCGCTTGTCTGGGCCGGATTCTGTGCCCTGCTCGTCGGGCTCCTGGCGCTCGATCTCGGGGTCTTCCATCGCCGGGCGCGGCCGATCGGATCGCGCGAATCCGCGATCTGGAGCGCCGTCTGGATCGGGCTCGCCGTTGCGTTCGGTCTCTTCCTCTTCGCGCGGTTCGGAGAGGTCCGCGCGATGGAGTTCGCCACCGGCTACCTGATCGAGAAGGCGCTGGCGGTCGACAACCTCTTCCTCTTCGTGGTGGTCTTCGGCGCCTTCGCGCTCCCTCGCGAGCAGCAACACCGCGTGCTGTTCTGGGGCGTCTTCGGCGCGCTCCTCATGCGCGCCGGTCTGGTGATCGCGGGCGGGATGGTGCTCGAGCGGTTCCACTGGGCCGTCTACGTCTTCGGCGCGGCGCTGGCGATCTTCGGGGTGAAGCTCGCCTTCACCCGGAGCGAGGGAAAGGACAGCTTCGCGGTGCGTCTTTCGCGGCGGATTCTTCCCATTGCCGAGGGAAGCCACGGCACGTTCACGGTGCGGCACCGCGGACGCCTGCTCGCGACGCCGCTCCTCGCCGCGCTCGTCGCGGTAGAAGCCGCCGACCTCGCCTTCGCCGTGGAGTCGATTCCGGCGGTCTACGCGGTCACTTCCGACCCGTTCATCGTCTTCACTTCCAACGCCCTCGCGCTGCTCGGGATGCGCTCGCTCTACTTCCTGCTCGCCGCATGGCTCGAGCGCTTCAGCTCGCTCAAGCCCGCTCTCGCGCTCATCCTCGTCTTCGTCGGAATGAAGATGCTGCTCGGAAACGTGCTGCCCATCTCGCCGCTCGTCTCGGTGACGGTGATCGCTGCGCTGCTCGCGGGGGCGATGTCGTTCGACGCGCTCCGGCGCCGGCCGCGGCGTGAAGCGCGCGGAGCCTGAGCGCTATTCCCAGCTGACCGCGAAGGTAACGACGGTCTTGATCGAATCGGCCGACCTCGTTTCGTACGGCTCGATCGTTCCCGTCACGCCCACCAGGTCGAGCAGATAGATGAGGTTCCCGCGGCAGACGTCGAAAAGCGCGGGCGGCGGGTTCCGGCCCTCGGCGGTGAGGACGAGCGTGCCCGACTTTTTCGAGATCGGCTCGAACTGGTAGTGCAGCCCGCGGGTGACGATGGAGTAGAAGCGGTCCAGGTTGCTGAAGATGGTCTGGGGCGTCGTCCCGAAGATTTGCAGGGCGAAGCTCAGCACGGGCTTCACGATCCCGCCGCCCAGGCTGACACCCGCATAGTGGCCGAGGTCGACGCAGGCGTCGCGGCCGCCGTACTTGAGCAGAAGCGTCTCCAGCTCGTCGAGCACGGTTGCGTCGTGCCAGCCCAGCTTGGCGGGCGGATTGTCCAGGGCTTGCCGCGTGGCAGGCGAAGCATCGGCCCGTACCTTCTCGGTGAGTCCGCGCTCCTTGATGAAGTCGATGCCGCATCGCACGGACAGACCGATGTACCCGCGCGCCGCGCTTTCCGTGGCGACTCCAGTAGCTGCAAGCCCCGGCTTCTGGACGACTGCGTTCATCGTATCTCTCCCTGCGAGTCGGCAGATGCCGAGTCGTAGTAGTACTGGAGCGTCCACCATGACCCGGTACCGAATCCCGGTAGGCCGGACGGATTGAAGGTCGACAGGCTCGTCACCACTCCGCCGAGAACGCCCTTCGGGAAAGCGGTCAGGCGCAGCGTGCACCCTGCCATGACCAGACCGCGCTCGGGGACGTCGTTGGAGGCGATGGTACACGCGCCGAGGGCGGTGAACGACCCCTCAGGCAGATCGAATCTCACCACGAACGGCGGCTGCGTACCGACCGGCAGCTTGGGATCCGTCAAGCGCGCACAAGCCGTGGCCGTTCCGATCTTGCGGCCCTCGTCCTGCTTCACCTGACCGTGGCGGTCGACCTCATGGCTGTAGAGGCTCGCGCCCAGCCGCACATTGGCCTGGAACGGCGCCCCGTCGCAGAACGCGGCGTCAGGCGGCGAGGCCGGGTCTTCCACGCTCCGGAACTGGATGACTCTCTGTAGAATGCGCCGCACGGTTCAACCTATCGACCTCCGTGCCCGATTCTTGAGCCACATCGCGCACTTGCGGCAAGTCCCGAGTCCGCGCCCGGACTACGTGGTCATCCAAAGACCTTCCTGGTTCACAACCCGAGATACGCCTGCCGGATCGCCGAGCAACCCGGCCGACGAGCCCTGCAGCTTCACGGCGCGGCGCAGCTTCGAGTCGGGAGGTACGACGAAGCGCGCACCTTCTCCCTCACGGGGGCGAGGCGACCACGAGCGTGCCGTCCGCGAACGACTCGAAGTGCTTCAAATTCCATGTGAGGATTTCGCGGGCCTTCGTCTTCCGGACGGAGGCAGCGATGACCGCATCGTAGATGCGGCCGCCGTACAGGCCCGCGGTAGGAGCGGCGCGAAGAAGAGCCCAGTATTCGTCGGCGTCGAGCGAAACGGTGCGGGCATTCTTCTCGAAATTCTCACGCAACACCTCGATCGCATCGCCCGGCGAGAGGCGGTTGGGCGCCGGCAGCCTCGTCAAGACGGCATAGGCTTCCAGCAAAGCGTGTGCTGGAACGACGATCTTCGCTCCCGCGCGCAAACGCCGTTCCAGCGATTCGACGGTCCTGGCGTGGTGCTCGTGCCACGACGACACGAGCGCGACGAGGCAACTCGTATCGAGCGCGACGAGGTCGCCGTCAGCCCTTCTTGCGGCCACGGTACTTCCCTCGCTCTGCCGCCAACCGATTGCGAGTCCGCTCCACGGTTTCGGTGGTCAGGGGTGGCAAGGCAACCAGCGGCCGTGCCACGACGAATCGACCACGGCGCTCCATTCTCACCGGAGTGGTCGCGGGCTCGATCACCACCGCGCCGTCCTCGACGCGCAACTCGAGCGCCATTCCAGGCTCGATGCCTGCTGCTTGCCTGAGATCGCGGGGGATGACGAGGCGTCCGGCCTCGTCGATGGTAGATTTCATGGGTCGAATCCTACCACGAAATATGCCATTGCCCTCGAGCGACCGGAGAGGTCGGCCCCATCCTGAGGACCACTACAGCCCGAGATAGGCCTGCCGGATCGCCGGGTCCCCGAGCAGCTCAGCCGACGCCCCCTGCAGCTTCACCCTGCCCGTTTCGATGACGTACCCCCGCTGGGCGATCTCGAGCGCTTTTTGAAGATTTTGCTCGACCAGCAGCACGGTGATGCCCGTGCCGTGCAGCGTCCGGATGATGGAGAACATCTGATCGACGAGGATGGGGGCGAGGCCTAGGGAGGGCTCGTCGAGCATGAGGAGCTTCGGGTCGCTCATCATCGCCCTGCCGATGGCGCACATCTGCTGCTCGCCGCCCGAGAGGCTTCCTGCGAGCTGCGCGTGCCTTTCTTCGAGACGCGGGAACAGCCCGAAGATGCGCTCGATGTTCTGTCCGGAGCGGGGCCGCGCCCCTTTGCTGTAGGCGCCCAGCTCGAGGTTCTCGCGCACGGTGAGCTGCGGCCACAGCTCGCGGCCCTCCGGCACGAGCGCGATGCCCAGCTCGGCGCGCTTGCTCGCCGCGATGCCGAGGAGCGACTCGCCACGGTAGCGGATGTCGCCGCCGCGCGCCGGACGCAGACCGCTGATCGCGCGCAAGGTGGTGGTCTTTCCCGCGCCGTTCGACCCGAGCAGGGTGACGATCTCGCCTTCGTGCACCTCGAGCGAAACCCCGAAGAGGACCTGCACGTCGCCGTAGGCGAGCGACAGATCGGAGACCTCGAGCAGCGGTTTCACGCGGGCTTCTCCGCAGGGGCCTTCACCGCGCTCTCGCCGAGGTACGCCGCGATCACCTTCGGGTCGCGCACCACTTCCTGCGGCTTGCCTTCGGAAATCTTCTTCCCCGCATCGAGGACGATGACGCGATCGGAAAGCGCCATC
>VBKL01000079.1 GCA_005879805.1 Deltaproteobacteria bacterium | reverse complement strand
TGGGCGTCTGGGAAGGCTTCCACGACACCACCGCCACCACCGGCGCCGCGCCTGGACCCGCGGTCAACCCGGGCGGAAAGCCGATGATCGGCGGCCACGTGCGCGTGAACCTGATCGGCGATGAGACCGGATACGGCCTCAACCAGATGTACTTCGACGGCAAGACGCGCGCCTCGATCGGCGGGGCCGTCCAGTACCAACCGAGGGCGGCCTGCGGAGGCGCCGTCACCACGTGCAGCCTCAAGAGCGGCGGTGGAGCCGCGGGCGTGGTCAACGACTACAAGTTCTTCGGCGGCGACGCGTTCCTGGACGCCGCCTTGGGGGGCGACCTGGAATTCGCCGTTTCGGCTTCGATCGCCCGTTGGGACTACGGGTCGAATGCAGGGCAGACCGGCTTCAACCGGACGGGCACCGGGATCACGGGCGAGGTCGACCTCCGCATCGGGGGCATCGCGCCGTACATCGCCGCCTACCGGTACCTCGCCGACGCTGGCACCACCAGCAAGGTCGTGGACCGCCGCAAGATCGCTGCTGGTCTCGCTTTCTTCCTCAAGGGGCAGCAGGACAAGATCAACGTCGAGTGGACCAACATCACCCCAGGAACGCCGGGCAACCCCGGCGCCATCGCCCCGGTCGCCAACGCCGGCGGCATCAACGGAGCGACGACGAACGCGATCTGGGTCCAGGGACAGGCGGCTTTCTGATCCTGGGCTGGCAGTAGGTCACTCGCGCCCCCGACCCGGTGCTCGCGGGCGGGGGCGCGCGCTTTCAGACGTCGAGCGCGACCTCGGTCGTGATGGCGATGGCCGGCTTGAGGGAACGGTAGAGTGGGCAGTTGTCGGCGTAGAAGCCGTGCACGCGCTCTACCGTCTCACGCTGCGCCTCGGCCCCCTGAAGCCGCATCTTCACGTGGATGCGGCGCAGCACGAGCACGTTCCCTTCCAGCTCCACTTCGCCAACGGCTTCTCCGACCAGCTTTCCGCCTGAAGCATCGATTTGACGCGCCTCCAGCGCGCCCCCGAAGGTCCCGACCAGTCAACCCGCGGTCGCGGCGACCACGTAGTCGATGGTCGTCGCGTGCGGCTCGAACGTGCCCGGCTGGGCCTTGTAGTGAGCTGCGATCTCGCCGTGCGTCGAGAAAAGGACCGGCTGCTCCTCGACGGGAAGAAAGGCGCGGCGCAGTGGGCCCTTGACCCGTTCGACGCGCACCTGCGACCGATAAGCGACCTCCGTCATGTTCACCTCCGGACTGTACAGATAAGGGCGAAGGCGCCAATATGCCGCCGCTCGCCACTTTCTGGAGGGGAAGATTCATGACGCGCCTAGCGCTCGCCATCGCAATCCTTGCGTCTTCGCCGGCCTTCGCGGCCACTCGATGCGATCAGGTCCTGGCCGCATTCGGAAGCCGCCTCGCCGACGCCAGCTGCTTCGAAAGTCCCGACCTCACGACCAACAACCCCGCTACTACCCCCGCGAACAACTCGATCCCGACGCTTCCGGCACTGGCTTTCACGCCGGTGACGGACCGCGGCGTCATTTCCCCCAATCCGCCCAACCGCACTCCGATCACCAAGGCCGTTCCCGGCATCCAACTCGACGCGCGGATCGCGGACGACCCGACCGGCGAAGCCCGCTTCCTGCTCCGGCTTCCCGTCGCGTGGAACGGCAGTCTCGTGGTTGCCGGCGCCTCAGGTACCCGCAGCGAGTTCAACGGCGACTTCGCCTGGAGCGATTACGTCGTGCAGCAGGGATTCGCGTACGCCTCGCAGAACAAGGGCGTCCTGAACCTGACGCTCGTCGCGGTGAGCCCGACTCCGCCTGCCGATCCACTCGCCTGCCGGCTCAACCCGGCATCGCCGGTCTGGGTTCATTTCTTCGACAACGACGCCGGACACCCCTTCACCGACTGGGCCCCCCGGATGGTCCAGGGCGCCACCCTCGCCCGGGTCGGCGTGCGCGCGCACTATGGGCATTCGCCACGGCACACCTTCGCGGTCGGCACTTCCAACGGTGGCTACCAGGTCCGCCGCGCGGTCGAGAGCGCTCCGGAGTTGTTCGATGGCGGCGTCGACTGGGAAGGAACCTTCGTCGATGCCGGCGCTCCGAACATCCTGACCGATCTGCCGCCCGCGATCCTCAACTTCCCCGACTACGCCGCCTCCGGGTTCAGCCCGAACAGCACCGCCGCGAAGAACATCGTCGCCGCCGGCTACCCCCCGGACATCGTCTCCGGCAGCGTCTCACTCTGGGGCCTCTACAACGCGCAGTTCTGGGAAGTGACGCAGTGCCAGTGGCAGAAGCGGCTCGACCCGACCTACGACACCTACGGGTCCGGCACCGGCACGTACAACTACGTCTCCCGGCTCTCCGTCTCCGACGTGGGCGCGAACTTCGCCGCCTTCGCGACCACCGGGCGCATCCGCCGTCCGCTCATCACCGTTGCCGGGACCATGGACGCTCTCCTCCCCATCGACCACCACGCGCGGGCCTATGCGCGCAAGGTGGCTGCCGCGCAGCAGGACCGCCGAGGCGACGGCGACGATGACGATCGTCCGGCCTACCGCCTCTACGAGGTGCAGAACGGGAACCACATCGAGACCTTCAAGGACGTGGTCCCGCAGCTGGAGTTCATCCAACCGCACGCGCAGCGCGCCTTCGACCTGCTCGTCGAGCACGTCGAGAGGCGGGCGGCGCTGCCTCCCGATCAGTGCATCGCGCGCGGCGCGCGCATCCAGCAGAGTCCGGCGCAGACCGGTCACTGCGCCTCGCTCTTCGTCGGTCCCTAACGCGCGGCCGCTCCGGCGGTGGATCGCAAATCCTGCGCCGTTGCGATCCGCCGCCGAACGGTGCTTGCATGGGCGTGTCCCGGAGGCGCGAATGGGCAGATACCAGGAGATCTACGAGAAGTCGCTCGCCGATCCCGAAGCGTTCTGGGGCGGTGTCGCGCAGGACATCCGCTGGCGGAAGAAGTGGGACCGCGTCCTCGATGACTCCCGAGCGCCGTTCTACCGCTGGTTCCCGGGCGGCGAGCTGAACACCTGCGAGAACGCCCTCGACCGGCACGTCGACGAAGGCAGGGGCGACGTGCTCGCGCTCATCTGGGACAGCCCGCTCGCCGGCGACCGGAAATCGATCACCTACCGCGGCATGCGAGACGAGGTGGCGCGCATCGCCGGCGCCTTCGCGAACAAGGGAATCGGCAAGGGCGATCGGGTCATCATCTACATGCCGATGGTCCCCGAGGCGGTAATGGCGATGCTCGCCTGCGCCCGCCTCGGCGCCGTGCACTCGGTGGTCTTCGGCGGCTTCGCCGCGCACGAGCTTGCCGCGCGCATCGATCATGCGCAGCCGAAGCTCGTCGTCTCGGCTTCCTGCGGCATCGAGCCGGGCAACCGGATCATCGCCTACAAGCCGCTCCTCGACCGCGCGTTCGAGATCGCGAAGCACCGGCCCGAGGCGGGCTCCATCATCCTCCAGCGCCCGCAGCAGACCGCCGCGCTCACCGCGGGGCGGGACACCGACTGGAACGAGGCGCTCGAAGAGGCGAAGCCCGCCGCCTGCGTTCCGGTGGCGGCGACCGATCCCCTCTACATCCTCTACACGAGCGGCACGACGGGGAGCCCGAAGGGAATCGTCCGCGATAACGGCGGCCACGCGGTCGCGCTCAAGTACTCGATGAAGGCGATCTACGGCGTCGAGCCTGGCGAGGTGTACTGGGCCGCGAGCGACATCGGCTGGGTGGTGGGGCACTCGTACATCGTCTACGCGCCGCTCCTGCAGGGCTGCACGACCGTCCTCTACGAGGGAAAGCCGGTGGGGACGCCGGATCCGGGAGCGTTCTGGCGGGTCATCTCGCAGTACGGCGTGAGCGCCTTCTTCACCGCGCCGACCGCCTTCCGCGCCATCAAGCGCGACGATCCGAACGGCGAGCACCTCCGCCGCTACGATCTCTCCAGGCTGCGCACCCTCTTCCTGGCGGGCGAGCGCTGCGATCCGGACACGCTCCAGTGGGCGCAAGAGAAGCTGCGCATCCCCGTCATCGACCACTGGTGGCAGACGGAGACCGGCTGGGCGATCTGCGCCGATCCCGTCGGATTGGAGCTGTTCCCCGTCAAGCCCGGCTCGGCCACCAAGCCCGCGCCCGGCTACGACGTCCAGATCCTCGACGAGGAAGGCAACCAGGTCCCGCCCCGGCAGACCGGCAGCATCGCGGTGAAGCTCCCGCTCCCGCCGGGAACGCTTGCGACGTTGTGGAACGACGACGAGGGATACCGGCGCGGGTACCTGACGCGCTATCCCGGCTTCTACTTGACGGGCGACGGAGGCTTCAAGGACGAGGACGGCTACCTGCACGTGATGGGGCGGATCGACGACGTGATCAACGTCGCCGGTCACCGCCTCTCGACCGGGGCGATGGAGGAGGTGCTCGCGGCACACCCCGACGTCGCCGAATGCGCCGTCATCGGCGTCGCCGACCAGCTCAAGGGCGAGGTGCCGGTGGGCCTCGTGGTGCTGAAGGCGGGCGTCCAGCGGCCCGACGCCGAGGTGGCGACCGAGCTGGTGCAGCGCGTGCGCGATCGGATCGGCCCGGTTGCCTTCTTCAAGACCGCGGCGGTGGTGAAGCGTCTCCCCAAGACCCGCTCGGGAAAGATCCTCCGCGGAACCATGCGCAAGATGGCCGACGGGATCGACTTCAAGACGCCCGCCACCATCGAGGATCCCGCCGCGCTCGAGGAGATCCGTGGATCGTTCGCGCGCTTGGGGTATCCTCGCAAGAGCGTGTGATCCGGCCCCTTCTTTCACTCCTCGCCGTGGCCCTGGCTGCGGCGTGCACACGAGCCGGAGCAGGGGGCCCGGACGCGCAGACCGCACGGAAGATCGCGCTTTCGCCCTGCCGGCTGCGGGGCATCGCCTTTCCCACCCAGTGCGGCGTTCTCCGCGTTCCCGAAGACCGCGCGAATCCCGGCGGTCGATCGATCGATCTCCGCGTCGCGCTCGTTCCCGCGCTGGCGCGCTCTCCGGCTCCGGACCCGCTCTTCCTCCTCGCCGGCGGGCCCGGCCAGGCCGCAACCGAGGTGCTCGGGAGCATCGTCACCGCCCTCGAGCGTGTCCGGCGCACGCGCGACATGGTGCTCATCGATCAGCGCGGCACCGGCGCCTCGGGCGCGCTCGAATGCCAGCTCGCCGCCGAGGACGCGCCGTTGCAGGATCTCCTCAGCGCCGAGGGATTCCGCGAGGACCGGATCCTCTCCTGCCTGCGCTCGTACAAGACCGACGTGCGCCGCTACACCACGTCGGTCGCCATGCAGGATCTCGACGACGTCCGCGCCGCGCTCGGGTACGAGACGATCGATCTGTGGGGCGGCTCCTACGGGACTCGCGCCGCGCTCGTCTACCTGCGCGAGCACGGTAAGCACGTCCGCGCCGCGGTCCTCGATGGGGTGGCGCCGCTTTCCTTGCGCATGCCTCTCTACTTCGCCCGCGACGCGCAGCGCTCCCTGGATCTGCTCTTCGACGCCTGCGCGAAGGATCCAGCCTGCGCCGGCGCGTTTCCCGATTTGCGGCACCGCTTCGCCGCCTTCCTCGAACGCCTCGCCGCGCATCCCGCCCGCGTCGAGGTCGCCGATCCGCTCACCGGCCGGCCCACCACCGTCACCATCGAGCACGATTCGTTCGTCGCCATGCTGCGCGCGGTGCTCTACGCTCCCGAGCTTGCGAGCCTCTTGCCCCTCACCATCGATCGCGCGGCCCGCGGCGATTTCTCGCCCTATGTCGCCCAGGCGGTCACCCTGCAGCGCGGCTTCTCGGGCGCGATGAGCCTCGGGCTCCTCTTCTCCATCGTCTGCGCCGAGGACGCGCCCGCCATCGCCCCGGGCGAGATGGAGAGCGTCGCGCGCAACACCTTCCTCGGCGCCGCCGTCGGCCAGGTGTTCGAGCGGATCTGCAAGATCTGGCCGCGCGAGCCGCTGCCAGAGAGCTATCGAGAGCCGGTGCGCTCGGAGAAGCCGGTCCTCCTCCTCTCCGGCGAGCTCGATCCGGTGACGCCTCCGTCCTGGGCGGCGGAGGCGGCGAAGACGCTGCCGAACAGCCTGCAGATCGTCGTCCCAGGCGTTGGCCACGGAGCGACGGTCTCAGGATGCGTGCCGGGGCTCGTCGCCCGCTTCCTCGCCGACGGATCGGTCGCGCACCTCGATGCTTCCTGTGCTCAGTCGCAGTCGCGTCCTCCCTTCTTCGTCAGCTTCGCCGGGCCCTCGCCGTGATCGAGGTCCAGGGGTTGCGCAAGACCTTCGGTTCGGTGGTCGCGGTGGAAGGGATCTCCTTCCGCGCCGAGAACGGCGTCGTGACCGGGCTGCTCGGTCCCAATGGCGCCGGAAAGACGACGACGCTGCGCATGCTGACGACGCTGCTCGAGCCGGACAGCGGCACTTGCCGCATCGATGGGATCGACGTCTTCCGCGATCCGATGGCTTCCCGCAAGCGTCTCGGGGTCCTTCCCGACGTGCACGGTCTCTATCCGCGGCTCACGCCCCGGGAGCACGTCCGCTACTTCGCCGAGTTGCACGGGATCGATCGGCGCCGCGCGGATGAGCGCGGGGAGGAGCTCTTCCGGTTGCTCGGCCTCGGGGAGCTCGCCGATCGGCGCGTCGAAGGCTTCTCCCACGGCGAGCGCACCAAAGTGGCGCTGGCGCGCGCACTGGTCCACGACCCCGGGAACGTGCTCCTCGACGAGCCGACCAACGGGCTCGACGTGATGAGCACGCGGGCGGTGCGCGAGATCATCCGCGCCCTGCGCGAGCAGGGGCGCTGCATCCTCTTTTCCAGCCACGTCATGCAGGAGGTCGCTGCCCTCTGCGATCGCGTGGTGGTGATCGCCCGGGGCCGGGTGGTCGCCGACGGCACCCCCGACGAGCTGCGCGCCCGCACCGGGCGGGAGAGCCTCGAGGAGGCGTTCGTGCAAGCCATCGGATCGGACGCCGGGCTCTCGCAATGATGCAAAAGGCCCGCATCGTGCTGCGCAAGGAGCTCACCGATTACGTGCGCGACCGCCGTTCGCTCTCCTCGGCGCTGCTCATGCCCATCTTCGGACCGGCGCTGTTCGCCGTGATGTTCAGCGTGATCGCCTCCTGGAACCGCGAGGACGCGCCGCTCGTGGTCCCGGTCGCCGGAGCGAAGAACGCGCCGAACCTGGTCGCCTTCCTCGAGCGCCATGGCGCGCGCGTCGAGACCGCGCCCCCCGATTACGAGCAGAAGATCCGCGATGGCGATCTCGATCTCGCCATTTCCGTCCCGGACGACTACGGCAAGGATTTCGTCGGTGGGCTTCCCGCGGCGTTGCAGCTCGTCATCGACGGATCGCGCAACAAGTCGCGCGCTCCCATCCGCCGGGTCGAGCAACTGCTCTCGCAATACTCCTCGCAGCTCGGCTCGCTCCGCCTGCTCGCGCGAGGAGTCTCCCCCTCGCTGGCGGCGCCGCTCGCGGTCTCGGAGGTGGACCTCGCCACTCCCGAGAAGACCGCTGCGCAGCTCCTCAACGTGGTCCCCATCTTCCTCCTCCTCGCCTGCTTCGTCGGCGGCATGCACCTCGCCATCGATTGCACCGCGGGCGAGCGCGAGCGCGGCTCGCTCGAGCCGCTCCTCGTCAACCCGGTCAGCCGCCCGGCCATCCTGGCCGGCAAGTGGGCGGCGACCGTCCTCGTCGCCATGGTCGCGCTGATCGTCACGCTCGTCGCCTTCGAGGTCGCGCTCTCGCGCGTGCCATTGCAGGATCTGGGCGTCAAAGTGAGTCTTTCGGCGCCAGTGGGCGCCCGGCTGTTCGCCCTGGCGGTCCCGCTCGCGGTCTGCGCGGGAGCGTTCGAGCTCTCGCTTGCTCTCTTTGCGCGGACCTTCAAGGAAGCGCAGACCTACCTGTCTCTACTCGTCGTCGTCCCCATGGTGCCGGCCACGTTCCTTGCGCTTTCGCCTCTGCGCGAAGGGCTCGCTCTCATGTGCATTCCGGTCCTCTCGCAAGCGATGCTGTTCGGCGACGTGCTGCGCGGCGAGAGTGTGCCGCTCTCCTACATTGCCGTCTCCGCCGCGGGGACCCTGCTTCTCGGCGTCGCGTTCTTCGCGTTCGCCGTCCGGCTGCTCGGAAATGAGCGGATCGTCTTCGGACGTTCTGGATGAGATGGCTCAAGATCCCACGCCCGCCGCCGATCTGGCAGGCGTGTACGCCCCAGTGGCACCTCGAACGGGCCGCGACGCGCCGCCGATAGGCCGGCTCGAGCGAGTCGCGGCATCCCTTCCGTTGCGGTCGAGCGTCCTCTTCTTGCTCGTCGTTTTCGCGCTCGTCTTCGGTACGTTCTTTTTCCGCATGCGGATCGAGGACGATTCGAGACGAGCCGATGAGGAGAAGTTGCGTGTCTTGAGCAAGCAAGCGAGGCGCGTGCGGCAGTTCCTCGAGCACGGGGGCATCGAATCAGCCGGCGCCGACATGATCCGGCAGTTCGGCGCCATGAGCGAGGATCCCACGCTGCGGATTGCGCTGCTCGTTTCCGCGAACGGCAACGTCCTCGCTGCGAATCCCCCCGAACTCGTCGCCCTGTCAGCGGCCGAGGCTCTTCGACGCAGCGGCGAGTCCCCGGCGCTGGCGGCCGAGATCCCCGATGCTCGCAAGCCCGGTGGCACCCGCGCCAGCATCGAGTCAGACCGCGCCATCGTGCTCTCGCCGGTGCAGATCCCTGGCCGGCCGGTGATCCTCGCCGTACGGTCGGTGGCCGAAACGCGTGCCGCCGTCCGCCGCGACGTATCGAGCCAGACCGCCGCCCTTGCCCTCATCTTCCTTGCCCTCATCGCCGCGCTCTGGACCTGGCTCGAGGTAGCTCTCAACCGCCGCATTCGTCGTCTGGTCGATGCGGCGGCCCGATTCGCCGTCGACGATCTCGAGGCCCGCGCGCGTCTCGGCGGAAACGACGAGCTGGCCCTCGCGGGCCGGGCTTTCGACGCGATGGCGGACTCGGTCGCGCAGACGAGGATGCGCCTTCTCGAGAGCGAAGCGCGGGTGCGGCTGCTCCTCGACTCGACCGCGGAGGGCCTGTGCGGCCTCGACCTTTCCGGCCGCATCACCTTCTGCAATCCCGCCGCGCTGCGGCTCTTGCACGTTGCTCACCCGGGACAGCTCCTCGGCAGCGCCTTCTACGACCTCCTGCGGTTGCCCGGCTCCGAGCAGACGCTCGACAAGGCGTGGGTGGATCTGGCCCTGCAGACCCGCGCCCGGGTCGAGCAGGAACTCTCCCTGCCTTGTCCCGACGGCACCGTGCTCGCGGTCCATCACTCCGGCGGCCCGGTGTTGCTGCAGGGCGTCCTCGTCGGGCGGGTGGTCACGCTCACCGATCTGACGGGGAAGAAGCGCGCCGAGGAAGAGCTACGCAAGTCGCAGGCCCAGCTTCGCATGGCCGACCGGCTCGCGACGGTCGGAACCCTGTCCGCGGGCGTGGCCCACGAAATCAACAACCCGCTCGCTTATACGCTCGCGAACCTGGGGTACGTCGCGGAGCGGTTGCGGGAGCTGCCCGGAACGCCGGACTGCGCCGAAGTGGTGACCGCCGTCGAGGAGGCGACCGAAGGCGCGGAGCGCGTGCGCCGCATCGTCAAGGACATGAAGACGCTCTCCCGCGTGGACGACGAGACCATCGGGGCGGTCGACGTGGAGCGCGCGCTCGACGCGAGCGTCAACATGGCCCTCCACGAGCTTCGCCACAAGGCGACGGTCATGAAGGATTACGCAGGCGTCGGTTTCGCCCGCGCCAACGAGGGCCGCCTCGTGCAGGTGTTCCTCAACCTGCTCGTGAACGCTGCGCAGGCGATCGCGACCACCCAACCCGACCACAACGAAGTGCGCATCGCGACCTGCCTCGACGCCGAGGGCCGGGTTGCGGTGGAGATCTCCGACACCGGCGCGGGAATCCCGGAAGACGTCCTTCCGCGCATCTTCGATCCGTTCTTCACCACCAAGCCGCTCGGGGTGGGGACCGGGCTCGGACTCTCCATCTGCCACAGCTTGATCACTGCCGTCGGCGGTCACATCGAGGTGGCCAGCAAGGTCGGCGTCGGCACGCGCTTCCTCATCATCCTGCCCTCGGTTGCGCAGGAGCCCGCGGGAGCCGCAGTCCGTCCGGCAGCTTGACCGCGGCCCGCGGGGCGCGCAGCGTTCTCGAACGGATGCCGGCAGATCTCATCGCCGCGGCGCGCGACGCGTTGCCGCCCGATCTGTACCAGCGGGCCAACTACCGCATCGTCCGTCCGTTCTTCAGCCTCGGCCGCGCGTACTACGTCTACGCCGAGGACGGCCGGCTCGCGCTCTTCGTGCGGCATCCCTTGCTCAGCCTGCGCGAGCGCCTGCTGCTCTACGCGGACGAGGACGAGAGCATCCCCATCCTCGAAGTCCGCGCCCGCCAGCTGATCAGCTTCAACCGCTGCCACGACGTGCTCGACGCGTTCAGCGGCGTGCGGCTCGGATCGGTGCGCACGCGCGGCCTCTCCTTCCTGTACCGGGATGCCTGGGACATCCTCGATCCCGAGGACCGCGTCTGCGGTGAGATGGTCGAGGACACGCTCTCGTGGCTGCGGCGGCTGATCCATTTCTTGCCGGGCCGGCACCACATCGAGATCGGAGGTCAGGTCGTCGCGCGATTGACGCAGGCGTTCCGGTTCTTCCGGAAGGAGTTCCTGCTCGAGATCATCCCGACCGACGATCCGGTCGATCCGCGCTTCCTCGTCGCCTGCGCGCTCCTCGCCGTCCTCGCCGACGCGCGCCGCGAATCCTGAGGCTCAGCGTCGCTGAACCTTGGCGGAGTCGAAGTATGTGTACGTTTTCCCATTGTAGCTCAGTTGCTTCGTGCGCAGCTCGAAGGTGTATTTGGTCTTGCTAGCGTCGAGATCCTTTCCCGATGGATCGGTGGCGAGCGCGACGGACAGACCGTCCGCTTCGCGTTCGGGGCGCACCACCGCGGGCGCGAGCTGGTAATCGGCGGGCGAGTCGAATCGCCGGAATGCCTCGAGCACGGGTCGGCCCTGCGCATCGGGCAACTCGACGCCCAGGATCGCCGCCACGGTGGGCGCGACGTCGACGTTTCCGGTCGGCAGCCTGTCCTTGAACCCCGGACGAAAATCGGGCCCCGCGGCGAGGAATGTGTTGTGGATGTCCCGGGGGCTGAAGCTGCCGTGCATGCCGCGGTAGCTGGTACCGAGCAGGCCGCCGGCGTACTCGATGCCGCGCGCCCCGCGGACCGCCGCGTCTTCGTCGAAATCGTAGCTCGCGATCACGTCCGGATTGCGATGCGCCGCGTTCTCCGCCTGGATGGCGCTCAGCGGGAGAGTTCCCGGGATGTCCCGATAGGCGTCGTCGACGAAGATCGCCCCGATCTCGCTCCGGCCCTGGAGGACGCGCACGGCCTTGCGCACGGTCTCCGGATCCCGGTCGGGGACGTAGAGGTAGTCGCTCCCGCCGTTCACGGCGACGACGATGGCGCCGGGCGGGAGGTTGCCCGGCACCTTCATCCGGCCGATCTGGTACTTCTGCCCGGGCTTGCCGCACTTGCTCCCGTCCTCGTCCACGAGCGTGGGATAGACGCTCGTCCCATCTGTCTTGATGCCGGAAGCGACCGGCGCGAACGTGCAGTCCTGGCCGTCGAACGCGGTGAGACCCGCGCGGCGCAAGAGGTCGGCGAGCCGCACGAGGCCGGAGACCGAGTATCCGTCCGGGTCGACGTCGCCCGGGGCTCCAGCGCGGATCGCGCGCAGCGGGATCGTGCTCGTGGGAGCCGCGACGTTGCTGTGCCCGTGGTCGGAAACGACGAGGATGTCCGTCGAGCCCGCGAGCCCCAGCTCCGCGAGCTTGGCGCTGATGCGCCCGAGCAGCGCGTCGTTTGATCGGAGCGCGTCGCGGACGTTGTCGCTCCCGAGCCCGTAGCTGTGCTGGGTGCTGTCGGGATCGCGGAGCCACAACAGCGAGAGGCGCGGTCGCTCTTCGGGAAGGAGGTGGTCGAGATAGACCGAGACCATGTACTGGAGCGCGGACTTGTTCCGGCTTCCCTCGGTGTCGGTCGGGTCGAAGCTGACGCCGTCCGCTAGCCGCTTGTGCGCCTTGAGCTCGGTCGGGTTGCCGTTCGCGGAGGCGAGAGAGATCTCGTCTTTCGCATAGGTGAGCGGCGTCGTGGAGGGTACCGGTACGCCCGCTGCCTGCAGCTTCTTCGCGAACGCGAGCGGCCAGGCAGTCTTCTCGTCGAGGATGGTCCCGCCGCGCCGGTAGTCGTTGACGTAGGCCGCCCCCGCCTTGCCCATCGTCACGGTCCGCATTCCGGCTTTCTGGGCGGCCTCGAAGAGGGTACCGGCGAGGAAGAGATGTCCGCCCAGATTCCTTCCGAGGTCGTCGAGAACGGCATAGTCCTCGGAGAAAACGGGTTGCCGGAAATCGACCTCCTTGCCGGCGGAGTCCTTGCCCTTCGCCTCGGGCTGCCAGAGCACGTTGCCGTAGAAGCCGACCGTTCCCGGGAACGCTCCGGTCGCGAGGCTCGCGGCGTTCATCATCGTGAAGGTCGGATAGGTGGAGTGGTGATCGGTGAAGTCGACTCCGGAATCGCGCAGGGCAACGAGGTTCGGCGTGTCAGGACCGATGAAGTCGGGGCGCAGGCCATCCCAGACGAGGACGATGACGTTGCGGGGCGGACCTTCGCCCGGGCGGCGGCTGGCGGTCGCACAGGTTGCGAGAAGGAGCAGGGCGACGACGGACGCGAGCGTCTTTCGAGTTCGCATGCCGCGCAGGATGGCAGAAGGTATGCTCACCCGTCATGCCCTTCGATCCACAGGCGAGTTTCGGCAAGGCGCTCTTCTTCGGCGAGATCCTCGAGGATCAGTTCTTCCCGTATCCGGAGATGGACCCCGAGGAGAAGGAGACCGTCCGCACCCTGGTCGACGCGGTTTCGAAATACCTCGCCACGGTGGACTCGACGAAGCTCGATCGCCTCGGCGAGATGCCCGAAGAGCTTCTCCGGAACATGCGCGAGCTCGGACTCTTCGGCCTCATCGTGCCACAGGAGTACGGCGGCATCGGCCTCGGCAACACCGGCTACGCGAGGGTGATGGAGGAGGTGGCGGGGCACGACGGCTCGATCGCGGTGACCATCGGCGCGCACTCGTCGATCGGATTCAAGGGACTCCTCCTCTTCGGCACCGCCGAGCAGATGCAGCGCTGGCTCCCCAAGCTCGCCACTGGCGAGACCATCGCCGCCTTCTGCCTCACCGAGCCGGGATCGGGGAGCGACGCGTTCAGCATCCGTACGCGGGCGGAGAAGAGCGGGGACGGATCGCACTACCTCCTCAACGGCGAGAAGCTGTGGATCACCAACGGCGGCATCGCCGACTTCTTCACCGTCTTCGCCAAGACGACTCCCGATACTCCCGGAAGCCGGGGACACATCAGCGCCTTCGTCGTCACTCGCGATCTGGGAGGGGTCACGAGCGGCCCGCACGAGGACAAGATGGGCATCCGCGCCTCGTCGACCACGACGGTGCGCTTCGACGACGTGAAGGTGCCGAAGGAGAACCTGCTCGGTGAGGAGGGCAAGGGTTTCAAGATTGCGATGTCGATCCTGAACCACGGCCGCACCGGGCTCGGGGCCGGCGCGGTCGGCGGGCAGAAGAAGCTCCTCCAGCTGGCCACTGCCCACGCCAACGAGCGCAAGCAGTTCGGCAAGCCGATCGGCAGCTTCGGGCTCGTCAAGGACAAGATCGGACGGATGGTGACGCGGCTCTACGCGAGCGAAAGCCTGGTGTACCTCGTGAGCGCGACCATCGATCGCGGAGGCGTCGACTACTCGCTCGAGGGCGCGGCGGCCAAGGTTTTCAACTCCGAGTCACTCTGGACCGCCGCCGACGAGGCGCTGCAGATCGCCGCCGGCATGGGCTTCATGCGCGAGCAGCCCTACGAGCGGATCCTGCGCGACACGCGCATCAACCGCATCTTCGAGGGGACCAACGAGATCCTGCGCCTGTACGTCGGGCTCACCGGTGTGCAGAAGCCCGGCGAGTACCTGCAAGGTCTGGGGAAGGATCTCGCCAACGCGCTGAACGATCCCATCAAGAGCCTGGGCGTCTTGCGCGACTACGGAATGCGCAAGGTCCGGCAGACGCTGCCCTACGGGCGGACGCAGATCACGCGCGCCCACGAAGCGCTGCGCAAGCAGGTCGCCAACGTCGAGGACGCCGTGCAGGAGCTGGCCTCGATGAGCGAGACCCTCTTGCGGCGGCACGGGCGTGAGATCGTGGAGAAGCAGTTCGCGACGCGCCGGCTGGCCGACGTGGCGATCGATCTGATGGCGATGCTGGCGGTGATCTCGCGGACGACCTCGCTCATCGAGAGGCGCGGGATGCCGGCGGCGCAGAACGAGCTGACGACGGCGCTGGCGTTCTGCACCGACGCGCATCACCGGGTGCAGCAGAACTTCCATGCGTCGGGGCACAACAACGACGAGGAGATCAAGGCGATCGCGGACGAGGCGCTGACGTCCGGGAGGTACCAAGAAGATATCTTGAAATGACCGCGGTCGTGCACAAGCACGAGCACGGCTCTTGTGATCTAGACCGCGGCGCGCAGCAGCGCTGCCTCAGGCAGCGGCACTTCCAGCGACCCATGCTCCGCGCAGCACCAGCTCGGGTGCCTTCCCTCGAACGCCACCGCCCACGCCCCCGCGACGACGCTGACGAGCTGCTGGATGCCCGACTGCGAGGCGAGATCGGGGATGAACTGCAACCCCATCTCGGCGCGATCGGACCAGGCGACGCGCGCCTCGCCCAGATCGTGGAAGAAGGTCGGATCGTCTGGCGAGGGAAGTCTCAAGTTCACCGGCTCGCCGCGCATCAGGCCACCGATGCCGCCGACGCGGGCGCCGCCCGCCGAGATGTCGAGGAGCCGTCCCTGGGAGACGCTTCCGCCCCGGACAACGTCGGCGGAGAGATCGGTTGCCATGCGGCGGTGCTTGCGCTCGTGGCGGATGATGGAGAGCTCGCGCAGCGGACGCGCATCCTGCAGCTCGATCCAGGCGCCGCACTTGCGCACGTTGGAGAGCGCCACTCCGTGCAGGAGCCGGGCGGGCTCGCTGCCCTGGAACGTCCACTCCATCTGCAGCGCCGACCCGGGAACGAGCTCCAGGTCCTTGTGGCGGAAGAAGAAGAGAGCGCGGTCTTCGACCGAGACGACGTGGGCACGCGCCTGCGAGAGGTCGTCGAACCGGTACCGCAGGGGAGCGTTCTTGAACGGATCCATGAGGACGCCATGCACTTCAACAGATGGTCCCGGAACGAAGCTAGGACCGGAGTATGGGGGAATCCGACCGTGTCCCCAGCCGGTCCCCGTGCTCCGACATGTGTCGTATAGACGTACATTTACAGTGTCGCGGCATGCGCCCGGAAGGCTCCGGAAATCGGCCCGAGGCGCTTTGCGTAAAGCCTGCCTGAAACCAGGCGCCCCGTGATGTCACCTCCTCCTGTGTCGGCCGCAATCGCTGACCGCGGTCCCGCTCCAGAAATCCCGCTGGAGCGGGAGGTGGTCGAACGCGCGCGCGCCGGGGAAGCGGAGGCTTTTCGGGTGATCTTCGAGCGTCATGCCCCTGCCGTGCGGCGCTTTCTCGGCGATCTGTTCCGGGATGCGCCCGCCGCGGACGAGGCCACCCAGGAGACCTTCGTGCGCGCCCACGCGAAGATCCGATCGCTCGAAGAGGGCGACCGCCTCTCTTCCTGGCTGCTCGGGATCGCCCGCAGGGTGTTCCTCGAGCAGCTTCGCAAGCGGAGGCGCGACCCCGAACCGCTCCCCGAGGAGGAGCCGCGCGAGGTGGACACCGCTCCGACGCCCGAGGCCGCGCTCCTCTCCGGCGAAGCGGATCGCGTTCTCGACAGCGCGCTCGTGACCCTTTCCCAGGAACGCCGCGCGGCCCTCTTGCTCCGCATCGATCACGGCCTCGGCTACGGCGAGATCGCGGAGGCGATGGGCTGGACATTGCAAAAGGTGAAGAACGAGATCCACCGCGCGCGGCTGCACCTCCGCGGCGAGCTCGCCACGTATCTCGCGGGTGTCCGATGAGCGATCACGTCACGTTCGAAGAGCTCGACGCGCTCTGTCCGAGAGAGCTGCCGCCGGAGCTCGGCTCGCAGGTCGAAGACCACGCCCGCCGCTGTCCGTCCTGCGGACCGCCCCGGCTTGCAGGGCTTGCCGCGCCCGACGCCGCGCTACAGGACGAGTTCGCCGAGGCGACGCCTGCGCCCGCCGTCAACGCCCTCGACAAGGCCGAAGGCGACTACCGCAGCGCTCTCACCGTGCTGGAGGCCGAATACGGACGCAGCCGCGAGAAGCTCGACGCGCGCACCAAGGAACGCTGGGACCGCGCCATCTCGCGGGCCCGCGTGCAGCTCGCCGACGCCAGCGTCGCGGCGGCGCCCGACGTGAATGCGCGCATGCGCGTCCTGGACGGTTACGCGGCCGTGGTCCGCTCGCTCGGCCGCGCCATCGAGGAATCCGAGGAGGCAACACGATGATCGCAGCGCCCGCCGTGCTTTGTGCATTGCTCGCCCAGGCCCTGCCCCCGGCGCCGCCACCGCCGCCCCGGCCTCCCGAGCGGCTGCACATCCCTCGCGTCCACGTGCCGCGGATCGAGATCCCCGAATTCGACGTGGATCTCGACGACTGGGACTTCCCGGGCGTCGATCTGTCCGGCCTGCGCGCGGAGATGGAGAAGATGCACGACGACCTGTCCCGCACCGGGAAGGATCTCGACGGTCACCAGGGCTGGTTCGTCGCCCGCGCCAATCCCCGCGACGACGACGACGAGGACGACGACGACGATCAGGCGCAGGAAGAGCGCGATCGGGCGCGCGAGGAGCGCGAGCGCGCCCGCGAGGAGCGCCAGCGGCAGCGGGAGCAGGTCGAGAAGATGCGCGAGAAGCAGCGCGAGCAGGCCGAGAAGATCCGCGAGCAGCAACGGGAGCAGGCGGAGAAGATCCGCGAGCAGGCCCGCGAGCAGAAGGAGCGCATGCGCGAGCAGCAAGAACAGATGCGCGAGCAGCAGGACCGGGCCCGCGAGCAGTCCGATCGCCGCCGTTTCCGCTTCAACTGGAACTTCAATGATCAGGACGACGAGGACGAGGACACCGACGACAGCGCTCCCTCGGCGCGCGCCAAGGGGAAGAACGGCGTCGCCACCTTGCCGGCCAAGGGGCCCGTCACCGTTCGCATCCGCGCGCAGTCGGGCGAGGTGCAGGTAGTGGCTACCGACCGGGCCCAGGTCTCCGCCTCGCTCAGCGAGGTGCCCTCGCGCGACGACGTCCAGCTCTCCCAGTCGGGCGATCGCGTCGACGTGCAAGTCGGATCCCATCGGGCGCTCCGGCGCGGCAAGCTCCGCGTCGAGGTCCCCAAGGGCAGCAGCGTCGACTTCGAGTCCACCTCCGCCGATCTTCAAGTCCAGGGCATCGGCGGCGACGTCCGTATCCAGACCATGTCCGGAGACATCAAGGTGGCCGGCGTTCGCAAGGCCAACGTCGAGACCATCTCCGGCGACGTGAAGGTCGACGCGAACGGACCGATCCGCGTGCACACCGTGTCCGGCAACGCGGTCGCCTCGACCGCCGATCCCGGCGTCCGGCTCGAGTTCGAATCCGCCTCCGGCAACCTCGATTGGACGGGCGCCTGCGGCAAGGGCTGCCACGTGAGCACCGAAACGGTCTCCGGGCAGATCGCTATCGCCGTGGATTCTTCGCGCAGCTCGTTCGAGCTGTCCTACTCCTCGCACAGCGGCGACTTCCGCAACGACCTGAACCTCGACGTGAAGCACGCGCCGAAGAAGAAGCACGGCGGCGTGGGTGGATGGCTCGAGGCGGTCTACGGCAAGGGCGAAGGCATCATCGAGTGCGATGCCTTCTCCGGGGATTTGCAGATCCGCAAGAAGTAGAGAAAGGCCCGGGCGGCGGAGCCGGCCGCCGCCACGGGCCGGCACGGCTCAGCGTCGCAACAGCGCGTCGATGTGCCCTGCGAACTGCGCGCGGGTGAAGGGCTTGATGAGATAGGCCGAGGCGCCCACTTCCTCGGCCGCCGCGCGGTCCTCGGGAAATCCGCGCGCGCTCATGATCAGCACCGGAACATCGCGAAGCTTGGGCACGCGGCGGATGTGCTCGCAGAGATCGAAGCCGGACACCTCGGGCAGCATGAGATCGAGACAGATGACGTCGGGCACCTTGTCCGACAGCTCCCGCAGAGCGGTGCGTCCGTCCGGCGCTTCGATGGTGGTGATGCCCATCGCCTTCAGATAGGCGGCGACCATCCGGCGCAACGCCGGATCGTCCTCGACGATGAGAGCACAGGCCAGACTTTGCATTCCCCCCCCGGGGTACTGCGAGACCGCGTACGCGGTCCTTGCTACTCGACTACGACGACGTCTCCGCTCTGGATCCGGAACGAGCTCGCGCGGTTGTCGAGGCGCGAGAGCAACTCGAAGCTGAACCGGATGCGGACCGGGTTCGGGTCCCGCCGCAGGACGAAGATCCGATCCTTGTGCGCCAGCTCGGTCAGACCGCCCGCGTTGGCGAGAAGCTGCAGCACCCCCGTGCCCGCCTCCACCTGGTATCCGCCCTGCTTCGCCACCTCGCCGAGCACCGAAACCATCACCGGCCGCGTCTCCTCCAGCGAGACGGTGACGACGGGCACCTTGATGAACTCCTTGAGCTTGACCTGCAGCTCCTTGGCGAAGGAGTTCGGCGAGTGGCCGGCCGCGGTCACGTCGTTGAGGAAGGGCAGCGAGACCTTGCCGTCGTTGCGCACCTTCGCGCGGGCCGACATCCCTTCCTGGTTGAAGACCCGGATCTGCAGCACGTCACCGGGCTTGATCACGTACTCCTTCTCGACCGGGGCTGGGGCCTCGGGGTAATCGTTGACCCAGGTGTACTGGCCGAGGTTGGCGCAGCCG
Source organism: Deltaproteobacteria bacterium (assembly GCA_005879805.1). GTDB lineage: Bacteria > Myxococcota > Myxococcia > Myxococcales > 40CM-4-68-19 > VBKO01. Next base: position 5,737 of record VBKL01000079.1, on the reverse strand, counting down.
CAAACGAGAGCGCAGGCGATGGCGATGGTGAGGCGCATTGGTACTGAAATCCTACAGGTCCACTGGGACCTGAGGCAATCGTCGCGGAGCCCAGCGTGACGACGATCACGGTCGTGATCCCGACGTACCAGCGCAAGGATCGTCTCGCTCGGGTGCTCGAGGGTCTCTCGCGGCAGACGTACCCGGACTTCGACGTGGTGGTCGTCGACGACGGCTCGACCGATGGCACGTCGCGGTATCTGCGGGAGGCCCGCTTTCCCTTCCAGGTGCGCGCAATCTCACAACTGAACGCGGGACCAGCCGCGGCGCGGAACGCCGGCGTCGCCGCGGCGACAGGCGAGATCGTGCTCTTCCTCGACGACGATGTGCTACCTGGCCCCGAGCTGGTCGGCGAGCACCTGCGCGCGCAGGCCGCGGAGCCTCGCTGCGCGGTAATGGGCCCGCTCGGTTCGCTGCCCCGCTATTCGCAGCCCTGGGTCGCCTGGGAGCAGGCGATGCTCGAGGAGCAGTACGGCGCGATGCGCCGCGGCGAATGGGAGCCGACCTTCCGGCAGTTCTGGACCGGCAATGCCTCGGTCGCCCGGGAGGAGATCCTCGCCGCCGGCGGATTCGATCCCGCCTTCCGCCGCGCCGAGGACGTGGAGCTGGCCGCCCGGCTCGCCCGTCGCGGGGTATGTTTCCGCTTTCATCCCGCCGCCCGCACCGAGCACGCCGCCGAGCGGACGCTCGACTCGTGGTGTGCGATGCATCTCGCCTACGGCCGGCTCGAGCGCCGCATCTTCGCCCATCTCGGCGAGGGACACGCCCTTACCACTCTCGCCGACAACTGGGCCCGGCTCCATCCGGCGACCCGCTCGCTCGTGCGCGCGTGCCTCGGGTCGGAGATCGTCCGGGCTGCCGCCATCGCGGCGCTGCGCGGGATGCTGCAGGCCTCGCGGATCGCTCCGGCGAGCTGGGTCGCGCGCCGCGCCTGCAGCGCGCTCGCGAACGTCCTCTACTGGTCGGGCGCCCACGAAGCGATGGGCGCCCAAGGTTTCCGCGAGATGGTGGGGCGCGCCGCCACCGCGTAGCGGCGCGCCGGCTTCGTACTTCAGGCTTTCCAGCGCAGATCGGCGCCCAGCTTCCCGCCCTCGAGGAGCTTCCGGAGCTGTCCGATGCGGCGGTAGCGCCAGCCCTCGATGTCCTCGAGGGTGATGCGCGCCTCGCGGAACGCCTCGTAAAGCTGCTTCGCTCCCTTGCGCGCGGTCCACTGCGGTTTGAAGGCGGGCAGGGTACGGGCAATCTTCGAGGTGTCGACCCGGTAGTTGCGGGTATCGGGGGCGGCCCCGCCGGCGAATTCGATGGTGCAGCCAGGCACCGTGTCGCGGACGATCTCCGCGAGCTCGCGGATCCGGTAGTTCTCCTCCGGGCGGCCGACGTTGAAGGCCTGCGCGTGCACCGCCTCGCGCGGCGCCTCGAGGGCGGCGAGGAAGGCGCGGCAGATGTCCTCGACGTGGACGATGGGGCGCCAGGGCGTTCCATCGCTCTTGATGAGCACCTTGCCGGTCGCCACCGCCCAGGCCGTCAGGTTGTTGAGGACGATGTCGCAGCGCAGCCGCGGAGAGGCGCCGTAGGCGGTCGCGCTGCGCAGGAGCACCGGCGAGAAGTCGTCGGTCGCGAGCTCGAGCAGATCCTTCTCCGCCCGGACCTTGGAGACGCCGTACGCGGTGACCGGGTTGAAGGCGGCCCGCTCGTCGAGGAGGCCGTCACCGCCGGAGGCGCCATAGTTCGAGCAGGAGGAGGAGAAGAGGAAGCGGCCGACCTTCGCCTCTCGCGCGTAGCTGGCCAGCGTGGCCGTTGCGCGGTGGTTGATGTCGTAGGTCAGCTCGGGATCGAAGTCGCCGAGCGGATCGTTGGAGAGGGCGGCCAGATGGACCACCGCGTCGAAGCCGTCGAGGTCACCGCGCTTGACGTCGCGCAGGTCCCGGCGCATGGCCGGCACTCTCGCCATGGTCCCGAGGAAGTCGCATTCGTCGTAGAACCCCGTGTCCATCCCCACGACGTCGTGACCCGCGCGCTGCAGCATCGGAACCATGACGGCGCCGATGAACCCGGTATGCCCGGTGACGAGAACTCGCATGCCCATGTCCCCCTCTTTTAGTTTACCGATTTGACAACTACGGACGTTCACGCGCAATTCGTTCGCGCAGCCGATCGCCAGTGTTGCTTTCAACCGGTGCAGTCAGGATAGAGTGTTCCAGCCTGAACGCAAAGCAACTTCGATCGCGTTCCGCGTTCCCGGGGGGGAACCATGAAGGTGGTCCTGTTCTGCGGAGGCCTCGGCACCCGGCTGCGCGAGTACACGGGAGAGATCCCGAAGCCGATGGTCAAGATCGGGTACCGCCCGATCCTCTGGCACCTCATGAAGTACTACGCGCACTTCGGGCACAAGGAGTTCATCCTCTGCCTCGGCTACAAGGCCGACGTGGTGAAGCAGTTCTTCCTCAACTACGAGGAATGGGTCTCGAACGACTTCACCATGACCAAGGGCGGCCGCGAGATGCGGCTCGAGAACAGCGACATCGAGGACTGGAAGATCACCTTCGTCGACACCGGCCTGAGCTCCAACATCGGGCAGCGCCTCGTCGCGGTGAAGCGGTACGTCGAGGATGACGAGATGTTCCTCGCCAACTACTCGGACGGTCTCACCGACCTCGACCTGCCGACGATGATCGACACCTTCCGCGGCTCCGGAAAGACCGCTTCCTTCCTCGCGGCGCGCCCATCGCAGAGCTTCCACCTCGTCGACCTGGAAGGAAACGGCGAGGTGCGCTCGATCCGCCCCGTGCGCGAGTCGAACGTGATCATCAACGCGGGGTTCTTCTGCCTGCGGCGGGAGATCTTCGACTACATCCGGCCCGGCGACGAGCTCGTCAATGCGCCGTTCCACCGGCTCATCGCCGAGCGCAAGCTCCTCGGCTACCGGTACGACAAGTTCTGGTGCATGGACACCTTCAAGGAGCAGCAGGAGCTCACCGATCTGTACAATTCGGGGAAGGCGCCCTGGGAGCTCTGGAAGCAGCGGATCGCGCTCTCCGCGGCCGGCTAGCGACATGCTGAAGCTCGGCCTCGGTCCTCCTCCGCAGGGCGGCTACGAGTTGCTCTGTCTCGGAGCACACAGCGACGACATCGAGATCGGCTGCGGCGGGGCTCTGTTCCGCCTCCTGCGCGAGCTGCCGGTTGCGCGGCTCACCTGGGTGGTCTTGAGCGGGAACGAAGCGCGGGCGAAGGAAGCGCGAGAAGGCGCGCGCCCGTTCTTGGAGATGGCCCGCGAAGGGCGTCTCGTGCAGAAGTCGTTCCGCGACGGCTTCTTCCCCTACACCGCGGTGCCGATCAAGGAATTCTTCGAGGAGCTGAAGCGCGAGGTCCGGCCCGACCTCGTGCTCACGCACTATCGCGAAGACCGGCACCAGGACCACCGGCTGGTCTCGGACCTCACCTACAACAGCTTCCGCGATCACCTCGTGCTCGAGTACGAGATCCCCAAGTTCGACGGCGACCTCGGCAGGCCGAATACGTACGTGACGCTCGACGAGGAGAGGTGCCAGGAGAAGATCGCGCACCTCATGGCGGCCTTCGGAACCCAGCGAGACAAGCGCTGGTTCAGCGAGGACACCTTCCGCGCCATGCTCCGGCTGCGCGGGATCGAGGCCGCCTCGCCCTCCGGATTCGCCGAGGCGTTCCACGGCCGCAAGCTCGTCTTCTGATTCTTGCTGGGGCACAATCGCTTCGTGCCTTCGTCGCGAGCCGCGTTCCGCCGCCGGCTGGACAAAGACAACCGGCGCTGGGTGCTGTTCTTGATTGCCGCGGCGAGCTTGACCGAGTTCTCCCTCGCCATCCGGCCCCGGCTATCGAGTTTCGAGAACAGCCCCGCGATCCTCGTCGTCCTGCCATTCCTGATGATGGTTCCTTTCGTCGGAACCGTCTGTCTGCTCGCGCACTCGCAATTGCTACGGTGGACGGGGCGATGGCTGGGGGGCCGTGCGACCGCGCGCGACCTGCATGCGACGCAAGCGTGGTCGCTGCTTCCTGTTGCGGCATGCATGCCGATTGCCGTGCTCCCGCTCCTCCTCGCTTGTGCGAAAGCGACTTCCATGTCGCCGGCTCCCGGTATTGAAGACGTGCTCGATGCAAGCGACCTTTTCGTGCCGGTGGTCGCCGTTCTCGCGGGAATCTGGTCGGTTGGGCGATACGTGATCTACCTTTCGGAAGCGCAAAAGTTCTCGAAACTTCGCGCGGTGATGAACCATATCGGCACCGCGTTCGTGCTTCTTGCCGCGGCAGCGGGCATCGTCCTCGTCGCGAGGCTGGTAGGCTAGCGGGCAGCTGCGATCAGGCTCGCGAGGATGGTCCGGCTCTCGAGATCGCGTTCACTGAACTTGCCGTACTCGGGGACGCTGATGAGGGCCAAGGGATTCAGCGAGTGCCCCGAGGCCCCGACTCGACGCCGGTAAGCAGCCTTGCGGTCGGCAATGGCTGGATCGCGGGTATCGCTCACGATGCCGAGCATGACCTCGTGGAGGTCCGGCCACGCATCGACGCGAACGACGCGCATCCAGAACGAGACCGGTTCCGCACGGCGATTCTCCTCGAGAATCGCACGCACCTCGCGCGGTACACGCGCGAGCCATCGGTCTGGAAGCGCCGGCCCCGCGAGGAACAACTCGAATTCGAGTGCCTCGTTATCGAGGACCTGCCAGAACGGCGAAATCTCCGCTGCAATCGCCTCGAGGGCGGCGCGGGCGCGAGCGCGCACGGGCGGCGGGGCGGCGAGCAGGATCCGGCGGCAAGGAGCGTCGAGCACTTTCAGGATCGAGCCCCGCACCGCCATGCCCATCAGGCCTGCTCGATAGCCGAGGTCGCGCGCGACGCCGGCAGCGTCGACGCAGGTTTCCATCGCCTCCACGGCCGACGGCGCGAGGGCGACCCGCGTCGCGGCGAGCCACGCGAAGGGCAAGCCGTCCAGATGGTACCTGGCATTGGTCAGGCCGAAGAATCGCCAGGCGACGGGAGGATCGACCCCCGGCGCGCGCGAATCGCGGAGGATGCGCTCGATCCGCTGGCGGTGCGCACGCTCTAGCGCCACATATTCGTCCGGAGGGCGAGTTCCGTCCAGGAGCGCTTGCTTGAGCACGCTGGTTGCGTCGGGCGAGGCCCTGTCCACCGCGAGCGCTTGCAGGTCATCGAACGCCCGGGCGCCAAAGACGCCATCCCCCGGCCAGTGCGAGCGACGTGCCACCGGACCGAGGCGTTCCTCGATGCGCGCTGGCAAGCTAGCAACGAGAGGAGGAATGCGGGTTGCGCGCATTCCTGCCATCACGGTGAGCGCGGCGGGGGGAACGAGGGCGAGCGCGAAGAATGCGACGAGATCCCAGCGCTTCATGGCGAGCGGGGCAGGATAGCCGCATTGTGCTCACGCAAGCGATTGGGCGATGTACCTGTGCGACGTCCTGAGCTAGCGTCGGCGGCGCATGGATCGCGAACAGGCCGCGATCGGAACGCTGCGCGCCGCGGGCCGCACCGGCATGGCTATCTTCGCGGCCTGCTGCGCGGAACGGCTGCGACCGCTCCTCGAGCACGTCCCGTCGGGCGCCCCGCCGCTGGTCGCGGGCGTGGCGCTGACCGAGTTGTGGCGCATCCTCGAAGGGCAGAAGCGCGTCGATCCCCGTCGCATGAAGGAGCTTTCCGAGGCCTGCTG
>VBKL01000231.1 GCA_005879805.1 Deltaproteobacteria bacterium | reverse complement strand
GCTTGAGCTCGTCCTTGATCTTCTCGTCGAAAGACAACTGGAAGCCTCCCGGAGCGGGGGCTTCTAGCAGACGCCGCCGTGGGCGGGAAGCGAGCCTCCGTTCTCTTGCTTGCGCCCCGGGCCCGGCGGGCTTGTTACGCGTCCCGCGTGCGCTACGATCCGCCGCGGAATGCCGAAAGGGAAGCCGCGGGCGAAGCCGGAGGGCGACGTCGAAGTCGTCACCGAGAAGGGGACGCGGACGGAGAAACCGCGGCTGTGGCGCGTCATCCTGCACAACGACGACTACACGACCATGGAGTTCGTCATCGAGGTCCTGACTTCGGTCTTCAACAAGACGGCTGCCGAGGCGACCGATCTCATGTGGCAGGTGCACCGCCGTGGCGCGTGCGTCGCCGGCGTGTACACTCACGAGGTCGCGGAAACCAAGATCGGCCGCGTCGAGGCGATGGCCCGGGAGGCGGAGTTCCCCTTCCTCGCCACGATGGAGCGGGACGAATAGCAACGGGTTAGACTGGGGCGACATGGCTTTGAGCATCACCAAGGAACTGGAGTCGACGCTGCGGCTGGCCTTCGCGGAGGCCAAGGCGCGCAGGCACGAGAACGTCACCCTCGAGCACCTCCTCTACGCGCTGTTGCGGGATCCGGTCGCCTCGCGCATCCTCCGCGCCTGCGGCGCCCGGATGTCCGAATTGCGCCGCGAGCTCGAGGAACACCTGGAGCGGATCCTCGTCTCCCTGCCGCCGGGTGTCGATCGCGACCCGGAGCAGACCCGCGCCTTTGCCCGGGTGCTGGAGCGGGCCGCGATGCAGGTGCAGTCGAGCGGCAAGGACCAGATCGACGGCGGCAACGTCCTCGTCGCCTTCTACCGCGAGCGCGACTCCCACGCCGTCTACCTGCTCGAGCGGCAGGGCATCAGCCGGCTGGACCTCTTGCGCTACATCTCCCACGGTGCCCTGCGCGTCCGCGATCCGTCGGCGCTACGCCAGTTCGAGGAGGGCCAGGAGCCCCACGAGCATCCTGCTTCCGAGGGCGAGGAGGACGAAGAGGCCCCGGCGGACGATCCGCTCGGCGCCTACTGCGTCGATCTCGTCGCCCGCGCCGCCGCCGGAAAGATCGACCCGCTGGTCGGTCGCGCTGCCGAGTTGGAGCGCACCATCCAGATCCTTTGCCGGCGCCGCAAGAACAACCCCATCTTCGTCGGCGAGTCGGGCGTGGGGAAGACCGCCATCGCCGAGGGGCTCGCGCTCAAGCTTTCGCAGCGCGAGGTGCCCAAGGTACTCGAGGGCGCTTCTCTCTACGCGCTCGACCTGGGCGCCCTGCTCGCCGGGACCAAGTTCCGCGGCCAGTTCGAGGAGCGCCTGAAGGGCGTCGTGAAGGCGCTCGCGCAAAAGCCGGGCGCCATCCTCTTCATCGACGAGATCCACATGCTGGTCGGTGCCGGCGCGACGAGCGGCGGCTCGATGGACGCGTCGAACCTGCTCAAGCCGGCGCTCGCCAACGGCGATCTGCGCTGCATCGGATCGACTACCTTCCACGAGTTCAAGGCCTCGTTCGACCGCGACAAGGCGCTCGCCCGGCGCTTCCAGAAGATCGAGATCCTCGAGCCTTCGCACGAGGAGTCGGTGCTGATCCTCCAGGGCCTCAAGAGCCGCTACGAGGAGCATCACGGGGTGAAGTTCAGCGAGGAAGCCTTGCGGGCCGCCGTGGAACTGTCCGCCAAGCACCTCGTCGACCGCCACCTGCCGGACTCGCCTCCTCCATCCTGCTTTCGCGGTCGGGGCTGGGAACTCCGACGAAGCCCATCGGGAGCTTCCTCTTCTCCGGTCCCACCGGTGTGGGGAAGACGGAGCTCGCCCGCCAGCTGGCCCGTATCCTGGGCGTTCCGCTCATCCGCTTCGACATGAGCGAGTACATGGAGAAGCACACGGTGAGCCGCCTCATCGGCGCCCCGCCCGGCTACATCGGCTTCGACCAGGGCGGTCTGCTCACCGACGCCATCCGCAAGAACCCGCACGCGGTGCTGCTGCTCGACGAGATCGAGAAGGCGCACCATGACCTCTTCGATCTGCTCCTCCAGGTGATGGACCATGCGACGCTGACCGACAACAACGGCCGCGCCGCCGACTTCCGGCACGTGGTCCTCATCTTCACCACCAACGCGGGCGCTCGCGAGATGAGCGCGGGGCGGATGGGATTCGGCAGCACCGGGCGTCCGGAGATCCTCCGCGGCAGCGAGACCGGCGACACGGACTTCGGCATCGACGGCACCAAGGGCGGCACGGCGAAGGCCGCCATCGAGCGGACCTTCAGCCCCGAGTTCCGCAACCGGCTCGACTCGTGGATCGCCTTCAGCGGGCTCCCGCGCCCAGTCATCCTCCGGGTCGTGGACAAGCAAGTCGATGAGCTACGCGCGCAGCTGCGCGAGAAGAAGGTCGAACTGGAGCTCGACGAGGCCTCGCGCGACTGGCTCGCCGAGCACGGCTTCTCGCCGCAGTTCGGCGCCCGCCCGATGGCGCGGCTCCTCCAGCAAGTGATGAAGAAGCCGCTCGCCGAGCGCATCCTCTTCGGCGATCTGCAAGAAGGCGGAAAAGTGCGAGTTTCGGCCCTGGACGGCAAGCTGGTCCTGGATAAGGCCGACTGATCCACCCAGGCTGTTCTCCTACCGTGGGGTTCCTATGACCCCAAACGGAAATCCCCCAAGGAAATCGCACCTCCCTTCCGGCGCGGGTCGAGCGGCCTAGTCATGGCCCCTATCCGTCGGTTACAGGTTGGATATGCGATGTTTGCTTCTCATCCTGGCGGCATCCTTCGGCCTTCCGGCCGCCGCCGATCGCACCGATCTGCCGCGGCCGCCGCCGCGGATGCCCGTCGACGAGCGCCCGACCCCTTTTGCCTGCAATCTCGAGAGGTTGCTCAAGGGAGAGCGCTGCACCTTCGAGTTCGACCCGGCTCCGGGCGCGTCGAGCGAGTCGCTCGCCCATGAGAATTCCCGTTACGCGGCGCGGGCTTCGCGTTCTTGCGCGGAGGCGGCGACGCGCCCCGAAGAGCTGCAGCCGGACGCGATGCTGCGGAAGATGTGCGAGGACGACATCGCCAGGATCGCGCTCGACGAGCAGTGCACCCTCGTCGGCCGGGTGCCTTTCGCCGACGACGATGGCCGCCTGGTAGCCAGCGCCGGTCCGTGCGTCGAGGAGCTGGCCCGGGCTCTTTCCCGGACCCGCACCATGGCCGGAGTCGCCCTCGCCTGCTGCCGCTGCCTCGCCCAGTCGCGCTGCGGGGTTTCTGCGTCCCAATGCAACCGCGAGCTTGCCGACTTCGCGCCCGGCGAAGCGCTCCAGAGTTGCCTCGAGTCTTCCTGCCAGGAAACCTGCTCCTCGCTCCGGCCATCGCCGCCGGCCGCTTCTCCTCGACCGCCATCCAAGGCCAGGATCGATCGGGCCGCCGATACCCGCACGTAAGGAAGAACCATCATGCGTACCGCGGCCTCTCTTGCTCTCCTGGTTCTCGTTGCCTGCGCCGGCGCGCGTCCTGCTCCGGAAGAGCTTCCCGACAAGCCGGCGGGGGCGCCCGTCGCGCTCGCTCCGACCCCTTCGGGCAGCGTCTCTCCCGGCGGCAAGTCCAACTTCAATGCCAAGGTCTGGGTGAGCTGGCAGGACGGCGCCGCCGATTGCGAGGCGTCGGCGCGCGCGATGCGCGACAATTCCGCCGAAGAGGCGTGGCAGGCCCTCAAGGCGTGCGTCGAGCTGGGGCGCTTCAACCGCGGCCCCTTCGTGCAGTTGAACCTCCTCACCAACTACTGGGAGGACGAGCTGCGCACGCGTCCCGATGCGCCGCGCATCGTCGCCCGCGTCATCGCCAACCGCGGCGGAGACGTGGACGGTGACATCTCCAAGGTGCAGATGATCCGGATGCCCGTCTTCACCCTCAAGGCCGCCCTCTCGCAGCCCGACATCTACAAGGGCCGCTACGTCATCATCCGCGGGAAGCTCACCGACGTGAAGGTCGATGCGAAGTCGGCGACGGCCATGCTCGACGAGGTGTCGATGAAGGCCGCCGATCTGACGCGCACCGGTCAGGACATGGGAATCATCGAGTCGAGGTACAACCGGTTGAGGTTCTACGACGAGCACCATTTTGCCGAGAACGTGATGAACCCGACCGGGCGCAAGGTGCTCGGCAGGTTGCCCGAGGCCGATCCGTTCCTCGAGCCCGACAAGGAATTCGTCTTCGTCGGCCGTTTCGACGGCGCCAAGCCCAGCAATGACGAGCAGAAGGTCGCGCTCCTCAACGTCTACGGCTACTACCGGCCCGCCGCGCTGGTCATTCAGTAGCGAGCTACTTTCCCGTCCACTTCGCCGGGCGCTTCTCGGCGAACGCCTGCAATCCCTCGAGACGGTCCGCGCTGCGCAGGACCGTTTCGTAGTGGCCGCGCTCGTGCTCCAGGGCCTCGTCGAGCGGCAGGTCCCACGCATCGGCGAGGGCCGTCTTCGCCGCGGCGACCGAGAGCGGAGCGTTGGCGGCGATCTCGTTCCCCAGCGCGACCGCGGCGTCGACCGACCCTCCCGGCGCGCTCACGCGATCGGCTAGCCCGATGCGCAACGCCTCGTCGGCGGGCACGCGGCGGGCGGTGAGGATCATGTCTCGCGCGCGCCCCAGCCCCACGAGGCGCGGCAGGCGCACCGTACCGCCTCCGCCGGGGATGATCCCGATGCGCGTCTCGGTCAGGCCCATCTGCGCCGCCGGATCGACGATGCGCAGATCGCAGGCCAGGGCCAGCTCGCAACCGCCGCCGAGAGCGAGTCCGTTGACCGCCGCGATCCAGGGCTTCGGACAGCGTTCGATCTCGCGCTACGACGATGCGCACGGGCCCGCGATCGGTGATGGAAAGCTCGGACATGATCAGGTCGAGGCGGCCTGGCGTGCTTCGCCGCCGACGCGTCGCCCGAGGGCCGCCTGCAGCCGGCGTCCGGGCAGCTTCCGTCCGATCAGTTGCTGCGCGAGGAGCCCCGCATCGACGAGCTTTTCGAGATCGATCCCGGTCTCGATTCCCATGTCGGAAAGCATTCCGGCGAGGTCTTCGGTAGCGAGGTTCCCCGCGGCGCCGGGCGCATAGGGACATCCCCCGAGGCCGCCGATGGCGGTGTCGAAGGTGGTGATTCCCATCTCCAGGCCGACGAGAGCGTTTGCGAGGGCGGTGCCGTTGGTGTCGTGGAGGTGGAGCGCGATCTCCTCGCGAGCGAGGGGCTTCAGCGATCCCTTTCCGCCGAGGAACAGCTCGAGGAGCCGCCTCGTCTGCAGCGGGTTTCCCACGCCAATGGTGTCGCCGAGGGAGATTTCGCGGCAGCCCATGTCGCGCAGCTCGCGGGCAAGCTGGAAGGACCGCATCGGGTCCACGGCACCCTCGTAGGGGCAGCCCCAGACGGTGCCGTGTCGGCGAGCTGGGGAATCCAGTCGGCGCGGACGAACGAACCGACCTCGATGCGGGAGAGGCCCGTCGCTGCGAGGGCCTCGACGAGCTTGACCTTGGCCTCGACGGGAAGCCGGGCGGATTCGTTCTGCAGGCCGTCTCGCGGTCCGACTTCGTAGACGGTGACGCGGGACGGCTCCATCGTCATTGGCGCGGCTGGACGTTGCTCCGCACCCACTCGGCGATCGCGCGGGTAGTGGCCCCCGGAGTGAAGATCTCCGCGACGCCCATCTTCTTGAGCGGCGCGATGTCCGAGTCGGGGATGATGCCGCCGCCGAAAACGACCACGTCGGTCGCCCCTTCTTGCTTGAGGAGGTCGATGACGGCGGGAAAGAGCGTCATGTGAGCGCCCGACATGATGGAGAGGCCGATCCCGTCCACGTCCTCCTGCACCGCGGTGGCGACGATCATCTCCGGGGTCTGGTGGAGCCCGGTGTAGATGACCTCGAAGCCTTCGTCGCGAAGGGCGCGAGCGATGATCTTCGCACCGCGATCGTGGCCGTCGAGACCCGGCTTGGCGACGAGGATGCGGAGCTTTCGGGAGGGGTCGGCCATGGGGTGCCGCAATCTATCCGATGCTCCGGGAGCCCGGAAGCTTCCGGAGGTCGAGCGGCTTCAATATAAGATCGGGCCATGAAAAAAGGCCCCGCCAAGGTGGAGCTCTACTGGAAGCCCGGCTGAACGGGCTGCGTGAAAGCGCGGGAGTTCCTCGCGCAGAACCTTTCCGAAGAAGGTTTCGAGCTCCGCAACCTCATCAAGGAGCCGCTCACCACGGACGAATTGCGGCTCCTCGCCTCGCGGGTCGGCGGCGCCCAGCATCTCGTCGCTCCCAAGCGGCGGGCCGAGGCGGAAGGTCTCGACGGCGAGAAGCTGCTCAAGTGGCTCGCCGAGGACGGCGCCCGGGTGCGGAGGCCCATCGTGGTTGCGGGGAAGACGATCACGCTGGGATTCACCGACGAAGCGCGAAAGGAGCTACAGGACGCGCTGTAGCTCCTTCCCGGACCGCAGGGCTTCTTGCTGGTTACTGCACGAGTTGCGGATAGAAGCGCTGGGTCACGCTCTGCTGGGGGCCCGATCCGTTGTCGGTCGACTGCGTGATGCCTTGCACGGTGACCGTTCCGTCCTGGCCGATTTCGCCGGTGAACGCGCAGCCGTCCGCATCGCCGCTGGGAAGATCGACCGCGCCGCAGCGATTGCCCGCCGGGGCGAAGAGGACCAGGTGCGCCTGGCAGGAACCGGGTGGAGCCTGTGTGAACAGGGCATGTGCGCGGCCGCCGCGAGCGAGGAACAGACGCGACCCGGGCCGCGTGGACAGCCACGACGGCGCGGCGACGACGGTGTGGCTGCCTGGCGCGATCGCGCCTTCCCAGTCGCCGGCCTGGTTGAAGGCGATCGTCCCATCGAGCAGCGGCGACACCGAGGTCTGCTGGTCGACGCGGAAGGGGAGCGCGAAGGTGCCGCTCACCACGTGTCCCGCGGAGTCCGTCCAGACCGCTCGCCCTTGCGAACCGTTGTCCCAGGCGACGAGCGCCTGGCCGCAGCGGTCCGGGAAGGATTCGAAGGTCGGACCAGTGAGGTCGATGAAGAAATGCTCGCCGGTCTTGGCGCCGTCGCCGGAGTACGCCTGCAACGAGACGGTACGGTGGAAGCCAGATCCGTTCCCTTCGGTCACCCAGTTGAAGGCGAGGAATCCGCCGCCGGGCTGGGCGAGCATATGGCGCTCGACTCTCTCGTAGGGATCGAACATCGTCCGGAAACCAAACGGGTTCGCCCGGCGGGCGCCGGTGCCGTCTAGCAGGTCCCAGATTTCGAAGCCGGCGCCGCAGGTCTTGCCCACCGCATAGTTCGCCCGCCCATCGCTCGTGGCGCCCATTGGCCCGCAGACATCGCTCAAGAACACGGTGGTTGAGAATCCAGAGGAAACGGCCGCGGGCAAGAGGCCGGTGCAGTCGGAGGACAGCGCCGCGGCGCCGGTTGCCGCCGCCGCGACCATGCCGGAGGGCCGCTCCGAGCCTCCGCACGCCGACAAGATGGTGAAAGCCACGCTGCCCATCGCGGTGCCGATCCGTTTCATGTCGTTCTCCACCAGCGCAACCGCGCTCGATGCGGATGGGACCGGCGCAGGAACGCAGCGAGCACCCTCCGGGCGCTTGCTCACTCGTGCTACGCTTCCGTCTTCTCGAGCAGCGCGACGAGCTGTGGAGTGCTCTCCGTGAGCGGCTCGTCGGTGCGCAAGAAAGTCAATCCGGCGACGGCGGCGAGGCGGGCCAATTCCTCGGGAGCGTAATAGCGGATGGTGAAGGTGGCGCGCAGCTCCTCGCCCGCGGAGGTTCGCAGCGACTTGTGCACGGTATCGACGCCCGTCTCCGCGTCGAAATTGCTCTCCTCTACGACGTGGCCTAATCCGGGCACGTCCTCCTCGAAGTGCGCCTCCGGCCTTGCCGCGAGGCGGAGCGGATTGTCCGTCGTGAGCACGAGCGATCCGCCGGGCCGAAGCACCCGCGCCACTTCGGCCAGGGCGAGCGCGGCATCCTCGTCGCTGCCGAGGAACATCGAGCTGTAGAAGCAGAAGGCGGCGGCCATCGTGCCCGCATGCAAGGGCAGCGCGCGCAGGTCTCCGCGCACGAGCGAGGCTCCGGGAGCCTCGATGCCGGCCTCGCCGAGCAGGAGCGCGCTGCGATCGATGCCGACGGCGCGGTGGCCCCACTGCAAGAGCTCGCGCAGGTGGCGCCCGTAGCCGCATCCCAGATCCACGACCGGTTTGCCCGGCTCGACTCCGGCGAGGCGCAGCGCAGCGACGACGTCCTCGCGGGCGAGCTTCCGCGGCGCGAACCGTCTCGTGGTCTCGAGGAAAAGGCGATCCTCGTCGCTGGAGCTCAGAACGTGCCCTTCTCCCGGTAGGCGCCCCAGACCTTGCGGAACACGTCGGAGATCTCGCCCAGCGAGCAGTAGGCGCGGGCCGCGTCGAGGACCGGGTACATGAGGTTCTTCTTCTCGTCCCGGCAAGCGGCCTCGACGGCTGCCAGCTTCTCCTTCACGGCCGCCGCGCTGCGTGAGCGCTTGACCGAGTGGAGCCGCTCGATCTGCGCTCTGGTGACCGCCTCGTCGATCTTGAGCGTCTCGATGGGCGCGTCGGCGTCGGCCTTGAACGAGTTGACGCCGACGATCTTCCGCTCGCCGCTCTCCACCTCCCGCTGGTACTGGTAGGCGCTCTCGGCGATCTCCCGCTGCGGATACCCTTCCTCGATGGCACGGATGATCCCGCCGAGCTTCTCGATGCGCTCGAGGATGCCCAGCGCCCGCTTCTCCATCTCGTCGGTGAGGTACTCGACGAAGTAGCTGCCGGCGAGCGGATCCACCACCCGGTCGACGCCGGACTCATAGGCGATGATCTGTTGTGTCCGCAGCGCGATGCGCACCGATTCCTCGGTGGGCAGCGCGTACGTTTCGTCGAGGGAGTTGGTGTGGAGCGACTGCGTTCCGCCGAGCACCGCGGCGAGGGCCTGCAGCGCGGTGCGCACCACGTTGTTGTAGGGCTGCTGCGCGGTGAGCGAGACGCCGGCGGTCTGCGCGTGCGTGCGCAACATCATGCTGATGGGCTTCTTCGCCCCGAAGCGATCGCGCATCGTGCGCGCGTAGATGCGGCGCGCCGCGCGGAACTTCGCGATCTCCTCGAAGAAGTCGTTGTGGACGTCCCAGAAGAAGCTCAGCCGGGGCGCGAAATCGTCCACGTCCATCCCGCGCTTCTTGCACTCCTCCACGTAGCCGAACCCGTCGGCGAGCGTGAAAGCCAGCTCCTGGACCGCCGTCGCTCCGGCTTCGCGGATGTGGTAGCCGCTGATGGAAACCGGGTGCCACTTCGGCATGTGCTTCGCCGTGTATTCGATCATGTCCACGACGATCCGGGTGGCGGGACGGGGCCCGACCACCCATTCCTTCTGGGCGATGTACTCCTTGAGGACGTCGTTCTGGATGGTTCCGCCGAGCTTGTCCTGCGAGACCCCCTGCTTCTCGCCGACGATGGCGTAGCAGGCGAGGGCGAAGATGGCGCTGGCGTTGATGGTCATCGAAGTGGTGACGCGGTCGAGCGGAATTCCCGAGTAGAGGACCTCGAAGTCCTTGAGCGTGGAGACCGCGACGCCTTCCTTCCCCACCTCGCCGCGCGACATCGGGTGGTCGGCGTCGTAGCCCATGAGCGCAGGCATGTCGAAAGCCGTGGAGAGGCCCGTCACGCCGTGCTCGAGCAAGTACTTGAAGCGCTTGTTGGTGTCCTCGGGCGATCCGAATCCCGCGAACTGGCGCATCGTCCAGAGACGCCCGCGGTACATGCTGGGCTGCGGTCCGCGCGTATACGGGAATCGCCCCGGTAGCCCCAGATCGCGCTGGTAGCGTTCGATGTCCGCTCCGGACGGAGACCCGGTATCTAGCGCCGTGAGGACGTCGGGGATGGGAACGCCCGAATCGGTATGGAACTCGCCGCGCCGGAGCGGAGCCTTTTGCGCGGCCCGCGCGATGTCGTCTCGCCGCCAGCTCGCCAGCTCCTCGCGCAGCCGATCAGCCGCTCCTGGATCTTTCGGGTCCTTCATGCGTCCGAGATAACACGGGGCCGGAGACGGTCCAACGCGTGGTGCGGGCAGGGTGTCAATGCGCAGATTTCTCCCATGACCCTCTTGAATGCGGCGGCGACGGGGGCGATGGGACTGCTCGCGGGCATGTCTTTGGCGCAGCACGTGCCCGATCACGCCCCATCCGAACGATCCCCCTTGCGGGGAGCGGCCGGCTTCGCCGCTGCGGCGCTTGCCGTCGCGGCGGCGATCGCGGGATGGCGTTCGAAGGCCCGCGCGCCGCTGGTCGCGTCGGCGGCGCTGGCCATGGCGCATTCCGCCGCGGCCGTCGACGCGCTGCCGACTCCCTGGCGAAAGCGGGAAGTCGTCTCGGGCGAGACCAAGCTCATCCGCCTCTACCGGCGCGACGCGCGCCTCGCCGGGCTGCGCGGCGCGCTGCAGGCCGCGACGCTCGGGACGCTGCTCTTCGCTTCCGCGCGAGCCTGACGGCGCGCCCTATTTGAGCGCTTCGCGCGCGATGACGAAGCGCTGCACCTCGCTGGTCCCCTCGTAGATGGTGGTCACCCGCACGTCGCGGTAATGCCGCTCGGCGGCGAACTCCGAGACGTAGCCGTAGCCGCCGTGGATCTGCACGGCGACGTCGCAGGCATGGTTCGCCTTCTCGGTCGCGAACACTTTCGCCATCGAGGCCTCGCGGGTGAACGGGCGTTCCGCCTCCTTGAAGGCGGCCGCCCGCAGCACGAGCAGCCGGGCTGCCTCCAGCTCGGTCGCCACGTCCGCGAGCATGAAGCGGATCGCCTGGTGGTTCGCGATCGGCTGGCCGAAGGTCCGGCGGTCCTTGGCGTACTGAAGGGACTCCTCGAGCGCCGCGCTGGCGATCCCGATCGCCTGGGAGGCGATGCCGATCCTTCCGCCATCGAGCGCGGAGAGCGCGATGCGGAAACCGTCTCCGACGTTGCCCAGCAGCGCAGTCGCGGGCACCCGCACGTCCTCCAGCGTGAGCGGCACGGTGCTCGAGGCGCGGAGGCCCATCTTGTCCTCGTGGCGGCCCGCATGCAGGCCCTTCGCGCCGCCTTCCACGAGGAACGCGGAGATTCCCTTCGCCGGCTTCGCCGCGGATTGCTCGGTCCGCGCCCAGACGATGAGCACGCCGGCGCGATCACCCGAAGTGATCCACTGCTTGGAGCCGTTGAGGACGAATCCAGACCCGTCGCGCCGGGCCGTGGTGCGCAGGGCCCCGGCGTCGGATCCGCTCTGTGCTTCCGAGAGGGCGAAGCTCGCGGCGACGAAACGTCCGCTCGTGATCTCCGGGACGTAGCGCTTCTTCTGCGCATCGGTGCCGAACCGGCAGATGGTCTCCGCGACCATGTTGTTGACGCCCATCGTGACCGCGGTCGAGGCGCAGCCCTGCGCGATCTCCTTCATCGCGAGCGCGTGCGCGACCGCCCCGGCCGCGGCGCCCCCGTAGGCCTCGGGGACGTTGATGCCCATGAGCCCCAGCTCCGCCAGCTCGCCGAGCTGCGCCGCGGGAAAGCGCGCCTCGCGGTCGAGCTCCGAGGCGATGCGGGTCAACGACCCTTGCGCGTAATTTCGCGCCGTCTCGCGGATGAGGCGCTGCGATTCCGAAGGTTCGAACATCTGGTCACTTGAGCAGCAGATTGGAGATGACGAGGCGCTGGATCTCGCTCGTCCCCTCGTAGATCTCGGTGATGCGCGCGTCGCGGAAGTGCCGCTCGACGTCCAGCTCCTTCGAGTACCCCATGCCGCCGTGGATCTGCACCGCCTTGTCCGCGACGCGATTCGCGGCTTCGCTGGCGAACAGCTTCGCCATGCTCGACTCGCGCGTGTGCCTTTTGCCCTGATCCTTCAACCAGGCGGCGCGCAAGACGAGCAGCCGTGCGGCGTCGAGCGCGGTCGCCATGTCCGCGAGCATGAACTGGATGGCCTGGTGCTGGAAGATCGGGATGTCGAAGGTCTTCCGGATCTTGGAATAGTCGCGGGCCTCCTCGAAGGCGGCACGGCCGATTCCGATCGCCTGCGCGCCGATGCCGATCCTGCCGCCGTCGAGCGTGGACATGGCGATCTTGAAGCCGTCGCCCTCCTGCCCGAGGCGCTGCGAGATCGGGACTTCCATGTTCTCGAAGAAGATGGTGCAGGAAGGCGAGGCGCAGATGCCGAGCTTTTCGTCGGCCTTCTGCCGCACGAACCCCGGGGTCTTCGTCTCCACCACGAAGCAGGTGATGCCCTTCGTACCCTTCGACAGATCGGTCATCGTGAAGAGCACGATTGCGTCGGCGACGGGCCCATTCGTGATCCAGTTCTTGGTGCCGTTGATGAGGTACGAATCCCCCTTGCGCACGGCGGTCGTCCGCTGCTCCGCGGCGTCGCTGCCCGCCTGCGGCTCGGTGAGGCCGAAGCAGCCGAGCTTCTCCCCCCGGGCGTAGGGGGTGAGGAAACTTTCTTTTTGTCCGTCGGTGCCGTACTTCGCGATCGGGTCGCAGTAGAGCGAGTTGTTCACGCTCAGAGTCACGCCGGTGCTCGCGCAGCCTCGCGAGATCTCCTCGATGGCCAGGGCATAGGAGACGTTGTCCATGCCCGCCCCGCCCCACTCGGAAGGAACCGCCACGCCGCCGAGTCCAAGCTCGAACAGCTTCTTCACCGCCTCGGCCGGAAAACGATGCTCGCGGTCCCACTTCTTCGCGTTGGGCCTCAGCTCCTTGTCGGCGAACTCGCGACAGGTATCGCGCAGGAGGCGTTGCTCTTCGCTGAGATCGATCTGCATCAGGCTCCCTGCGCGAGGAGATTGCGGGCGATGACCATGCGCTGGATCTGGCTCGTCCCCTCGTAGATCTGGAGGAGCTTGGCGTCGCGCATCAGCTTCTCGACCGGGTACTCCTTCGTATATCCGTATCCGCCGAAGATCTGCACGGCGTCGGTGGCGACGGCCATGGCGCTGTCCGCTCCGAACGCCTTGGCGTAGCTCGACTCGATGGCGTCTATGCGCCCCTCGCCGATGCTCCAGGCCGCCTTGAGCATGAGCAGACGGGTCGCCTCGTACTTCATGGCCATCTCGGCGAGCATGAACTGGATCGCCTGGAACTGGGCGATGGGCTGGCCGAAGGCCTTCCGCTCGAGGGCGTAGCGGCGGCTCTCGTCGAGCGCGCGGCGCATGATCCCGGTCGCGCCCGCGGCGATCCAGGGCCGCGAGCGGTCGAAGGTCTTCATCGCGATCTTGAACCCCTCGCCCTCGCCGCCGACCAAATTCTTGCGGGTGAGCTTGACCTCCTCGAAGAGCACGTCGGTGGTGTTGGAGGCGCGCTGCCCGAGCTTGTCCTCCTTCTTGCCGACGCTGACCCCGGGGAGGTCGCGGGGCACGACGAAGCAGGTGACGCCCTTGTGGCGGTCCTTGGGATCGCCGATGCGCCCGAAGACCGAGTACCAGGAGGCGTACCCGCCATTCGTGATCCAGCGCTTCTGGCCGGTCATGACGTACTCGTCGCCCACCTTCCGCACGGTAGTGCGCATGCCGGCCACGTCGCTTCCCGCGTCGGGCTCGCTGCAGGCGTAGGCGGCGAAGATGGGCGCTTCCGTCAGCATGCCGAGGTAGTGCCGCTTCTGCTCCTCGCTTCCGCCGAGGAGAAGCGGCATGCAGGCGAGGTTGTTGCCGGCGAGGGTCGTTCCGATGCCGGCGCACCCGTAGTTGATCTCCTCCATCATGAGGACGTGATCGAGACAGGAGAGCCCGAGCCCGCCGTACTCGGACGGGATCTCGACGTTCATCAGGCCCAGCTCCCAGCCCTCCTTGCAGATGTCGATCGGGAAGGTGCCGTGCTCGTCGAGCTTCTGCGCGACCGGGATGATGCGCTCGCGCGTGAACTTGCGCGCGGTCTCGACGAGCTGCCTCTGTTCCTCGGTGATGCTGAAGTCCATTCGGCTATTTTCCCACGAAGCGGGCCGGGCGTTTCTCGAGGAAGGCCTTCATGCCTTCCGCCCGATCCTGGGTGTCGAAGAGGAGCGCGAAGGTCTCGGCCTCCTGCCGGTTGGCGGCTCGCAGCGGCATGTCGTAACCGCGCTCGACCAGGCGCTTGGCGCGGGCGATGGCCAAGGGGCCCCGCTCGGCGATCTTGGCCGCTACCTTCTTGCAGTGGGCGAGCAGTTGCGCTTGCGGCACCACCTCGTTGACGAGGCCGATGCGGCATGCGGTCTGCGCGTCGACCATCTCGCCCGTGAAGATGATCTCCTTGGCGCGGAGCTTGCCGACGAGACGGACGAGCCGCTGGGTCCCGCCGAAACCCGGCGTCACGCCGAGCGTCACCTCGGGAAGGCCGAGCCTCGCGTTCTCGCTGGCGAATATCATGTCGCAGGCGACCGCCAGCTCGAGACCGCCGCCGAGCGCGTAGCCGTTGACCGCAGCGATGGTGGCGCAGGGGATGTCCTCGAGCAGCGCGGTGAGGACGTGCCCGAGCTCGCTGAACTCGCGCGCCGACCAGGGCGTCATCGGCGCCATCTCCGCGATGTCGGCGCCGGCGACGAAGGCCTTGTCTCCCGCGCCGGTGAGGATGAGGGCGCGGCTCTGGTCGGCCAGCTCGCGCACTGCCTGCGTCATCTCGCGGAGCGTCTTGCCGTTGAGGGCGTTCAGCGACTTGGGCCGGTTGACGGTAAGGATCGCGATCGAGCCTTCTCGCGCGACCTGGATGTTCTCGTAAGCCATGTTCATGAGCCTCAGTACGAGTAGAAGCCGCGCTTCGTCTTGCGCCCCAACCACCCCGCGTCGACGTACTGGCGAAGGAGCGGCGCTGGTCTGTACTTGTC
>VBKL01000230.1 GCA_005879805.1 Deltaproteobacteria bacterium | reverse complement strand
GGATGGGAGCAGGCAGATCCGCGAGCGAGATCTCACCCGAGCCCTTGAGCACGGCGAGGCGCTCCACGAGGTTCTGCAACTCGCGAACGTTGCCCGGCCACCCGTATCGCTCGAGCGCCTCCATGGCGGGGGGAGCGAAAGAAAGATCCTTCGCGGCGGCCTTGTCCAGGAGGTGCCGGACGAGGACGGGCACGTCTCCGGCGCGCTCGCGCAGCGGCGGGAGCACGAGCGGGACGACGTTCAAGCGGTAGAACAGGTCGAGGCGGAACTTTCCCTCGGCGGCAAGGGCCTCGAGGTCCTTGTTGGTCGCCGCGATCACGCGGAAGTCGACGGGCTCGGCCTTGTTGCCGCCGAGCGGCTCGATGACGCGCTCCTGCAGGACGCGCAGGAGCTTGCCCTGCAAGAGCAGCGGCATTTCGCCGATCTCGTCGAGGAAGATGGTTCCAGAGTCGGCCATTTTGAACCGACCGGTACGCGCCTGCTGCGCGCCGGTGAAGGCGCCGCGCACGTGACCGAACAGCTCGCTTTCGAGGAGCTGCTCGGGGATGGCGGCGCAGTTGACCGCGACGAGCGGCCCCATCGCGCGCCGCGAGAGGCGATGGATGGCTTGCGCCACGAGCTCCTTGCCGGTGCCGCTCTCGCCGGTGAGGAGCACCGAGCTGTTCGAGGGAGCGACCCGCACGAGGGTATCGAAGACCTGGCGGATGGCGGGCGAGTTTCCGACCAGACCCGCGAAGGCCGCGGCGTCGAGGCCGGCGGCAACCTCGGCGCCGTTCGCGACCGCGGAGCGCACCTCGCGCTCGAGATCGGCGACCGGGATCGGCTTCTCCAGCATGGTGACCGCGCCGAGCCGCATCGCCTCGACGCTGGTCGCGACCGTGCCGAAGGCGGTGAGGACCAGAACCGGAATGCCAGGGAAGACCCGGCGGACCGCGCGCACGATGGCGAGGCCGTCGCCGTCGGGCATGCGCAGGTCGGTGACCACCACGTCGAATCGGCGGCTCGCGGCGCGCTCCTCCTCGAGGACCGCGATGCCCTCCTGCACGCCGTAGGCGCCCTTCGTCTGGAAACCCTTGAGGCGGAAATAGCGCGAGAGCGAAGACACCAGGTCGCGCTCGTCGTCGACGAACAGGATCCGCAGCGGAGTCGTTGGCTGTACCGCGGTCCCTTCCGCCACCTCGTCAATCCTCCGGCGATCGTCAGTTGGATGACGCCCGGACCCTCATCGGCACGGGCTGCCGAAACCTGAGCACGATCACAGAAAGCCGCTGTCTTTCAAGGATTTCGAGGGAGGCGCCCCTTCGGCATGCCAGTTGCTGAAGGAGAGCGCGACCGACCGCTCGTACGAGAAAAAACCGAGATCATGCAAACGACCGCTGTCCCAAACGCCGATGATATGAGGACGGAGCGCATCCTCGCCCACACGGCCCTCGCGAAGGGGATCGCCCTTCGCCTTGCCGGACGCGTTCCGAAGAGCGTCGACATCGACGACCTGATCGCCGCGGGCATGCTCGGTCTCATCGACGCGGCCGACCGGTTCGACGCGAGCCGCGGCATTCCTTTCGAGGCCTACTCCCGTCGCCGCATCCAGGGCGCCATCCTCGATGCGCTCCGGGCCGAGGACCACCTCACGCGCCGCGAGCGCCGGACCGGCCGCGAAGCCGATCGCGCCGAGGAGCGGATGCGGATGAAGCTAAAGCGCGAGCTGACTGCCGAGGAGACGCACCAGGCTCGCCGCGGCGTCCCCCGGGCGCTTCCCCACGCGCAAGCGTTCGTCTCTGTCGAGGACGCCGACGACGGGACCCTCGACACCTCGCTCGACGCTTTTGCGCGACTCTCCACCGCCGAGGACATCGGCCAGCTGCGCCACGCCATCGCGGAGCTTCCCGAGCGCCAGCGCCAGATCCTCGCCCTCTACTACGAGGAGGAGCTGACCTACCGCGAGATCGGGTCCATCCTCGGCGTCACGGAATCCCGGATCTGCCAGATCCTTCGCGGGGTTCAGCGCAAGTTGAAGGAGCGGTTGACCGAGTAGGTGGAAGTGCGCACCGCGCTCCCATCAAGTTCTTGACGGTGGGGCCGATGAGAGGGGCATGCGGAAGACGGCATCCCAGTCTGGCAGCGAGATCCGGTTTGGCAAGGTCGAGGAGTTGAGACGTCTCTTCGAGACGGGTGGGTATCAGCCCGACCCGTACCGGATCGCGGAGGCGATGGTTTCGTACGCCCGCCGCTCGCTGCTCGCTCGACCGCTTGACGGACCCCCGAGCGCCTGAGACCCTGGAAGCTGGAGGTGCCCGATGGCATCCCGCTTCCCCAAGCGAGCGCTCGCCTGCGCCTGCGCGGTCTTCGGCTTGTTCGCCGGTGTCCTCGGAACCGAGGTCGTTTTCGGGGAACGCGAATCCTCCCTGCGGGGAGCGGCCCTCCTTTTTTCCATCGAATTGCGCGACGACGCGGGTGCGCTCCTCGCCAATCCTCTCCTCGTCGGCGAGGAGGGCCGCAAGCTCCATCTCGATCTCGACCGCCCGATGGGAACCCACAGCGAGCCGCTGCGGATGTCCCTCGAGCTCGATCCGCGTCCCGTCGGACCGACCGATCTCTGCGTCGGATACCGGCTATCGGTGGATGACGACGAGCCGCGCTCGGGGCGCGTAGGTCTATCGCCCGGTCAGCCGCGCTCCGTTCGTCTCGATGGTCCGGGTGAGCCGCTGCGGATGCGGCTCGTGGTGGCGAGAGCGGGATCGCCGGAATTCTCCCGGATCCTGCGCGCCCGGCGTGCCCGGCTCGGTTAGCCGTACGCCTGGAAATCGGGAACAGGTGCGGCGCTGGCGCGCGCTTTCGTGATAGACGAAACGCCCATGCCGCTACCGCCCCTCTCCCCCCGCGAGGCGCGCCTGGGCCGCTTCGCCGCCGGGTGCAGCGCGCTCTATGCCACCCTGGGTTTTCTCTTCGCCGCCTTTCCGGGAGCGATCTTCCGTATCGCCGGTCTGGGCTCGCACGCGGACCTTGGTCCCGAAGTGCGTTTCTGGCAGGTCCTGGGAGTCTCCTCGATGGCCGCGATTTCGGTGGCCTGCGCGGTAGCGGCAAGCTCTCCGCGCGAGCGGCGCGTGGCGCTCCTTCCGGTGCTCGCGGGAAAGCTCGCGACCAGCCTCCTGGCGCTGCTCGCGTTCGCCTCCGCTCCCGACGGGGCGCTCGGCTCCTCGTGGCGCGCGCTGGCCTCGCTCTTCGCGATCGATTTTCCGCTTTTCCTCGTCACCGTCGTCCTGTACCGCCACGGCGCGCCCGGGGTGCACCTCTCCAACGCCCCTACGCAGCAGGCGCCGGAGGTTTCCGCCGTGGAAGTGCCGCCGCCGGTCCGTCTCACGGTGGGTGGTAGGCCTTCCTAGGGGTTCCGGGCGCGGGTCGACGTAGCAGGTTAGATTCGGGCCCATGGTCGGGGTGGTAGTTGCCTCGCATGGAAAGCTGGCCGAAGAGCTCATCCGTACCGCGGAGGGAGTAGTCGGCCCGCTCGAGAGCGTCGCGGGCGTGGCGGTTTCCGCGACCGAGCCGGATTCCCGCGGGCGGCCGCAAGGCCATTGGCCATGCCTCGCTCGAATTGCGGAAGGCGATGAGGTGACCGTTCCCGCGGGGATCGCTCTGGTACGCATCGACAACCGGCTCGTCCACGGACAGGTGCTCGAGGCCTGGGTGCCGGCGCTCTCCGCGCAGGGGATCCTGGTCGCCGACGACGAGGTGGCCGCGAACCCGCTCGCCCGCGCCGCGATGTCGCTCGCCATTCCCAAGAAGATCGCCTTCCACGTCGCCCCCATCGCGGAGGTCGCGGCCATGCTCCGTCCCGGCGGACCAGGGGCGCCCGCTCCGCGGACGCTGGTCCTCGTGCGCAACGTGCGCGACGCCGCCGCCCTGCGGGAGCAAGGGGTCCCCCTCCCGCATCTCAATCTGGGAAATGTCCATTTCTCGGAGGGCCGCGCGCAGGTGACGCCGACCGTCTATCTCGACGCCGCCGAGATCGAAGCCCTCGAGCAGCTCGGCGCGACGGGGACCGAGATCGAGGCGCGAGCGGTGCCCGCCGAGACGCCCGTGACGCTGCCGGCGATCGCCGAGCGCTTTCGCGCCGGGGAGCCGCGGAAGTAGCGCTGTAGCGCCGCGCGCGGCTAGCATGCCGCGCAGTGTTCCCGCCCGGCGGGGTTGCCCACTTGTTCGTCGCAGGCGCCGTCGCGGCGCTCGTCGCGGGAGTCGCCGCCGTCGAGCGCAAGGGCGCGCTGCAGTTGATGCTCAGCCGTCCCCTCGTGCTCGGGCCGCTCCTCGGATGGGCGCTCGGCGACGCGCAAGGCGGCCTCGTCATCGGCGTTCCGCTCGAGCTCCTCTTCCTCGGCGGGGTGAATCTCGGCGGCTCCTTGCCCGACAACGAGACGCTGCTCGCCGGCGCGATGACCACCGCGGCGGTCCTGGCCGGCAAGGCGACGGGCACCGGGGTCGATCCGCCCCTGGCGGCGCTCGCGCTGCTCTTGCTCTTCCCGCTCGCTCTCGTCGGCCGGCGCCTCGAGCGCCGCACCGAGGATCGCAACAACGCCCTGTTCGAGCTCGCCTTCGCGAAAGCCGCGGAGGAGCCCGATCCGTTCCCGATCAACCTGCGCGGGCTCGTCCTCCCCTTCGTCGCGACCGCGGCGATCTGCTTCGCCGTGGCCTTCTTCTCGCCGATCCTTGCCGTTCTGCGATCGAGCTGCTCGCCGCGCGCCGTCTCCGCGCTCACCGGCTCCTGGCACGCGGTCTGGGCGCTCGCCGCCGCAACCGCGATCCGGGCGGTCCGCGATCGCCGCGCCCCGGTGTTCGCCCTGGCCGCCTTCGCGGCGACGCTGGTCCTCGGTCTCCTCCTCTCGGGGTGGCCATGACCGGGGTGGCGCGTCACGTGTCGAAACGATCCCTCCTGCGGGTCTTCTTCCGGTCGCTGTTCATCCAGGCCGGATGGAACCCGCGCGGCATGCAGAACCTGGGATTCGCCTCCGCGATGGCGCCGGCGCTCGCCGATCTCTATCCGGACGAAGAGGCCCGCAGCGCCGCGGCCCGCCGACACCTCGAGCTGTTCAACTGCCATCCCTACGCCGCGGCGGCCATAGTCGGCGGTGCCGTACGTCTCGAGGAAGAGGTCGCGAGCGGCACCGCCAGTCCGCAGGACGTATCGAGCTTCAAGTCGTCCCTCGCCTCGCCGTTCGCGGCGCTCGGCGACGGCTTCTTCTGGCTCGCGCTCCGGCCAGCCGCGGCGCTCCTGGCCGCTCTGGCGTGGCCGTACGCGGGCCTCTACTGTGTCGCGCTCTTCCTCGCCGTCTACGATTCGATCCACCTCGCGGTGCGCATCTGGCTCTTCGCGGCCGGGTATCAGAAGGGTCCGGCGATCATCGAGATTCTTTCGCGGGCGCACATTCCTGCGGCAACGCGGGGGCTGAAGATGGGCGCCGCGATCCTCGCCGGCGCGCTGGCCGCCCGCGGGGTCCTGCTCGCGTCGGAGCCGCACCGCCCGGGGAACGGCGTCCTGGTTGCGGCGGTGATCGTCGCGGGCGTCCTCTTCCTCCCTCGCGTGGGGTTGCCGGTGGCGCTGTACGTGGCGCTGGCCCTCGGCCTTGCCTTGGGAGGCGGCTTCCTCTAACCAATTCGGGAAAGGATCTCTGGTGGCGGACGAACACGCGGAAAAAGTCTGCACGGTGCGCAACAAGATGGGACTGCACGCCCGGCCCGCTGCGCTCATCGTGCAGACCGCGAACAAGTTCCCCTGCGACGTGGTCCTGCTCAAGGATGAGCAGGAGGTGAACGCCAAGAGCATCATGGGCGTCCTCATGCTCGCGGCCGCGAAGGGGTCGGAGATCCTCGTGCGCGCCGAAGGAGAGCAAGCGACCGCGTGCGTCGAGGCGATCGATCAGCTCTTTCAGAAGGGCTTCAACGAGGCGATGTAAGGGCTACCTCAGTGGGTCGGCGGCAGGATGGTCGGCTCGTCGCCTGCGTCGTGGACGCTGAAGTCGTCTTCCAGCGAGTCTTCCCGCGTGGGCCGAAAGTACAAGGGCAGGGAGATCGCGCGGCCGCTTCCGCGCCTCGCTGCGAGCGTCGCTCCGCCGAGCGCGGCGAGAAGCGAGAGCAATGACGCTGCCGTCGCGAGGGCAGCGTTGGTGGCGAGCGACGTCGCGCGCCAGACGACCAGGGCGAAGAGGGTCCCGGCGATCATCGAAAGCCCCCACCCGACGATCGCTCCCATCCGGCCCGAGCGCGATCGGCGTTCGCTGTCCAGCCGGACGACGAGGAAGGCTCCCGCCGCGGAGGAGCACACCAAGGCCGCGGCGGTCCAGACGTTGGGGCCGACATCGGAGAGACCGACCGCGATGCCGAAGAGCGACAGGAGCAGGAAGAGGCCCCACCCGGCTACCGTCCCGCCGAAGATGGCGCCCCAGTGGAGATCCAGATCGCGGCGCGCGCGGCGTTCGGGGCCGTACGGATCGTACGAAGGATCGTAGGTGGCCAATGGCGCTCCAGGTCAGGCGTTCGTTCGAGAGTGTGCGTCGCGCGCCGCCGGGACAAGGTCCCCAGGCCTCAACGCTCTTCGTGGGAGAGCAGGCGGCGCACGTTGCTGCGATGGCGGACGGCGACGATGCAAACGATCGCGGCGACCGCGACGAGGACCTGGCGGTTGGCGGTCGCTCCGGCGACCAGGAGCGCGGCCGCTGCCCCGGCGAGCGAGCCGACGCTCGAGATGCGCGCGATCGCCCAGGCGAGCGCCCAGACCACGGCGCCGCAGAGCGCGGCGAGGGGAGCCAGCGCGAGCGTCACACCCAGGCCCGTCGCGACGCCCTTGCCGCCGCGGAAGCGGAGCCAGACGGGAAAGCAATGGCCGACGACGGCCGCCACGCCGCAGGCCGCGCCCAGCGAAGATGAATCGGCAGATTTCGAGGCGAAGAAGGCAGGCAGGAAGCCTTTCAGCGCGTCGAGCAAGAGCGTCGAGGCCGCGGCCGTGCGGCCCGCGGCGCGCGCGACGTTGGTCGCGCCGATGTTCCCCGACCCGACCGCGCGCACGTCCTTGCCGGTGGCGAGCCTTGCGACGATGAGGCCGAAAGGGATCGAGCCGGCAAGATACGATCCCACGACGGCGAGGGCGACGATCACCGCGCGACCCGGGAAGCGACGAAGCACCAGTTGGCGACGATGGCGATCGCGATCGCGATGCGAGCGAGGCGAGCTCTGGATGGTCCCAGGCGCGGCGCGGCGAGATCCACGCCGCAGACGCGGAGCAGGGTGGCGCATGCGAAGGCGACTCCGCCGATCGCGACGAGGGCTCCGAGCGGGTTGGCGAGAAAGGCGGCGCGCAGGTCGAGGTGCGCGACGGCCGCGAAGGCGCGTAGACATCCGCAGCCGAGGCAGGGCAGTCCGGTCGCGGCGCGGAACGGACAGGCGAGGAGCGAAAGCGGAGGCGCGTCGAGAGGCAACAGGCCAGCCACGGCGAGGGCGGCGAGGTGCAGGGCCGAGACGACAATGGCGTTTCCGGGAAGCGAACGCGCAGGGAGCGCCTCGACTACCTCGCCCTCGGGATTCATTGCCCGATCGCCCGCATCATCGCGCCGAGGAGCACGAACAGGACTCCGCAGCCCGCGCAGCAGAGCACCGCGTAAGGCAGGAGGACCGAAGCGGCGGCGCCGCCGGTGCCCATGCCGTGCAATTCCTTGAGGCCGATTCCGGTGAGCACGGCGACCCAGACTGCCGCGACGACGCCGCCGCAGGCCGGGATCGCGAACAGCACCGTGGGCGCGAATGCGTAGGCGCAGGCGGCGAGCGTGGCATCGAATCCGCGCTTCGCCTGGCGCAACAGCAGCGCGATGCCGTGGGTGACGAGCGCGTTCAAGTACAGCGCCGCGAGGACGAGGACAGGCGCGGCGACGATCCGGATGATGAACCACCCCGTCGTCGGATAGAAGAGCCTCACCACGCTCTCGACGTCGACGCCGGGAGGGAGTTGGGCGGTCCCGAGCATCCGACGGAGGCGTTCCGGCGACACCGCCGCGCGCCCGATGAGTTGGTTCACGATCCAGAACGCGCCGGCGGTGACGAGCGCGAATCCCACGTGGGCGCCTGTCCTCTCGATGCGGACAGCGGCGAACAAGCGCGAGGGCTCGAAGAGCGCCTGGGCGACGGTGCTTGCCCACGCTTTCACGAGCCCCACCTCGGAGCGCCGCTCCCACGG
The DNA here is from genome assembly GCA_005879805.1 of Deltaproteobacteria bacterium. Lineage (GTDB taxonomy): Bacteria > Myxococcota > Myxococcia > Myxococcales > 40CM-4-68-19 > VBKO01. Next base: position 3,232 of record VBKL01000230.1, on the reverse strand, counting down.
AGTACCGGATGGGGCAGGGCGCCCTGAGACGTCCGGTCCGCTCGCTTCGTGGGGACCGCCCGCTTCGCCCGTCCGGAGGTCGGGCACGACGAGCGGTTTGCCGCACACCGGACAGTTCTGGCGCCCTGGTTGGTCCGTGCTGAACGTATTGCGGCAGGACGGGCAGCGGGCGAGCACGCGCTCTTCTAGCATCCTTCCCGGTGAGGCGGCGGCGCCTCGTCGAGGGGAAGGGTTCCCCTTTGCAGCGTAGATGGCTACCTAGCCAGTGTCACCCGGCACACACCGCCGGACAGCGACCGCGGCGCCCCCTCTCGGCATGCGCCGCGTACCCATTGCCTGAGGAGGCCACATGAAATTTCAAGTCGGCACCGCAATCGCAGCCGCTGCCCTGATGGCGGCGTGCTCGAGCTCGAGTAAAGAAACGAAGACGGCGAGCAATACCGGCACGACGCAGCAGGGCTCCGTCGAAGGTACCCAGTCGACGGGCGGCACCGTAGCCACCAATCCAAGCAACGGCGCCACCGCCAGCGGGACGACGAAGTCCGGTGACACCAGCGCGAGCGGCAGCATGAGCTCGTCCGGCGTCAGTGGCAGCGCGCAGACGAATCCGAACAGCACCTCCGGTACGATGGGCTCGACCAGCGATTCGAGCACCATGAGCGCCAACCAGGGCTCGACGAGCAGCACCTCCGGCCAGACTACTTCTGGCCAGACCACTTCGGGCAATAGCAGCTGGAACAACGGCAGCTCGAGCGGCTCGACCGGCCAGAGCACCTACGGCCAGAACAACCCGAGCAGCGCGAACAACACCTACGGCCAGACGGGCTCGACCGGCCAGACCGGCTCGACGGGCTCGACCTACGGCCAGACCGGCTCGACCGGCTCGACCTACGGCCAGAACCAGGGCTCGTCGTCGACCTCCGGCCAGAACAACAACGGCAGCAACATGGGCCAGAGCGGCACCGCCAGCGACATGGGCAACGCCTCGGGCCAGAACAGCACTTCGGGCTCGACCTACGGCAGCGGCTCGATGGCGAACAACAGCTCGTCCTCGATGGATCGTTCCAGCACCGGTACCGTGCAGCACATCCGGGGCCGCGTTTCCCGCGTCGACCAGGACAACAACAGCATCACCCTCGACCGTGGCCTGACGCTCAAGGTCGACGACTCGACCGAGATCGTCGGCGTCGACAGCTCTACCAGCGGCATCTCCGCGCTGCACGAGGGCCAGCAGGTGCGCGCCAGCTACGACGCGTCGTCGAACAGCGCCAAGAAGATCGAGGTCGTCGGCAAGAAGGGCAGCAAGAAGATGAAGAGCCACAGCTCGACTTCCTCCGACTCGAGCTCGATCGGCAGCGACACCAGCTCCGACAGCTCCGGCACCAGCAAGGCCCGCATCCCGAATCCGAACACTGCCAAGACCCCCGCCCAGGGCACTACGGGCGGCTCGGACAATCAGCAGAAGCAGTAGTTCTCGTTCCACGTGAGGTCTTCGAGAACGCCGGATCCCCTCGCCGGGGGTCCGGCGTTTCTCGTTTCCCGGTAGGCTACGCGCCCCGAATGTTGCGGCTCGCGACAGGCCTCGCCGTCATCGCCGGGACGCTGATCGCTTCGCGACTGTCCGAAGCCATCGACCTCTTCCGCTTCCCGCTCGCCTGGTGGGGAATCGTCCTCGCCCTGGACGGCGCCGTTCGCGTGCGCCACGGACGGTCGCCGCTCGGAACCGTGCGCGACCTCGCTCTCTACGCCTTCGCCAGCGTCGCGTTCTGGGACGCCTTCGAGCTGCTCAACTTGCGGCTGCACGACTGGTGGTACGTAGGCGTTCCTCGCAACCCGCTCGTTGGAGCGGCCTTCTCCGCCATCTCGTACGCGACGGTGCTTCCTGCTGTCCGGCTGGCTCTGGCGCTCGTCGCACCCACGCCCGGCGCGGAGCGGATTGCCGCCGTCCGTTCGCCGGAAAAAGCACGCGAGATGGCCGCAGTTGGATTGGCGATGCTAGCGGCCGCGGTCGCCGCGCCACGCGTCGCCTTCCCGTTCGCCTGGATCTTCCTCTGGCCGTTCTGTGAAGCGCTCCTTTCGCGCCTGCGGGACGACACCCCGACCATCGCGAGCCCTTTGCAGGCATGGCGCGCCGGGAGGCGCGACCTCGTCGTCCGTACGCTCGCCCTGGGCTTGCCGTTCGGCCTCGTCTGGGAGTCGCTCAACTGGCGTTGCGCGCGGGGTTGGATCTACACGGTGCCGCACTTCGAGAGGCCGAAGCTGTTCGAGATGCCGGTCGCAGGCTACCTGGGCTACCTGCCGTTCTTGCTCGAGTGTACGGCGGCACTCGCGGTCGCGGAGCGGCTGCGGCCGAAGCGTACCGCCGCGATCCTCGCCGCCGTCTGCGTCGCCGCGCTACACCTCGGAACCGACCTCATCAGCCGGCCAATCACCGTCTTGTCCGTCGCGCGGCTGCAGGCGGCCGGAGTTTCGCATGGCTCCGGCAGACGGGATCCGGGGTAAGAGGGAGGGCGTGACGGGACGCACCCGCCCGGCGAAGGGCTTCGCTACCCGCGAGCGCCACCGCATCGCGCTCACCGCCCACGCGTTCGTCATGATCGCCGGCCTCCTCGCTTGCGCGGTCGCCAACCGGATGCTCACCCCGGACCGCTTCTGGGTGCAGTGGATTGCCCTCGCCTGGGGGGCGGCATTCGGCTTCCACCTCTGGGTGTTTTCGCGCGGAACGCTCGCGACCATGGGCCGGCGGCAGAGGCCAGGCCGACCGCCGCCCGATTGAGCGGTGACCGGACGGTGACATGAGGGGCATTTTTCTTGTGGCCGGACGGCTTCGTTGGGAGTCTCTCGGGGCCGTTCTGCATCCGAGAGGGGACCGTTTGCAAGGACCGGCGCAGGATGTTATTGGCCCGCGCTTCCGGCCATCGGAAGCGGGGGTTCGCGGAGCTTTGGAGACTGCATGAAGATCGCCCTGAGCCCGCTGCAAAAGGTGCGTGCCGCCGGAAAATTTCTCGATGTCACCTTCAACAAACGGCCTCTCACCGTCTCCATCGAGGTGACGAAGCGTTGCAATGCGCGGTGCGACTTCTGCGATTACTGGAAGATCACCGATCGCGACGAGATGACGGATTTCACCGACGTCGTCCGCCGCTTCGATCCACTGGTGGTGGTCTTCACCGGCGGCGAGCCGATGCTCCGCCGCGACCTCGTCTCGATGGTCCGCTCCATCAAGGAGCTG
>VBKL01000078.1 GCA_005879805.1 Deltaproteobacteria bacterium | reverse complement strand
TCGCCCTGCTGGTTGCCGTAGTTGATCGACGGGCAGGGGAAGAGGCCGTTGCAGTCGTGCTCGTTCGAGGGCGCCGTCGTCACCTGGGTGCCGAGACCGAAGCTCGCCCCGTCGCCCCTGGTCAGGAAGATGTCCGTCATGAAACCTGCGCCCGTCGTGTCATTGCGCGTGTCGTAGAACGAGACGTTCACCGTTCCGGTCACCGCGTCGGTCGCGAGCCAATGGTTGAAGCGGTCCGCGCCGCCGTGCGAGTCACCGACGGAGCGCGCCGGCGACCAGGTCGTTCCCTGGTTGTCCGAGACCGAGGTGAAGATGTCGGTGTGCGTGGTCGATCCCTGCGCGAAGTCCATCCAGGAGCAGGTGATGCGGCCGCGGTGGGCGGAGGTGGAGCGGTCGGCATCGCAAGCCGGGTAGACCAGGGCGCGGCGGTTGAACTCGGCGGGAATCCCGATGTCGAACGGGATCTGCTTGGTGGCGATGGTCGTCGGCGTCCCCCACGTCACGCCGCCGTCGAGCGAGCGGTTGAAGACGATGGCGTTTGCCGCGAAGTCGTTCCACGCGACGTAGACCTGGCCGGCGGGACCCGTGGTGACCGACGCGCCGATCGAGCGGCCCGGACCATTCGGGTTGTCGACCCGGGTAGTGGTGAATGAGAGGCCGCGATCCGTCGAGCGAGCGACGCGGACTCCGCCGCCGCCGGATCCGCCGCTCGCCGCGTCCCACGCAACGTAGACGTTGTCCCGGAAGGGGCTGGTGAGAGTCGTGTCCGCGGTAACCATCGGCTTGTCGTTGAAATGGTTCTGGCCGCCGCTGAAGTCGAAGAACGTCACCTGCGGATACGTCTTGCCGCCGTCGACCGAGCGGGCCACGGCCAGCTCGGTGCCGTTGATGGCGCCGTTGCCCAGTCCCGCGCTGAAAAATACGACGATGTAGCTGTAGTAGAGGTTACCCGAGCTATCGAAGGCGAGCCCGGGAAGGTGCACGCAGGTGCCGCCGCCGTGGACTGCTGAGCGGCGGGTCCGTTGTTGAGGATGAACTGGTACTTGTCCCACCAGGTCGGATTCTTCGGATCCGCGGCAAAGGCGGAAGAGCCGATCAGCGCGATCGCAAGAGCGATCTTCTTCATGGTGTCCCCTCCAGTTGGGTAATGCGGAGGAGGACACTCCTACACGAACCCGCTACCGCTTGAACACCGGGGGCCGGCCATGCCGCACCCCCGATGAGGAATTCCGCGGATTTAGCGGCGGCGAGCGCGGGCGCGGCCGCCCTTGCGCGCCGCGGTCCGGCGGCGCGTTGTCGTCGTGCGCCGCGAAGATCCGCGACTGGTCCGACGGCGAGTCTTGGAGCTGCCCTTGGTCTCGCCCTTGCGCCGGCGGGTCTTGTTCACCGTCGCTGCCGCGATCCTCTTCGCAGTGCCCGTGCTGCGGCCGCGGCTCTTCGCGCTGCGCTTGATCTTCTCGTACTGCCGCTCCCGCTTGTTGCTCCAGGAACTGGGCATTCCGTCTCCTCTCGCGCCGGATGGCGCCAGAGGCGCAAACTATGCATTCGTCGCCCGTACGCCACCCAGCCGGGCAGCAGCGAGGGCCGTGAAGAGCAGCGCGGCCGTTTCCACCGCCGCTGCGAAAGCAAATAGCGGCGAGGCGCTACCGAATCGCTGGTAACCCGCTCCCGCGAGGCCGTATCCGATCGCGTTGCCTGCTCCGAAGACCAGCGCGGAAAAAAGCGCCTGGCCGGTCGCGCGAAGTTGCAAGGGAACCGAGCGGCGCATCGCCTCGACGGCCGCAGCCCACCAGACGCCGAAGGAAAGCGCATGGAAGAGTTGCAGGCCCACGATGCTCGCCGCGTCGTGCGCGCGGGACAGTAGCACCCAGCGGACGATGGTTCCCGCCGAGGCGGCGACGAGCAACGAGGAGAGAGAGAAGCGCCGCAGGAGCGCGGGAAAGGCGAAGAGCGCGATCACCTCGGCGAGGACGCCGAGGGCGAGGCCGAGACCCGTCAGGCTCGCGGGCAGACCGTGATCGCGCACCAGCACGCCGTAGAGCAGGTGGTAGGGAGCGCACCCCGCCCAGTGCAGGACGCAAACGAGGAAGAGCAGCGCCACCGCGGGATCGGAGAGGATGCGCGTCGCGGCCGGAAAGAAGGCGGCGCTCGTCAGCGGTTCCGGAGCGGTACGCGCCGGACCTTGCAGCGTTCGAGCGACCAGCGCGTAACCGAGAACGGATACTGCCGCGACCGCGGGCATGAGCAGATCGCCGGGGCGATCGCCGCGTGCCGTCAGGAGCAATCCCAGGCCCTGCGCGACGACGACGAATCCGAGCGACCCGAAGAGCCGCGTCCGCGCGTAGCTTCGTCCGGGCTCCAGCACCGCCCACTCCATCGTCACCGAGTCGGCGAGCGGAATGAGGGCGCCTCCGAAGAACCCGTGAGCGGCGAGGACCAGCCCGACCTGCAAGGGGGTCCGCGCGAAGGGAAGGAAGGCGAGCGCACAGGCCGCGCCGAAGGCGCAGCGCCGCAGGGTCTTCTCGCGGGCATCGCGCCTGTCTGCGGCGTGCGCCCAGAAGAGGCCCGCGGGCGCGGAGACGAGTTGCGCGGCCATCGCGACGCCGCCGATGGCGTCGCCTGTGAAACCGAGCCCGCGCAGCCAGGGTGCGAGGAACCCCTGCGATGCTCCGACGTACCCGTAGTACAGGAAGTAGAAGGCCCGCAGCCTTCCGCTCACTCCGGCTCCATGGTGCTGAGGAGCGGGAACTGCGCTTGCTCGGCGAGCTTGAGCGTCTCCGCGACCTTGGTCTCGGCCACTTCGAAGGTATAGACGCCCGCGACCGCGTATCCGTGCGTGTGCGCGTGCAGCATGATGCTGGTCGCGTCGCTTTCCGACTTGTTGAAGATGTTGACGAGGACGACGATGACGAACTCCATCGGCGTGTAGTCGTCGTTGTGGAGCAGCACCTTGTAGAGCTTCGGGCGCTCGAGCTTCGGCTTGGTCTTCGTCTTCGGCTCGGCCGTGGTGATGCCCGGGTCTTCTTTTTGCTTGGGGCTCATCGCGCTCGCGCCTCCGCCTGCGGCTTCAAGATAGGCGATTGCGCAAGCCAGCGCGCGAGCGCCTCCCTCCGTTCGTCCAACTCCGCGCGGAACGCCTCCCGCATCGCCCGATCGAGCCTCACGTCGCTGAAAGCATGGGTACTCCACACTTCCGCCGGCAAGAAGCCGCGCGACAGCTTGTGCTCGCCGCCGGCGCCGCCTTCGAACGCGCAGAGGCCCCGCTCGATGCAGTCGCGGATCGAGTGGTAGAGGCAGACGTTGAAGTGCAGGAAGGGGTGCTCCTCGAAGGCGCCCCAGTAGCGTCCGAAGAGGCGGTCCTTCGAGGCGACGTTGAAGGCGCCGGCGACGAGCCTTCCGTCCTTGCGCGCCTCGACCATCTCCACGTGCTCGGGAAGGCGGGAGAAGACCCGCTCGTAGAAGGCCTGGTTGAGCCAGCCCCGGCCCCACATGAGCTTGTCGATGGTCGAGCGGTGCAGCGCGTGGGCCTCGCGGGCAAGCTCGCCGGAGCGTGCCCGCAGATTCTCTCCGCGAACCGTGCGGATCTCGATCCCTTGCTCGGCCGGCGCGCGCATTTCGCGCTTGATGGCGTTCCGGTCCTTCGAGCGGAAGCGGGCGAGGAACTCGTCGAAGGTCCGGTAGCCCTCGTTCTGCCAATGGAACTGGTGATCGACGCGGAGCGCGAGGCCTGCCTTTTCCAGTTCTTCGGCTTCGCCGGCGAGCGGAAAGAGGAACTGCAGGCTGCCGAGTCGCTCGCGGCGGCACAGATCGCGGGCCAGGCCGACGATGGCCGCGACGGAACGCTCGCGATTCTCGCCCGGAGCGACGAGGATTCGCCGCCCCGTGCAGGGCGTGAACGGCACGGTCATGGAAAGTTTTGGATAGTAGGCAAGCCCAGCGCGCGAGGCTGCCGAGGCCCATCCCCAGTCCCGCGAGAAGTCGCCGTCGCTGCCCCTCCGGACGTAGGCGGGCGCACAAGCCACGAGCTGCCCGTCGCGCCAGGCGGCAAGATGCCTCGGGACCCAGTCGGACCGCGGGCTCGCGCACCTCGTCGACTCGAGGGCTTCGAGGAAGTCCCAGCGCACGAAAGGCGTCGCCGCCTCGTCGAGGAGGGCGTCCCAGGCCTCCCGGGGGACGGAGGCGATCGAGTCGAGGACCTGCAATCGCATGCGCCCTCTGGTTGTGCATTCCCCCGCGCCGCTCCGCAAGCGTGCGTCGTTTGCACCGGCACAGACCGCATGGAAAGGTACGCGCCCGATGAACCTCCTATCCATCCTCCTCTGCTTGCTCGCCCAGGCGCCGAACCAGGCCCGCCCGCAGTCGCCTCCGCCGGTTACCGTCCTCGTGAAGGCAGCCCGTCTCATCGATGGAAAGAGCGATTCGCCGCGGACCGGGATGGCGGTCCTCGTCCACGGCGACCGCATCGCGCAGGTCGGTCCCGCGGCGGAGCTTTCCCGGACGGGCCCCCAGGTCATCGATCTCGGCGACGCGACACTCCTGCCCGGGCTCATCGACAACCACGTCCACCTGCTCCTGCAAGGCGACATCACCGCCGCGGATTATGATGAACAGCTGCTCAAGGAATCGATCCCGTATCGGGCCATCCGCGCCGTCGCGGCCGCGCGCATCGGGCTCCTGAACGGCTTCACCACCATGCGCGACCTGGAGACCGAGGGCGCGATGTACGCCGACGTCGATCTGCGCAACGCCATCAACCGCGGGATCGTGCCGGGACCGCGCCTCTTCGTCTCGACCCGCGCGATGGCGCCGACCGGGATGTATCCGCTCCTCGGCTATTCGTGGGAGCTGAAGATGCCCGAGGGAGTGCAGATCATCGACGGCGCGGAAGGGGCGCGCAAGGCGGTGCGCGAGCAGGTGAAGTACGGCGCGGATTGGATCAAGTTCTACGCCGACCGGCGTTATTACTGGGACGAGAAGAAGGGACGCCTCGCCAGCTGGGTCAACTTCACCGACGAGGAGGCGAAGGCGATCGTCGAGGAATCGCACCGGATCGGGCGCAAGGTGGCCGCCCACGCCATCGGCTGGGACGGAATCGACGCCGCGCTGCGCGCCGGGGTCGACACCATCGAGCACGGCGACGGTCTCACCGACGATCTGCTCGATCGGATGGTGAAGCAGAATGTGTACTGGTGCCCGACCATCTACGTCGGCGCCTACGTGGCCGAGGGGCGCGGCGGTATCTGGCCGCGGATGGTGGAGCTGGAGCGGATCGCTTTCGGCAAGGCGCTCAAGAAGCGCGTGCGCATCTCCTACGGGACCGATGCCGGCGGCTACGCCTGGACCGAGAACCAGGCCAAGGAGCTTTCCTACATGGTCCGGTATGGAATGACGCCGATGCAGGCCATCCAGAGCGCGACCAGCGTCGCCGCCGCCCTGCTCGACAAGACGGACGACCTGGGAACCGTCGAGAAAGGACGCTTCGCGGATCTCGTTGCGGTGGACGGAGATCCACTGCAAGACATCAGCAAGCTCGAGCACGTACGCTTCGTCATGAAAGGCGGGCAGGTATACAAGAACGACCGATGAGCCTCCTTCGCGCGCTGTGCGCGGCACTGCTGTTTGCGGTCGTCGCAGCCTGCCACCGGCAGACGGAAGTCACGCCGACGCCGCAGGAGGAAGAGGAGCCCGCCCCGCCGCCTCTGCCCAAGCCGAAGCCGCAGCCGAAGCCGCCGGCTCCCAAGCCGCCCAAGGTGGCGCAGCCGCCGCCGGAGCCCCCTCCTGTCGTCATCATGGAGGACGGGATCCGGCTCGAGTACCGAGCGCACGGCGGCCGCACCGTGGTCGAGGTGACGGAGCCCGAAGGAGCACAGGTGCAGGCCTTCGACGGGTCCGCGCTCGTCGCCGACGATACCGTTCCCCTCGCTTTCGACGCGCAGCCCGACCATTACTACCGGCTGGTGACGCGCTTTCCGAGCGGAGCCGTGCGTGACAAGAAGGTACAGGCGCGAGCCGGAAGGCTGCTCTCGGTGCGCCTGCACGAGGCGAAGGAACCGACGGCCATGAGCGACAAGGACTTCCGGGCGCTGCGCGGCCAGCTCGAGCACGAGCGCAGCGACACCACCAAGCTGGCGGTGCTGCGCTCGGCCGCGGCGAGCGTGTACTTCACCACCGCGCAGGCCGCCTCGCTCATCGACCGCCTCGCCTTCCGCGAGGACAAGCTGGCGGCGATCCCCATCCTCAAAGACCGCATCCTCGACCGCGAGAACGCCTGGCAGCTCTACCAGCACTTCACCTATCGCGAAGACAAGATGAAGGTGCAGGAGATGCTCGAACGTTGAGGCCCGCGCCGCCGCAAACGCTGCGCGAGCGCGTCCGCCTGACCGCGTCGTATCTCAAGGCGCTTCCTCGCGTCTTCCAGCTGGTGAGGGAGTCCTCGCGGACCTTCGCGGTGGGCATCGTCCTGCTCTTGCTCGGGCAGTCGCTGCTGCCGGCCTCGATGGCCTGGGTGGGCAAGCTCATCGTCGACGCGGTGGTGGAAGCGGCGCGCACCGGCGCCGCCGAGGAACGCCGCCTCGTCGTCGAATACGTGCTGCTCGAGTTCGCCCTCATGGTGGTGAGCACGGTGCTCTCGCGCTGCCAGTCGCTCTTGCGCGACCTCATGCGCGCGAGCCTCGGCAACCACGTCAACGTGCTCATCCTGGAAAAGGCGGCAACGCTCGACCTGCGCCATTTCGAGGACGCGGACACTTACGACAAGATGCAGAACGCGCGGCGCGAGGCCAGCATCCGCCCGCTCTCGCTCGTCCTCGAGCTGGCGTCGCTGGTCCAGCAACTGCTCATTCTCGCCACCTACGCCGCGCTCCTCGCCCGCCTCTCCTGGTGGTCCACCCTGGTCATCGTCGCGGCCTCCCTGCCCGCCTTCGTCGCCGAGGCCCGCTTCTCCGGCGAGTCGTTCCGGCTCAACTCCTGGCGCGCCCCGGAAGGCCGGCGGCAGAACTACCTGGAGTGGATCCTGACGCGCGACTCGCACGTGAAAGAAGTGAAGCTGTTCGGGCTGGCCCCGCTCATCCTCTCGCGCTACCGGGCGCTCTTCGACAAGTTCTACAGCGAGGACCGCAGGCTCGCCTTGCGCAAGACGTGGGCCGGGCTGGTGCTCGGCGCGCTCTCCCTCGCCGCCTTCTATTTGAGCTACCTCTACATGGCGGATCGCGCGGCGCGCGCCCGCATCACGCTCGGCGATCTGACGCTCTATCTCGCCGCCTTCCGGCAGGGGCAGCAGGCGATCCAGTCGGCCCTGGCCTCCATCGGTGGCCTCTACGAGGACGGGCTCTTCGTCTCCAACTTGTTCGACTACCTCGATCTGCAATCGACCGGCGAGCGCCCTCGCGCGACCCCCCGCGCGCTGCCGGTCGCGAGATCGCAGGCCGTCGAGTTCGAGGAGGTCTCGTTCCGTTACCCGGGCAGCGACCGGCCCGCGCTCGCCGGCGTGTCGCTGCGCATCGAGCCCGGCGAGAAGCTGGCGCTGGTGGGCGACAACGGCGCGGGGAAGTCGACGCTCATCAAGCTCCTCTTGCGGCTGTACGAGCCCAGCGGAGGGCGGATCCTGTACGGCGGCATCGATCTGCGCGACATCGATCCCCGCGATCTGCGCGACCGCATCGGCGTCCTCTTCCAGGATTTCGTACGGTATCAATTCAGCGCGCTGGAAAACGTCGGCCTCGGGCAGGTACAGGCGATCGCCGAGCGCCCCCGCATCGAGACTGCCGTCGATCGGGCGGGGGCGAGGAGCGTCATCGACGAGCTGCCCAAGAAGCTCGACACCATGCTGGGCGGCTGGTTCGAGGAGGGCCACGAGCTCTCGGGCGGGCAGTGGCAGAAGATCGCGCTCGCCCGCGCCTTCATGCGGGACGATGCCGAGCTGCTGGTGCTCGACGAGCCCACCGCCTCGCTGGACGCGGAGGCGGAGCACGACCTGTTCCAGCGGATCAAGGCGCTCGCCAAGGATCGGAGCGCGATCCTCATCAGTCACCGGTTCTCGACGGTGCGCACGGCGGATCGGATCGCGGTGCTCCAGGGCGGCCGCATCTCCGAGATCGGCTCGCATGAGGAGCTGCTAGCGAAGAATGGCCGGTACGCGCACCTGTTCCGGTTGCAGGCGTCGGGGTATGTGGACGGGGCGCCGGCGTCGAGAGATCCAACATAGGGCCGCTTGATCTTCGTTGACGTTGACCTTGACGTGGTCATCGACGGCGACAACGACAACGACCACGTCGACGATCACGTCCACGTTGATTTGCCGATGCGGCGGCTAACGGCCGATCTCCCCTCGCGCGAGGTGGTGCTCCACTTCCAGCGCACTCGCGCCTTCGATGGCCGCGCTCGCCTCGAAATGCGCCTTGGCTAGCTCGGGATCCTGCGCCTTCACGCCCGCCCAGAACCGCGCCGACGCGAGCCTTCGCGCCTCGAGGTCCGGATCCTCGTACCCATCCTCGAGAAAGGCGGTCTCCTCCACCTTCCCGAGCAGGTATCCCGCGACCGGGCCGGGCCACACCCGCGAAAGCTTCGGCTTCCACAGCTTCCCGAGGAGCCTCGAGCCGCGCAGCACGTAGCGTTCTTCCGGCCTCGGCGTAGCGGCGCAGCTCGAGGAGCGCGAGGCCGCGCCAGAGCGGGTGATCGTCTTGGGCCAGGTCTTCGAACCGGCCCGCTTCCAGCAGGTCACGAGGGTCGTCCACAGCACCAGACTGGTCACAAGCCGCATGCCTTGCAGGGGCAGCCAGGGTCGAATTGTCGTCTGGTACACGCGACGACGTATTGCGAGGGATGCGCCTCGGGGCGGATCCTCGATGGCGTGGATGCCTTCGACAGGCTCGCGACAGTCCCTTGGCGCGCGCTCCGCATCGCTCAAGTGCTTCCGGTCCTCGGGCACGTTTTGTCCGGCGCGGCAGCGGAGCGTGAGATCGACCGCTTCCTCCGGAATCGCCGCGCCTTCGACGGTGACGAGCGGGCCGCCGCGGTCGAGGCCATCTTCGGCGTAGCGCTCTGGCGACGGCGGCTCCTCTGGCACGCAGCGAGCGCCGACCCACGCGCCCTGCTGTTCGTCCTCCTGCGCGATCTCTCGGGGGTGGGAGAAGCGCAGGCCGCTGCGCTGTGCGACCTGCCGCCGCCCTGGCCGGCACGACGTCCAGGACCGGAGCGCCTCGCCGATCGGTGGTCGTTACCCGATTTCCTCGAGGCGCTGCTCGCGCGCGAACTCGGCCCCGAGGCCGATGCATTCGCAAAAGCGATCTGCATGCCCGGCCCCGTCTGCTTGCGCACGAATACGCTCCGCACCACGCGGCGCGACCTCGCTGTGCGCCTGCGAGACGAGGGCGTCGAAACGGTCGAGACGGCCCTGGCGCCGCACGGGCTCGTCGTGACTTCTCCCAGACCGAATCTGCTCGCGCTCGGCTCGTTCCGCGCGGGGCTCTTCGAGGTGCAGGACGAGGGCAGCCAGCTCGTCGCGTCGCTCTGTCAGGCGCGGCCCGGCGAAACGGTACTCGACGCCTGCGCGGGCGCCGGGGGGAAGAGCCTCGCCCTCGCCGCCGACTTGCGCGGGGAAAGCCGGCTCGTCGCGTGCGATCCGGACGCAGAGCGCCTGCAGCGCCTCGCTCTGCGCGCGCAGAGGGCCGGCGCCCGGGTCGAGATCGCTACCCGCCCGCCCGCCGGCCTCCGCGCCTGCGTCGCCTTGGTCGACGCGCCCTGCTCGGAATTGGGGATCCTGCGGCGCGGACCCGATGCGCGCTTCCGGATCGACGAGGGCGAGCTGGCTACTCTTCCCCGGCTTCAGCGCGGGATTCTGGAAGAGACCCTGCCCCACGTGCGCGACCGTGGACGGATCGTCTATGCGACCTGCACCATTCGCTCCGAGGAGAACGAAGAGGTTGCGATGGCCTTCGAGCGCGATCACCCGGAGCTCGTTCGCAATCCGGCGAGCGAGGCGTCCGACGGTTTCTTCCGCACGTATCCGCACCGTGAAGGCACCGATGCTTTCTTCGCCGCGCGCTGGATCGTTTCCCGAGGCAGCGATGCCCGATGACGAGAAGAAGCCCTTTCACAATCCCTTCGGCGCGCTCAAGGACAAGCTCGGCGAGCTTCCCCGCGGTCCGGAAGCGAAGCCCGCAGTGGCCCCGAAAGGTCCGGCGCGCGCCGTCGTGCGACTCGAGCGCAAGGGCCGCGGCGGCAAGGAGGTCACCGTCGTCGAGCAACTGGGTCTCGGACCTCGTGAGCTCGGCGAGTGGTTGTCCGCCCTGAAGGGCGCCCTCGGCTGCGGCGGCGTCAACGAGGAGGGCTCGATCGTGCTGCAAGGAGATCAGCGCAAGCGGCTGCCGAAGATCCTCGAAGCGCGCGGGGTCCGGCGGGTGACCGTCGGGTAGAAGGAGCAGCTCAGGCGCCGCTTCCATCGGTGGCCGCGCGTTCCGGCTCCTCCGCGACCCGCTTGCGCCTGGCCGGCGAGCGCCGCTTCCGACGGCGCTGGGCTTTCTCGCCGGAATCTCCCTCGCGCCCCGCATGCCAGGCGGTGAGCTCGGCACGCCGCTCCTTCCCAACCTGGTCGAGCGTCTTGAGCCATTCCTTCCGGTACGGGCGCAGCGTCTCCGCGAGGGATTCCGCCACGACGAGGTTCCGGTACCACTTGGCGTCGGCGGGAACCACGATCCACGGAGCATGGGGCAGAGAGCAGCGCGAGATCGCATCCTCGTACGCCTCGGTGAAGTCGCCCCACTCGTCGCGCTCCTTCCAGTCCTCGACGTTGATCTTCCAGGCCGCTACCGGATCCTTTTCCCGCTCGAGGAGACGCTTCTCCTGCTCGTCCTTCGAGATGTGGAGGAAGTACTTGAGGATGATGCAGCCGTGCTCTGCGAGCAGGGATTCGAAGGCGTTGATCGAGTCGTAGCGCGTCTTCCAGACCGACTTCTTCACCAGCTCGTGCACCCGGACGACCAGGACGTCCTCGTAATGGGACCGGTTGAAGATGGAGAACTCCCCCTGCCGCGGCGCTACCCGGTGGACGCGCCAGAGGAAGTCATGCTGTCGCTCCTCGGTCGTGGGCACGCCGAAGGACGTCACCTGGACGCCTCGGGGATTGAGCCCGCCCACGACATGCTTGACGGTGCCGTCCTTCCCCGCGGCATCGCGCCCTTGCAGGACGAGCAGGACGCTGTGTGTCTTCGCGCCCCACAACAGGTCCTGGAGCTCGAAAAGCTCCTCGTTGAGCGATTCGAAACGCTCCTTGGCCTTCGCCTTCGTCATCTTCGGCGGCGGGTCGGTGGAGATCGAATCCAGGCGCACCTTCGCGCCCGGCTCGTCGAACACGATGGTCTGGGGCATGGCGGAAATCTTACGCGACTTTTCGTTTCCGGCTAACGTGGTGGCTCCGACTTCAGGGAGGCTCGTCCAGTGCGCATCGCGGTCCTTCTTGCCCTCGCACTCTCGTCTCCGGCGCTGGCCTGGGAGCCGAACGGCGTGGCTTCCGTCGACGCTCGGCTCTCCGAATTGCGCGAGGCCTGGCAGGGCAAGGATCCGGGCGCGGTGCTGCAGGACAAGATCAAGCGCGCCCGGCAGAAGCAGCGACCGGCCTGGGTCGACCACAAGGCCTGGTACATCGAGGAAAAGAACCGGCGTCTCTACTTCGGCGTCGGCGCTTCGTCGAAGATCTCCGCAGCGACGCTCGATTCGGCGGATTTCTCGGGAGTCGAGGGCCGGGCCGGCGGCCCCTCCGCGCTGGACTGGTACTTCGACCCCGCGGCGAGCGTCCTCTACGCGCTCATCGTGGACGAGAGGCAGTAGCCGGCGCCGGCGACCCCTTCGCCAGGGCCCGCACGGTCACCGCGGCGAGCACGATGACGCCTCCCACCACCGACCACGGACCGGGGCGCTCGCCGGTGCCGAGATAGACCCAGACCGGGTTGAGGGTCGGCTCGAGCATCGAGATGAGGCTCGCCTCGGCGGCGGGCACGAAGCGCAGGCCTTTCGCGAGAAGGAGGTAGGCAATGCCCATCTGCACGACGCCGAGGTAGAGCAGCACGAGGGCGCCCTGGACCGTGATCGACGCGAAGCCGCTGGCGGCGAACGGCAGCGTGATGACGGCGGCGATCAGGTTTCCCAGGACCGTCGAAGGCATCGCGTCCCGCGCGCCTTCCTTCGCATCCCGCCTGAGCAGCACGATGGTGAGCGCGTACGCGATCCCGGAGAGCGCCCCGAGGACGTTGCCCCAGAACTGGCCGGGCTCCACGCGACCGACGAAGAAGAGCGCCATCCCGCCGAGCGAGAGCGCGACGCAGTAGCCGTCGAGGCGCTCGAACGGCTCGCGAAGGAGGAACGGCGAGAGCGCGAGCACGTAGGCGGGACCGGTGTACTGCAGGAAGATGGCGTTCGCCGCGGTGGTCAGCTTCGTCGCCGAGACGAAGGTGACGATCATCGCCGCGTAGACGAGCCCGGTGGAGATGCGCGCCCCGCGGAGATTCGGCCGCAAGACGAGCAGGTAGAAGAGCGTCGTCACCAGCGCGCGGCCGCAGGCGACCCCGAGCGGGCCGAAGGGCGCGATCTTGATGAACAGCCCGCCGCTCGACCAGAGCAGCGCCGCGCAAACCACCGCCAGCACCGCGTTGCGCGGCGGCGCGCTCGTTTCCATGGAGGCGAACCTTACCGGATCCCGCTTGCCGGATCGGATGCTCCGGGCGACAAGGCTCTTCGTGCGCTATCTGGGAATCGGCGAGTCGCTCGATCTCGGCCATCTCTATCTCCGGCTGCGCCGGGCCGGCCACGAAGTGAAGGTCTACGTCGCGGACCCGGCCTGCCACGGGATCTATCTCGGGCTGCTCGAGCGCACCGACGACTTCCACCGCGAACTTTCCTGGGTCGGGAAGGACGGCGTCGTCATCTTCGAGCAGACCTCGCATGGAGAGATGCAGGACGAGCTTCGCCGCGATGGCTTTCGCGTCATCGGTGGCAGCGCTTTCGGAGACCGGCTCGAGAACGATCGCGCATTCGGGCAGGAAGCGTTGCGCGCGGCGGGGCTTCGGACCTCGCCGACGCGCGATTTCGGCAGCTTCGAAGCAGCGCTCGCCGACCTCTCGGCCCGGCCGCGCAGGACGGTGTTCAAGCTCAGCGGCGGGGGATTCTCGTCTTCGCGCACGTACATAGGCGAGCTCGACGACGGCCGCGATGTCGCCGCCTTCATCGAGGCGCAGCGCGATTCCTGGAAGTTCGACGAGCCGCCCCGCGTGGTGATCATGGACCACCTGCGCGGCGTGGAGATGGGCAGCGGCGCGTACTTCGACGGCCAGCGGTTCCTCGCGCCGGCGTGCCTCGATTTCGAGCACAAGCGCTTCTTTCCCGGCGACCTCGGAGAGCTCACCGGCGAGATGGGGACGCTAGTCACGTACCGGGGAGCGGAACGCTTCTTCGCGGCGACGCTCGGGCGCCTCAGGGAAATCCTGCGCGACGGAAAGTACGTCGGCTATGTGAACGTCAACACCATCGTCAACGAGGACGGCGTCTTCCCGCTCGAGCTGACCTGCCGCTTCGGCTATCCGGGGGCGGCCATCCTGGAAGCGCTCCACCTCGACGGATGGGATGCGATCTTCGAGCGGCTGCTCTCGCGCGCCGGTGGCACTTTCCGGACCCATCCGGGATTCGCCGTCGGGATCGTGCTCACGGTCCCGCCCTTCCCCCATGCTGCATCCGCGGTCACGCTCGCGCGAGGCGCGCCCATCCTCACGCGGCGGCCGTTGCGGCCCGACGAAGAGGAGCATCTGCACCACGGGGAAGTGGCTCTCGTGGGGGGCCGCCTCGTGACCGCGGGTCCGACGGGATATGTCACCGTCACGACCGGCCGCGGCGAAACGGTCGAGGATGCGCAACGTGCCGCGCGCGGTCTGGCAAATCAGGTAGTGATTCCGGGCCTGCGATACCGCCTGGACATCGGCGACCGATTCGCAAAGGGGGATCGCCGGGATCTCGAGCGATTTGGTTGGCTGAGATGATCGCTTCCTAGATCCCGAACTGCTCCCGGTATCTCGCGAAGCACCGCGCGCCGGCTGCGAGCCGCATCAGCGCTCCCTCCGCGATGGCGCGGGCCGCCCGGGGATCGCCATCCACGAGCGGGCGGATCACCTCCCTGTTCCAGGCCGCGCTGTGGCGCAGGTCCACCACCGCGTGCAGCGAGAAGTACCGGCGCGCGCCCTTCGCCACCCCGAGGCGAGCGAGGCCCGCGTCGACCTCGGCTACGCGTCCGGGCGCCGTCATCTCGATGGCTCCGAGCGCGCCGATGGCGTGGTACGCGTAGCGGCGATTCGCGGCCAGTGCGACGAGCAGGTTGGCGAGAGCGTTCGCCTCCCACACCACTCGCGACGGATCGGCGTCGACTCCCAGCTCGCGGGCGAGGTTCCCGAGCAGCGGTCCGTGCATTGCCTTCTCGCGGCCGCGGCCCATCTCGTCCCAGTAGTTGCGCGCCAGCTCCAGCTTCGGCTGCACGGGCAGCTTCACTTGCGTGAGCGCCACGAGATCGTCGAAGCCCGCCTCGCCCGCCACCTCCTGCTCGAGGAACCAGCGCATCTCGGCGAGCGAAGCGCGGGACCGCAGCCAGGGAAAGAGCGGGTCCTCTTGTCCCGGACCCGTCTCGCGCAGCGACTCGAACCAGCGGACGAAGGATCCGGAATCGATCGGGGCGGTTCGCGCCCGGTCGGCGACGAGGGCGCGTTCCGACTCGACGAAGTCGCCCTCCATCTCTCGCAGCGTCGCCTCCTCGCGCAGATCTTCGCGCCAGGACGGTGCCGGCAAGGACGGCCGGAGCCTCCTCTGGTTGAAGTGAGCGAGGATGAGGTGCAGGGCGTGGGGGTCGACGGGCGCCGGGAGCGCGCTCGCTTCCATCGTCACTCCTTGATGGCGTCGAGCGCCACCACGGCGATCCGCTCGACGTTCCGGTACGCCGAGCGGTCCAGTTCCTCCCCGAAGACGTCCGGATCCAGCTCCCGGTAATCGAAGCGCGCGCCCCGCAAATGCGGCAAGAGCGCGCGCAACAGGAGATCTTCGCCGTCCACGATCGCGGTCGCCGTATAGAGCACGAGGCCGCCGCCGCGCGGGAGCCGCTCGAGCGCCTCGCGCGCGATGCGGAGGGAAAGCTCGGCGCCGAGCGCGCCGCCGCCGTCTCGATACGCACGATGCATCTCGTCGGCGAGGTAGGGCGGATTCGCCACCACCAGATCGAAACCGTCGTCGACGCCCCCGAGCACGTCGGAGCAGACGAGCGAGATCTTCGATGTGACGCCGGCGAGCGCCGCGTTCACCTCGGCGAGACGCAAGGCGCGTGGATTGACGTCGCAGAGGACCACGCTCTCGCAGCGCGGCGCGAGGACGATGCCGCCTGCGCCGCAGCCCGCGCCGACGTCGACGCAGCGGCGCGCGCCATCGACGCGCGCCTCCAGGAGCGCGCAGTACCGGTACGTGTCGGGCCCGAAGAAGACCGCGTCGGATTCGCGGGTCGGATAGGCGGAGTGGACGAAGAGCCCATCGCCGAGCGACGAGTAGCGCGCGCCGCTGCGCAGCCGGGCGCCCTCGCGTAGCAGCGCTCCCGACTCGGCGAGCAGGGCGAAGAGGCGCGGGGGGAGCAGCGCCTGCTCGAAAGGCAGGCTCCAGCCAAACACGTCGCGCAGGTCCCGGGAGAGTCCGCCCTTGCGGGAGACGACGCGGCGGTGGGTCTCCGGCGTGGGCGTGGTGAAATGGTAGCCGAGCCGCGAAAGCTCGCGGCCCAGCTCGACCAGCGCCCGTTGGCCGGCGTCCACGGCTCCTTCTTACGGCAATGATCGAAAGACGGCGAGTCCGCCCTCCGTGGGTACGTAGAGCGCGGGAGGATCCGTCATCCGATCCAGGTAGAGCCGGCCGATCTGCTCGCCGGGCAGTCCCTGCGGGATCCCCACCCGATGGCCCTTGGGGTCACCCGGCTTCCAGACGAGAAGTCCGCTGAAGGGGAAGCCCAACACGAGCCGATCGTCCCAGCCGACCAGCTCGAGGATGTTGCCCTCCAGGGCGCCGAGCGATTGCGGGTCGTAGTACTGGAAGTGGAATCCACCCTGCCAACTCGCGAGGCCCCTCCAGGGGACCCGCCAACCGACGTTGCCACCGGAGGCGAACCAGATCGTTCCGTCCATCGTTTCGGCGATGGCGCGGATGTTCACCGAGTCGCCTTCCCGGGCGGTGGGGAAGATGGGTGGTCCCGAGCCATCGCCGAAGTACGGATCGAACGGGTTGTCCGGCTTCCAGCTGTTGCGCCAGAGCTGGAGATCAGGCGTCCAATGAATCGCCGCGCCGGTGGTGAGGCCTCCCATCCAGATCCTGCCATCGTCGGAGAGTAGCAAGCCGAAGAAGTCGCCAAACATGCTCCGCGGACCCGTCGGGCCGCAGGGTGCTCCGTCGCAGACCCACGGGTGCACGTGGTCCGCGTACCACTCGCGCTCGACCGAAATGGCGAAACCCTTCTCGCTCGGCGTGGCGGGCAACCGGAACTTCTCGGGCTGGACGCGGGTCACGCCATGATTCGACGAGACGTAGAGCTCCCCCGGATGATGGAAGTGGTCGTACGCCGCGTTCATGATCTCGCGCGTCTCGTAGAAGTGCCCGTCGTTCGAGTTGTGGAAATCGTAGCGATGCACGAGGAGCGTGAGGTCCTCGAGGAGGAGCACCTCGTCCATCTTTCCCATGTGCGCGATGGGATCGGCGTCCGTGTGCGCGCCCGGCATCTGCGGCTCGTGCGTGTCGTGCGCGTAGTAGCCCACGAAGGCCTGCCCGATGGTGGCGGGAATCGCCGGCCTCTTCGAAGGAATCTCAGGCTGCGCGGCGGCCTTCCCTTTTCCGCCGGTGACGAGCGTGAAGTCGGGAGGATCCGTCCAGCCCGGTCCGAAGTGCAGTCCGTCCGCCGCGGTGTAGCGCCGGAACGTCTTGTCGCCCGGGCGCATCAGGTACAGCGCGCGCTCCGTCACCACCCAGAGATTTTCCGCCTCGTCGGTAGCGGCCGAGATCGGGCGCTCGTGAAGTCCTTGCGCCGACCCGTACACGGTGAGCGGCGCCACCGGCCAGGGACCGGCGCCGAGACCGCCGACCTTGTGCGGATCGGGCAGAGGCGGGCCCGCGTCAGGCGTGCCGATCGGCCCTGCGTCGGGAGTACCGACGGGCGGTCCCGGATCGACCGGCCCCGCGTCGGGTGTCGTCCCGACCTCGCCGCCGCCTCCAGGGCCTCCCCTGCAACCGACTGCGGCAGCGACGAACAGCCAAGCGAGCAAACGTACGGCGCGCATCATCAATCCCCTCCCCCCGCGTCCCCGGCGAACGGTTCTCATCGAGGACCGGACGGACAAGGGGACGGACACCGACGACGACGGGCGTGCAAGCAGCCGCTTCGTCCGACTCGGGCTCCCGGCAGACGGCGATGGCATATCGCACTGGCGCTACCAACCTTGTGCGTATGGCCACCAAGGACGACGTGAAGAAGGTACCGCCCATCGATGCGCCTCGAACTACGGACGAGGCGCAAGGGCATCCGGAAGTCGCGGGCGCGACCGCGATGGGAGCTGCCACGGCGGGCATGGCGGGCGCGGCGATCGGCACCGCCATCGCAGGCCCGGTGGGTGGAATCGTGGGCGCCGCCGTCGGGTCCGCGGCCGGAGGCCTGGGAGTGAATGCGCTCGAGCACCGCATCAACCCCACCATCGAGGACTCGTACTGGCGCAAGGCGCACCAGGAGAGGCCGTACTTCGAGAGCGATCTCACGTACGACGAGCACTGGCGACCCGCGTATCGCCACGGCTGGGAAGCCCGAATGATGCACGGCGGCCGGCGGTGGGAAGAGGTCGAATCCGATCTGGAGAAGAGCTGGGCGCAGCGGCGCGGCCACTCCGCGCTCGACTGGGCGCGCGCGAAGCTCGCCACTCGCGATGCCTGGGAGCGCCTCGAGGGGCGCGAGGGCGACGACCCGGATCACCGCCGGGATCACTGAGACGACGATTTCGCAGACCGGTCGCGAACCGGACGCGCGATGGCCTGCGCTGCTTGACTGAACATCCGTTCCGTGGTGCCTTCGCGGCGTGCCGCTGCAGCCGATCTCCAATCCACCGAACCCGTGGCTCTCCACCTCGGTCGAGTATCTCGACGAGATCCCGCCGGCGCGGCTCGAGGTCTACGAGGATCACACCCGCGAGATCCTCGCCACCAACGACAGCCCCGACGTCGGTTTCAGCTGGAGCGTGAACCCGTACCGCGGGTGCCTCCACGCGTGCGCGTACTGCCTGTCGGGAGACACGGCCATTCTAGGCGGCGACGGGCTACCTGTCCCGCTGCGGAACCTAAACGCGGGGGACCGCGTTTACGGAACAATCCTGAAGGGTCGGTATAGGCGATACGTACGTACGGAAGTACTGCATATCTGGAAGACATCGAAACAAGCCTACCGCGTCCTGCTAGAAGACGGCACGGAGTTGATCGCCAGTGCGGATCACCGGTTTCTCACAGAGCGCGGCTGGAAATACGTGACACGCGACGGAATCGCTCGTCCGGCGCTGACGAAGAATAACTCGCTTCTGGGCATCGGTAAGTTCGCGGCCCTCCCAGAGAAGACCATGGACTACAAGTCCGGTTATCTCTGTGGGCTCGTCCGTGGCGATGGTCATCTGGCAATTCATCGGTATTCGCGGCCAGGTCGTGTGCACGGCGACCAGTGGCACTTTCGCCTCGCCCTCATCGACCTGGAGCCTCTTCGGCAGGCGCGTTCATATTTGCAGGAGTTGGAGATCGAGACGCGCGAGTTCGTGTTTGCCGAAGCTGCCGCAACGCGGAAGCGCGTGCTGGGAATCCGCACCCATGCGCGCGCCAGTGTCGAACGATTGCAGGAACTGTGCGAATGGCCGTCGCAACCGACGTTGGATTGGTCCAAAGGGTTCTTGGCGGGGATTTTCGATGCGGAAGGCTCATTGAGCTGCGGTGTATTGCGCATCTCGAACACGAATCCTCGCATCCTTCATGAAACGAGTATCGCGCTCGAGCGGCTCGGATTTGATGCCGTGTTGGAGCCGCCGGCGGGGGGGAACGTCGCGAGCAACATCCGAGTCCGCGGCGGGCTGAGAGAGCGACTCCGGTTCCTGCATACTGTTTCGCCTTCGATTGCGCGCAAACGAGTCATCGAGGGAACCGCGCTGAAGAGCGATGCCCCCTTGAGAGTCGTTTCGGTTGAACCCCTCGGTTTGGAATTGCCGATGTTCGACATCGCTACCCGAACGGGCGATTTCATCGCCAACGGGGTGGTGAGCCACAACTGCTACGCCCGCCCCACGCACGAGTACCTCGGCCTCGGCGCCGGTACCGACTTCGAGCGGAAGATCACCGTCAAGCCCGAAGCGCCGCGGCTCTTGCGCGAGGCCTTCGAGCGTCGCTCCTGGAAAGGCGAATTGGTCGCCTTCAGCGGCGTGACGGATTGCTACCAGCCGCTCGAGGCGAGCTACCAACTGACGCGCGGCTGCCTGGAAGTGTGCCGGGACTATCGCAATCCGGTCTGCATCATCACCAAGGCGCCGCTGGTCGAGCGCGACATGGATCTGTTGACCGAGCTTTCCAGAGTGGCTCGCGTTTCCGTATCGGTGAGCATCCCGCTCTGGGACCGCGATCACGCCCGCGCCCTCGAGCCGCAAGTCCCGACGCCGCAACGCCGCATGGAGACGGTCGCCCGGCTCGCGGCCGCCGGGATCGACGTCGGCGTGAATGTCGCGCCGATGATTCCCGGCCTCGGCGACGCCGACATCCCCGCCATCCTCGAGGCGGCGGCGAAGGCGGGCGCGCAATGGGCCGGGTTCGTCTTCCTGCGCCTTCCCGGGAGCGTCGCC
Source organism: Deltaproteobacteria bacterium (assembly GCA_005879805.1). GTDB lineage: Bacteria > Myxococcota > Myxococcia > Myxococcales > 40CM-4-68-19 > VBKO01. Next base: position 22,521 of record VBKL01000078.1, on the reverse strand, counting down.
CAAGTTTTCGAGGAGCGGCTACGCGAGCAGCTTCCGCTCCGCGCGGAGAGGGTGTTGTCGCGCATCCGAGAGGCGCGGGGCGGGAAGCTCTACGATTCCCGCTTCGGCGTGCGCGGGCGCGGCCAGGGAACCTACGCGGAGACGGTGCGCGACCTCTTCGAGACGACCGCACGGCGTGTGGGGATTGCCACGGGCTTCGGCAGCGAGCGCGAACCCGCCAGCACCTTCCGGCGCCCCGATCGGCCGGGCCGACAATTGCCGCTCTTGTAGAGCCCCGCAGCAGGATTAGACTCGGGCACCGTGGCCACGCTCCTCTTCTATGACGATGCGTACTTGCGCCACGATCCGGGGTCGCGCCACCCGGAGTCCCCGGGCCGCCTGGAGGCGATCTGGCGCGACCTGAGCGGGCATCCCGTCGCCGGCACCGAAGTCGCGACTCCGCCCCGCGCGACCGAGGAGCAACTCGCCCGCATCCACGGAGAGGCGTATGTCCGCGAGATCCTCGGCCTGCAAGGCCGGCGGGTCCGGCTCGATCCCGACACCGCGACCAGCGCTGGATCGATCGACGCCGCGGTTCTCGCGGCGGGCGCCGCCTGCGAAGCGGTCCGGCGTGTGCTCGACGGATCCGCGCAGGGCGCGTTCGCGCTCGTGCGGCCGCCCGGGCACCACGCCGAGGCCACCCGGGCCATGGGTTTCTGCCTTTTCAACAACGTCGCGATCGCCGCGGCGGAGGCGCACGCGCGAGGGCTTTCGCGCGTCCTCTGCGTCGACTGGGACGTCCACCACGGGAACGGCACCCAGCACAGCTTCTACGCCCGATCCGACCTCTTCTTCATGAGCACTCACCAGTGGCCGCTCTACCCCGGAACCGGGCACGAGAGCGAGACAGGGGCGGGGCCGGGCGCGGGCTACACCGTGAACGTCCCGCTGCCCGCCGGCTGCGGCGACGAGGACTACGCGGCGGTCTTCGCCGATCTGCTCCTGCCGCTCGCCGACGAGTACAAGCCCGAGCTGGTGCTCGTCTCGGCCGGTTTCGACGCGCACCAGGACGATCCGCTGGCGGGGATGGCGGTGACGAGCGACGGCTTCGCGGCGCTCTGCGGAGCGGTGAAAGCGGTCGCCGATCGGCACTGCAAGGATCGGCTGGTGCTCACGCTCGAGGGCGGCTACGACCTGCCGGCGCTCGCACGCAGCGTGCGCGGCTGCGTCGAGGTCCTGGCCGGGGCGACCGCTCCGCCGCTGAGGCCCGAGCCGTCGCGGGCGAAGGACGCTCTTGCCCGGAGCCGGGCCGCGCATGGCAGCACGCGCTTCCGCGCCGCGCATCCCTGAGCCCGCAGCCGGTAGCGGCCGGGATGCACAAGGCCCAATCGCTACCCATCCTGGATCGATACACCCCGGGAGACGACGCCATGGCGATCCGACTGCACGAACTGCACCCCACGCTCATCCACGCCCCGCTCGGCCTCTTGCCCGTGGCGGCCGGCCTCGACCTTGTCTGCGCCCTGAAGCACGACCGCTTCCTCGACCACACTGCACGCACGCTGTGGAGCTTGGGCACGCTCGGCGGCCTGGCCGCCGGCGCGACGGGCCTCGCCGCCTCCCAGGAGGTCAAAATCACCGACCAGAACGTCGAGCAGGCGATGCTCATTCATGGCCTGGGCAACGTCATCGTGACGCTCGGTGCGGCGAGCATGCTCGGATTCCGCGCCAAGCACCGGCCGACGATCACCTCTGCCTTCGTCGCGCTCGGGGCGGTGGCAGCGACCCTCTTTACTGGCTGGCTCGGCGGCGAGCTCGTCTACGCGCGCGGCGTCGGGGTGAAACGCATGGCCGCCGCGCAGGGAGAAGGCGTGAAAGACAGCCCGGAGCTCGTCACGCGCGAGTCGCCGAGCCGCTTCTTGAAGGACGTGGCCAACGGATTCGTCTGGGCGATGCGCGGAGCCAAGAAGGTCGCGACGGGAGAGGAGCGGCTCACGCGCCGCGCGCTCTCCCTCGGCGCGTGATGCGAGCGTCGTTCTAGCTGGCGACGCGGTTGCGGCCGCCGCGCTTCGCCTCGTAGAGAGCGGCGTCGGCGGCCTTGAGGAGCGACCCGAGGTCTTCGCAGCCGGGGTGCGCGCTCGCCACGCCGACGCTGATGGTGACGTGCACTTCGCCCTCGTCGGTGACGATGGGCTCGTCCGCCACCACGTGCCGGATGCGCTCGGCGAGGATGCCGACCGCCGCCTCGTGCGAGGCGCCCGGCAGCACGATGGCGAATTCCTCGCCGCCCGTGCGTCCGAAGACGTCGATGACGCGGAGCGATTTCTTCACCCGCTCGGCGACCGCCTTCAGCACCTGATCGCCGATGGCGTGTCCGTAGGTGTCGTTCACCTGCTTGAAGCGGTCGACGTCGAGCATCATCGCCGCGAGCGGCTGCTTGAACCGCCGCGCGCTCTCGATCTGCAGCTTGGCGAGATCCATGAAATGGCGGCGCGTGTACGCGTGCGTCAGCTCGTCCTCGGTGGCGAGGCGCTGCACCTCGTCGAAGAGGCGCGCGTTCTCCACCGCGATGACGGCCGGCTGCGTGAAGGAGACGGCGATGCGCGCGCGCTCGGCGTCGTAGCCCTCGCCTTCCAGGACGAGGACGCCGATCACTTCACCGCGCGCGAGCATGGGAATCGCCAGGCAAGCCTCCCCGTCGCAGACCGCGGGCTCTTCGCTGCGCAGCGCTCGATCGACCGGGCCGCCCGGCGCGATCTCCTCGAGAAGCCCGGAGTGGTGGGGTCCCTCGTAGCCCCGCTCCGCGGACACGCGATAGCGATCCCCGCGGCGCAAGAGCACGGCGGCGCGCTGGTAGGTCACGACGCGCGCGAGTCCGTCGAGGAGGCGTTCGAGCACGCCCTTCAGCTCGAGGGTGGTGCTGATCTCCAGGGTCGCCTCGAGACGGGCGCGCTCGCGCAAGCCGCTCAGCATCTCGTTGAAGGTCCGTCCGAGCTGGGAAAGCTCGTCGTGGCCCGTCACCTCCACCTCGGCGTCGAGCTTGCCTTCGGCGACCTGCTCGGCGGCAGCGCGGAGACGCGCCACGGGCTTCGTGACGGCGCGGACGGTCATCGATCCGACGGCGAGCGCGGCGATGAGCGCCAGCGCCATCCAGAAGGCCGCCCGGAGCGCCAGCTTGCGGAGGGGCCGGAGCGCTTCGCTCGCCTCCTGCTCGACGACGACCTTCCATCCGGCGATGGGCACGTCGGCGCTCGCGCCCAGCCAGCGCGAATCGCCACGGCCGGTGAGAATCGGATGGGTCGAAAGATCCTTGCGCGACCCGCGCACCGCCGCGTCGGGATGGAGGATGGCGCGACCGCTGCCGTCCACCAGGAAGGCGCTCGAGCCACCCACGCGCACGCGGGCAAATCGCTCGGACAGCGAACGGAGCGAGATCTCCACTGCCAGTACCCAGCGGGCGCCGCGCGCGCCTTCGACGGGCAGCGCGAGCACCAGGCGGGAGATGGGATCGCCTGCGCTGTCAGGCAGAGCGTAGGGCGGGCCGATCACCATGTCGCGGGTGCGCAGCGCCTCGCGGAAGGGAACGTTGCCCGCGTAGATGGCCAGGGCGCCCTTTCCGACCGCCTCGTGATCGGGCGACCCGCCGCCGCGCTCCGTGTCGAAGCGGACGGGATCGACGATCGCATCGCCCTTCTCGTCGAAGAGCCCGACCACGTCGGCGCCCTTGGTCTGCTGGTAGATGAGGAGCAGCGCCCGCTGGCGCGCTTCCTGATCCAGGTTGGCGAGCCGCAAGGAACGGGTGGCGAGAGTGAGCGCGTCGAGCTTGTCGAGGAGCGCGCGCTGGACCTGGTCGGCCAGCTCGCGCGCGGCGAGGGCGTGGATCTGGTCGAGCTGGCCGCGCAGCTCACGCTGCCCGGAGGGAAGCGTGAAGATGGTCGCGAGCGTGAGAGGCGCTGCGCTCGCGCAAGCGAGAAGCAAGGCGAGCTTGACCCCCAATCGCATGCTGGGATCTTTCCATTGCGAACGGACTACGGACAAGGAATTCGCGCGCCTACCCACGACCGTGCCGCCCGCCGGGTGTGCTCCGCGGGGGCGGCGGAGCCGCTGCACCCACCCGCACCGCCAGCTCCTCCTTTGCGGCGCCTTGGTCCAAACGCCTAATCTTTACCTCCATGAGCGACCGGGGAGTGCGCAGGGCGCTGATGGCGCTGCTGCTCGTCGCTTGCGCGACGGGCTGCCGGCGTTCCGCGCCCGCGCCCGAGGTGGGGACCCCGAGCGCGACGAAGCAGGCGGTCGCGCCAGGAACGATCGCCGCCGTGGTGCTCGCCCGCACCGGCAAGGTCGAGCTCTCCCGCAACGGCGGCGGGTGGTCCGACGCGCGCGTCGGCGACCAGCTGGTGCCGAGCGATGCGCTGCGCACCGAAGCGGGCGAGGCGGAGCTGGGGCTCGGCCCGGTGCACATGCGGCTGCACGAATCGTCCGCGGTCCGCGTCAAGGAGACCGGCAAGAGCTCGATGCGCGCCCAGGTCCGCGGCGCCGTCGAATCCGACGTCGAGCCCGGGCGCGGCGCTCTCGACGTCGAGATGGAAGGCACCGACGCGGTCGCGCGCTCCACGGGCGGCCACTTCTTCGTCACCGCCGACGGCCGCGGCGTCGTCTCGGTCGCCGCGGTCTCCGGCTCGGTGAACCTCGTTGCCGCTACCAGGCAGGTGGAAGTGAAGCCGGGTCAGATCAGCCGCATCGAGAAGGGCGAGCTGAGCGCCCCCGCGCTGGCGCTGCGCCGCGTGCTCCTCTCCGTCCGCTGGCCCGAGGATCTGACCAGCAAGGAGGCCGTTCCGGTGAGCGGAAAGGTCGACCCCGGGAGCCGCGTCTTCATCCAGGGGCGTCCGGTCGACGTAGAACCGAACGGCTCCTTCACCGCGCAGGTTCCCTTGCACGACGGCGCGCAGAAGGTCGCCGTCCTGGTCGTGGATCCGCTCGGACGCCGCAAGCAGGCCTGGGCGACCATCGTCCGGGAAGAGGCGAAATCGCAGCGCGTAGCGGCAGCCGCCGAGCCGAAAAAGAAGAAGAAAGAGTTTCAGTGGCGCTAATTCGGTAAAGTGCGGGGCCATGGCGTCCCGGCCCCTCCGCGCCCCGGCTCCGAACGAGTCCGCCGCAATCCTGCACTCGTTCACGAACCACCTGCTCTACTCGCTCGCCAAGGACCAGTACTCGGCCACGGCGCGCGACCGTTTCCTCTCGCTCGCGCTCACCGTCCGCGACCGGCTCATCGAGCGCTGGATCGCGACGCAGCAGCGCTACTACCGGCGCGACGCCAAGCGCGTCTATTACCTCTCCGCCGAGTTCCTCATGGGGCGGGCGCTGCTCTCGAACCTGCTCAACCTCGGCCTCTACGAGACCGCCCGCGAAGCGATGCGGATGATCGGCCTCGACATCACCGACCTGCTCGAGCAGGAGGTCGACGCCGGTCTGGGCAACGGCGGCCTCGGCAGGCTCGCCGCCTGCTTCCTCGACTCGATGGCCACGCTCGACATCCCGGGCTACGGCTACGGCATCCGCTACGAGTTCGGGATGTTCGACCAGGAGATCAAGGACGGCTACCAGGTCGAGCGGCCCGACGAATGGCTGCGCTTGCCCAATCCCTGGGAGACGGCGCGCCCCGAGTACTCGATCAACGTCGGGTTCGGCGGGCGGACGGAGGAGTTCCACGACGATCGCGGCCGCTTGAAGGTGCGCTGGACGCCCGCGGAGACGGTGGTCGGCATGGCGTACGACACGCCCATCGCCGGCTACAACAACAACACCGTCAACACGCTCCGCCTCTGGCGCGCGCGGGCGAGCGCCGACTTCGATCTCACCGTCTTCAACGAAGGCGATTACGAAAAGGCCGTGATCGACAAGACGCGCTCGGAGACCATCTCCAAGGTGCTCTACCCCTCCGACGTGAAGATGTTCGGCAAGGAATTGCGGCTACGGCAGCAGTACTTCTTCGTCGCCGCATCGCTCCACGACATCGTACGCCGGCACCGGGTCGGCCACCCTTCGCTCGACAACTTCGCCGAGAAGACCGCCATCCAGCTCAACGACACGCATCCAGCGGTCGCCATACCCGAGCTGATGCGCATCTTCGTCGACGAGCACGACCTGCCCTGGGAGAAGGCCTGGGACCTGACGGTCGCGACCTTCGGCTACACGAACCACACGCTGCTCTCCGAGGCGCTCGAGACCTGGCCGGTCGATCTCTTCGGCAGCCTCCTCCCCCGCCACCTCAACATCATCTACGAGATCAATCGCCGCTTCCTGCGGCGGGTGATGAGCCGCTTCCCCTACGACGAGCCGCGCATCTCGCGCATGTCGCTCATCGACGAGGGCAATCCCGTCGACCCGCACTCCCGCCGCATCCGCATGGCGTACCTCGCGGTGGTAGGGTCGCATTCGGTCAACGGCGTCGCCGCGCTCCACACCCGCCTCCTCGAGCAGTACCTGCTCCACGACTTCCACGAGATGTTTCCGGAGCGATTCAACAACAAGACCAACGGAGTGACTCCGCGCAGGTGGCTGCTCCAGTCGAACCCGCTCCTCGCCGACGCCATCACCGCCCGGATCGGAGACGGCTGGCCCGTCGACCTCGAGGAGCTGCACCGCCTCGAGCCGCTCGCCGAGGACGAGTCCTTCCGGCGCGAGGTGCGCGAGATCAAGCAGCGCAACAAGGACGCGCTCGCCGCCTACATCGAGAAGCAGACCGAACTCGAGATCGATCGCGGCTCGCTCTTCGACGTGCAGGTGAAGCGGCTTCACGAGTACAAGCGGCAGCTGCTCAACGTGCTGCACATCGTCGCGCTCTACCTGCAGATCAAGAAGGATCCCGGGATCCAGATGGTCCCGCGGACCTTCATCTTCGGTGGAAAGGCTGCACCCGCCTACGCCGCGGCGAAGATGATCATCAAGCTCATCAACTCCGTTGGCGAAGTCGTCAACGTCGACCCGCAGGTCGCCGGGCGCCTCAAGGTGGTCTTCCTCCCCAACTACCGCGTCTCGCTTGCGGAGAAGATCTTCCCCGGCAGCGACCTCTCCGAGCAGATCTCCACCGCGGGCAAGGAGGCGTCCGGGACCGGGAACATGAAGTTCGCCCTCAATGGCGCGCTCACCATCGGCACGCTCGATGGGGCCAACATCGAGATCCGCGAGGAAGTGGGCGAGGAGAACTTCTTCCTCTTCGGTCTCACCGCCGACGAGGTGCAGGACCTGTGGCGGCGCGGGTACCGGCCGCGGGACCGCTACGATCAGGACCCGGAGCTGAAGGCCGTGCTCGACCTCATCTACTCGGGGTTCTTCGAGCCTGATCACCCCGAGCTGTTCCGGCCCCTGGTGCAGTCGCTGCTCGAGCACGACCCATACCTGCTCCTCGCCGATTTCCGTTCGTACGTGGACTGTCAGGCAGCGGTCGGGAAGGCTTATCTCGATCCCGAGCGCTGGACGAAGATGGCGATCCTAAACATCGCCCGGATGGGGAAGTTCTCGAGCGACCGGACCATCCGGGAGTACGCACGCGACATCTGGCAGGCGCAGCCGGTCTCGACGTGATCCGGGGGCTGCTCCGGAAGTTCTTTGGAGCCCGCCGCGCTCTTCGCTCGAAGGGGCCAGCACCGCACGCCGCGCCGCACGATCCCCGTGCCGCGGCGGATCCCTGGCTGGGGTCGATTCTTGCGCAACTCGGCGACCGCTATCGCCTCGGCGAAGACGGCGCCGACGGCACCCGCATCCTGCGCCGCACCGGCCGCGAGCGCTTCAACCCGATGCAGGTGTGGCTACGCTCCGCGGAGCGGTTGGTGGTCGGCGAGTACGAAGTCCGGGCGCATGGAGATCCTTCCGTGGCGCTCGCGCAGGCCCGCGCGCTCCTCGATGCTCGCCTCTCCGGACCGCTCGCCAAGCTCGGCCTCGCGCCGGATCGGGAGGCCGTCGAAGAATGGGGCGGCCAGGTCCTGATCCGCCGCTACCAGGGCCGGCTGGAGGACGCGGCCCAGGCGGCCGCGGCGGTCCAGTTCATCTGCCATTCCGACCAGATCATCGACACGAACGCGGAATGAGGGCTCGGCGCCATTGCTCACCAGGATGGATCAGTGTCTCATCGGTAGGTGCGTACGCGTGAACAACTCTTGGCAGGCCTGCGCAGCGCCCTGAATCGCTTTTATGGGGAAGGTCATTACGTTTGGACAAGAGCAGGTGCAAGCAGCTCTCCACAACATTTCGATCGATGATCCAGCCGTAAGCGCCGAGTTGTGGTCGTGGCAACATCTAGGCGGTATCAGGCTGCACGGCGGGAACGACAAGTTCTTGGAGGTCCTTAGACATTTTCTGACGACCCACGTTGCGTTGGTCCCTCCCGCGAGCGCACGCCGTCGGGGGCGTCGATGTTCGCCTTTTCAGAGGGAGAGCCACCGCCCCTCCAGAGTCATGTGGATCAAGTACAGCTTGGGTCGCACGGTGAGCCCGTCGGGGCCCGGAGCGAAGGCCCCAGACGAGCAGGGATCCGTCGGTCCGCGGTTCCAATTCGCGAGCCCGTGCTTCATGTGGTTGCCGAGGACGTAGCGCATCGCGTACGCAATTTCGCGCGGGCTCTTCAGCGCGCGTGAGTGGAACCGCTCGGGAAAGACATGTCCCCGCACGCCAGTCACGCGGTTCAGTGCCCGCGCAATCCGCACCGACAGACCTTTCATTCCCCGCGCCAGGGAAACGCTGTCCTCCGCTTCGACGAGCATGTGAAGGTGGTTCCCCTGCACGGTGAAGTGGATCACCCGCAGCCCGAAGCGCTCCTTGCCCTTGCGCAGCGCGCTGGCGATGGCCCGGAAGGTGCGGGGACTCCGCAAGCTCGGAAGACCGTCGCGCACTCGCATGGTCACGAGCGCCGCCGTTTGCCTCGGGTGCTTTCTCGGAAGATGCGGCACGCCCGACCGAGCTCCCTTGGGCTTCCTCCCCGCGTGCTTCCGCTTCCCGCCCCAACTCCGGAATTTCATCGCGAGCTGCTTCATCGCTTCCCCCACCGGTGCGATCGCGCGAGACATCACCGTACCAAGTGGGTCTGACATTCCCCCTCCGGCGCGAGAGCAGTGCTACTTGAATCGGCGAACATCATTGCCGCGTCTTCGCACGCAGCGCGGAGCTTTCCCCAGAGCGCCCGGACGGCGACGGGATGCTCTTCGCTTTGCCCGTCGCTGGCCGGGCGCAAAGCGTGACTGCCTCGAGACCGGCAGAGCGATGGGCGGTAGCCATCCCGCGCACCGGCAGACCTCTCATCTTGAATCGGCGAACAACGCGACGCCTTCTACAACGTCACTCGCCTCCCGACCCGGACCGACACGAGCGAACCGAGCTTCTGCCGGAACTCCTCCCCCGTGCGCGTGTCGAACCACCGCGAAGTCTTCTCGTCGTAGCCGAAGTGCGCGGCCGCGAGATTGGCGGCGACCCAGATCTGCCGCGCCGCCGCATGGCTGTTCACCACGATGTTGGGCCCGCCGTCGTCCAGTTCCAGGGTGAGGATCCCGTTGGCCAGATCCGCCTCGAGGCCGTCCTGGTCCCGCAGCCGCGCCTCCAGGGCCGCGAGCTCTTCGCCGGCAAGCTTCTCGAATCGAGCCTCGTCCATCTTTCACTCCTTGCCGAGCCGCACGAGCGCATCGCCTTCGAGGCGGGCCGTGAGCCATTCGGTCATCACCTCGGCGCCGAGCGAGCGGTAGAAACCGAGCGCCGGCTCGTTCCAGTCGAGGACCTGCCACTGGAAGCGCCCGCAGCCTTCGCGGACGGCGATCCGGGCGAGCTCGGCGAGGAGCGAGCGGCCGATTCCCTTGCCGCGAAGTTGCGGGCGAACGAAAAGGTCCTCGAGGTAGAGACCTTTTCTCCCGAGCCAGGTAGACCAGTTGTAGAAATAGAGGGCGAAACCGGCCGGCTCGCGGTTCCAGGAGGCGAGCAACACGTGGAAGTGCGGCGAGTGGCCGAAGCCGTCGCGGAGAAAGTCCGCCTCCGTGGCGACGACGGCATCGGGCGCCCGTTCGTAGGTTGCGAGCTCGCGGACGAGTTGCAGAATGAGCGGGACGTCGGCCCGCGTGGCCGGCCGCAGGGACAGCATGGACGAACGTTATCGCATGGAAGCTTCCCGGGGGATCGAGCAGGCAATCAGACCTGCCGCGGCCCCGGAGAGGCTAAGCTTCGCGCCGCGACCGATGCCGAAGCCCTTCCGCCTGCTCAGCTACAACGTCCGCTACTTCGGCCACGCGTTGCGCGGCATCGCCTCCACCCGGGGGGGCAAGCGGGGCATCGCCCGGTGCATCGCCGCCATGGAGCCCCTTCCCACCATCCTCTGCATGCAGGAAGTCGAGACGTACTCGCTGCGCTCGACCCTCGCCTTCCGGCGCTCGCACCCGGAAGAGACCCAGCTCGAATCGTTCATGGCGGAACTGGAGCGGGCCTTCGACGAGCGCGGCCGGCCCTTCCCGTATGAGGCCTTCTACTTCCGCGCCCACGCCAACCGGCTCGGCAACACTCCGCTCTCGTCGATGGGCCTCGCCATCGTCATCGACGGCAGCGCGCTGCGGGTCGATCGGCACAACGCCGAGGCGCCGCAGTTCATCACCCACCATCACGTGCTGCGCTGGAAGGACAAGAAGCAGGCGCGGATCTGCGCCCACATGCGGGTGGAGGACGCCGCCGGCAGACCTCTGCACGTCTTCAACACGCACCTCAGCCTGCCCACGCCGTTCGCCAAGCAATTCTGGACCGGACCGGACAAGATGGGCTACGGCGTCAACCAGCTTCACGAAGCGCGCACGCTCGCCAATTTCATCGCGCGGCAGTCGGGGAAGGAGCCGTTCGTGGTTTGCGGCGATTTCAACTCGCCGCCGGGCTCGCCGGTCTACCGATATCTCACCGAGGAAGCGGGGCTGGTCGGCGTGCAGCGCGCGCTCGGACAGATCGAAGGCGCCCCGCGCGAGTTTCCCACCGCGGGGTTCTTGAGCCTGCGCATGCATCTCGACCATCTCTTCTCGAGCTCGCACGTGAAGTGGGTCGACCTGGACGGCACCCATCCCTACGGCGACCGGCGCAGCCCGTTCCACGGCAAGAGCGATCACGTCCCGCTCATCGCCCGATTCGTCATCGGGGAATGAGCCCATCCCGCCTGGACGTCCTCTGCTTTGGAGAGGCGCTGGTCGACTTCCTGCCCGATCGCCGCGGTCGGTTGCGCGACTGCGAGCGCTTCGAGGCGCATTCCGGCGGAGCGCCGGCCAACGTGGCCGTGGGCATCGCGCGCCTGGGGCTCCGGGCAGGGTTCTGCGGCGTCGTCGGCGACGACGAGTTCGGACGCCTGCTCGAACGCAAGCTGCGGGCCGAAGGGGTCGAGACCAGCCTTCGTTTCTCCGGCGCGGCGCGCACCGGGGTCTGGTTCGTCGCGCTCGACCGGCGCGGCGACCGCACCTTCTTCTCGCCGAGCGGCACCCACGGCGCCGACAAGCTCATCTCCGAGGTCGACGTGCGGCGGGCGCCCATTGCGCGCTCGCGCTGGCTCCACTGCGGAACCTCGAGCCACGTACTGCCATCGGGCCAGCGCGCGCTGCTGTCCGCGGTCCGGCGGGCACGGAGGCTGGGCGTGCGCATCTCGTTCGATCCCAACGTGCGCGTCCACCTCTGGCGCGACTTGCGCGACTTGCGCGAATTGTGCAAACGCGTCTTTCCGTCTTGCGACGTAGCGAAGCTGTCCCGCGAGGAGGCGGAGACGTGCACGGGCGAAAGCGATCCGCACAAGGCCGCTGCCTCCCTCGTTTCACGAGGAGTGAAGCTCGCTTGCATCACCCTCGGCCCGGAAGGGGCGTATGCGCGCCAGGGAAACCGCGAATTCCGCCTGTCGGCTCCCCGCGTCCGCGTCGTCGACACCACCGGAGCAGGCGACGGCTTCGTTGCCGGTCTCTTGTCGCGGCTTCCTGAAAACGATCCGGGCTCGATTCCGGATACGGCCCTGCAGGCCGCGCTTGCTTTTGCGTGTGCGGTTGGGAGCAGGGTCTGCACCCGGCTCGGCGCGGTGGCCGGATTGCCGGGAGGCACTTTCGCGCCGCCGCGCCGGCAATCGAGCGGGCGCAACGGCTAGACTCGCACGCGATGCCCTACCCCACCGACCTCTACGGCCCGCCGCTCGGGCTCCTCACCGATCTCTACCAATTGACGATGGCGTTCGCCGCCTTCAAGGCGGGGATCGCGGACCGGCAGGCCGCCTTCCACCTCACCTTCCGGAAGAACCCGTTCGAGGGCGGCTTCACGCTCGTGTGCGGGCTCGCCGCCGCCTGCGACTATCTGGAGCGCTACGGCTTCTCCGAAGACGACCTCGCCTACCTGCGCACCTTGCGCGGCAAGCGCGGGCCGCTCTTCGACGATCCGTTCCTCGACTGGCTCCGGAACCTGCGCATCGCGCTCGACGTCGATGCCATGCCGGAGGGCACGGTCGCCTTTCCCCAGGAGCCGATCCTGCGGGTGCGCGGTGCGGCCATCGCCGCGATGCTGGTGGAGACGCCGCTCCTCGCCTTGTTGAACTTCGAGACGCTCGTCGCCACCAAGGCGGCGAGGGTGTGCCTCGCCGCTCAGGGCCGACCTGTGATCGAGTTCGGCCTGCGGCGCGCGCAGGGACCGGACGGGGGCGTCACCGCGTCGCGGGCCGCCTACGTCGGCGGTTGCGAGGCCACCTCCAACGTGCTCGCGGGCAAGCTCTTCGGCATCCCGGTGCGCGGGACGCACGCGCACAGCTGGGTGATGCTCCACGGGGACGAGCGGACGGCGTTCCGCGATTTCGCCAAGGCAATGCCGGACGACTGCGTCTTCCTCGTCGACACGTACGATTCGCTCGCGGGTGTCCAGAACGCCATCGAGGAAGGACGCGCGCTCCGCGCCGCGGGACACGAACTCGCCGGAATCCGCCTCGATTCGGGCGACCTCGCCTGGCTGTCGCGCGAGGCCCGCAGGATGCTCGACGAGGCGGGTTTCCCGGACGCGCGCATCCTCGCCAGCAACGATCTGGACGAGCACGTCATCGCCAGCCTCCTCCGGGAACAGGCCGCGGAAATCGACTCCTTCGGCGTGGGGACTTCGCTCGTCGCGGGAAGGCCCGACGCGGCGCTCGGGGGCGTCTACAAGCTCTCCGCGGTCCGCGAGGGCGACGCCTGGACGCCGCGCCTCAAGCTGAGCGAGCAGCAGGCGAAGATCTCGACTCCCGGCGTGCTCGCCGTGCGGCGCTACCGCGGCCCTGCCGGGCTCCTCGGCGATCTCCTCTACGACGAAAATCTCGGCATTTCCGAGACGACGTTGATCGATCCGATCGATCCGACCCGGCGCAAATCGATCCCGGGGGGCGCCGCGCACGAGGAATTACTCGTGCCGGTGTTCCGCGCGGGCAAGCGGGTCTACGCCACGCCGCCGCTCGCTGAAGTGCGCAGCCGCGCCCGTGCGAGCGTGTCCGTGCTCGACCCCGCCCTGCTCCGCTTCGTGAACCCGCATCTCTACCCGGTCGGTCTCGAACCGCGACTGCACGAGCGCCGGATGCGGCTCATCCTCGAGGCGCGCTCGCAGGGCAATTGACGGTTCTGCAACCGTTCCGTCTCTGGTACATCGCAACACGGCATGGAAACGGACGGCGCCATCGGCGGCGCGCACCCTTTGAGCGCGCACGCGACGGGTTCGACGCGGCTGCGCAGGCTCCAGACGGAGCTGCGCGAGCTGATGCGTCTCGCCGTGCCCATCGCCATCGCCCAGGCGGGGCTTGCGCTCATGGGGGTCGTCGACACCGCCGTGGTGGGACGCCTCGGGGCCGCGGCGCTCGGGGCAGTGGGGCTCTCCAACGGCATCTTCTTCGCGGTGGCCATCGTCGGCATCGGCACCGTGATGGGCCTCGATCCGCTCATCGCGCAAGCCTTGGGTGCCCGCGACAGCAGGCGTGCGCGCGAATTGCTCTGGCAGGGTGCGTGGCTCGCGCTCTTCACCTCGCTCGTCCTCGCGATTCCGCTCTCTTTCGCGCCCCGGCTCATCGACGCCGCAGGGATCGACCCCGACATCATCCCTGGCGCAAAGGCGTTCTTGTGGGCCCGCCTCCCGGGCCTCTTTCCGATGCTCCTGTTCGTCGCGCTGCGGTCGTATCTGCAAGCGGCGCACAGGGTCCTGCCGCTGGTAGTCGCAACCATCATCGCCAACGTCTGCAACCTGCTCCTCGACATCCTGCTGGTCTTCGGCGGTGCGGCCCTTCCCGCCTGGACGGGCCCCTTGCGCCTCGTGCCGGCGATGGGTCCTGCGGGATCGGGCCTCGCGACGAGCCTCTGCAGCGTCGTACAGGCGCTTGCCTTGCTCGTCCCGGCAGCGGCGCTTCGCGAGCGCGAGCGAGTCCGGCGCACACCCGTCCTGCACGATCTCCGCGCCGCGCTCCGGGTCGGCGCGCCGGTCGGGCTGCAGATGGGAGCGGAAGTCTCCATCTTCGCGCTGGTCGGGATCCTGGCCGGCCGCATCAGCCAGCTCGCCATCGCGGCGCACCAGGTGGCGATCTCCTTCGCTAGCTTCAGCTTCTGCTTCGCGGTCGGGATCGGAAACGCCGGCTCGGTCCGCGTCGGATGGGCGATCGGCGCGCGCGACACCGCCGCCGCGCGAAGGTCGGGCCTCGTCGCCTTCGGGGCAGGCACGAGCATCATGACGTTCTTCGCGATGCTGTTCTGGCTTTTCCCCGGCCCCGTCGCTTCCCTCCTCACCGATCGCCCCGACGTCCTCGCGGCGGCGACGCCCGTGCTGGCAGTCGCGGCCTTCTTCCAGATCTCGGACGGAATCCAGGGCGTCGGCGCCGGCGTCTTGCGCGGCGCGGGCGACACGCGCTTCGCCTTCCTCGCCAACCTCTTCGGCCACTACGCGATCGGTCTGCCGGTCGCCATCGTGCTCGGCCTCTTCGTGCAGCGATCGGTGATCGGCCTCTGGTGGGGGCTTTGCGCGGGCCTCACCGCAGTGGCCGCGGCGCTGCTCTCGCGTTTCTTGCGGCTCTCGTCGCGAGAGATCGTGCCGCTCGAGCGCCACCCGGCGCCTCACTAGCCGAAGGCGCAAACGCCATCGAGGCGGTGAGCGAGAAAAGGACGAGGGCCGAGCCCAAAAGGGCCAGCGCCCTTCTCGCGAAGAGAGTCCGGGCGACGAGTCCGTCGTGGAGCCCGGGAGCGCTGATTGCCGCCGTTTTCACCACATCGATGTGCGCGTCCATGAGGGCATTGCACTTCAACGGACGTGCCAGGGCGCTTCCGCAGGCGCCTGCTCGTTTCCCTGCACCGCTCTCTTGTTTGCAGAGCGACTTTCTATAGAATGTAGATGATGGATCCCTGGGCACGGCGCCTGCGGCACGACATCGTCAAGCGAGCGGTCTGGGCCGCCCGCGACCTCCGTTCGCTCGAGGGCGCGCCCTCGGAAGGCGACGTGGCGGCGCTGCGCCGCGGGCTTTACGACCTTCGCGACGAGGAAGGCGCGGCCGTCACCGCCCGCTCCCTCTGGCAACGCATGCGGCTGGAAGCGCCACGCAACACCCCGGAATTGGACCGCTTTTCCGAGGCGATCGAGGAGGCGTACGCCGCCGTCGATTCGCTTCCCGCCGGTCTTGCCGCCGCGGTTTCTGCGCTTCTACGGATCGAAGAGCGTTTCGAAGAGCTGGCACGAAGTCTGGATCAGCACACCTGAGGGAGGACACCTTCGTGCCGAAGCTATTCGTCATCGACGACCGCGACCAGACGGTGGAAATGGTCCACCGCCACCTGCCTCAGTTCGAGACCGTCACCCGCTGCGACCGCAACATCCCTTGCCAGGTGTGCGAGGAGCGGGACCGCGGATGTCCGCTCAAGTGTGCCCACGACTACCGCGAGGCGGCCGAGGCGCTGTCGACCCAGAAGCAACTGCCCGACCTCGTCGTCCTCGATCTCCATTTCGCGCTTCCCGAGGACAGGCTGCTTCCCGAGGACAAGACGGGGATCGAGGGCAAGCGCGGGATGGAGGAGATCCGCAGGACGCAGGGCCTCCTCATCCTGGAGAGGCTGCGCCGCGATTACCCGAATCTGCCGGTCGTGTTGCTCACCACGACCGACGCGGAGTTCGACCGGCCGAAGGATCCCCTCATCTACTTTTGCGAGAACGAGGTGGTCGACAGCCGCACGCTCGCGGCCGAGATCACCCGCGCCCTCGAGTTGCAGAGCGCCGCCCAGGAAGGCCCGGTCTTCTGGGGCAAGAGCCCGGCGATGGGCGCGCTTCGCCGCCAGATCGCAGTGCTCTCGCGCTCGCCCTTGCCCGTGCTCATCGAAGGGGAGACGGGAACGGGCAAGAGCTTCCTCGCAGAGCAGGTCCTCCATCCACGATCGGGTGCGAAGGGTCCGCTCGTCGTCACCGACCTCTCGACCATTCCCACGACGCTCCTTCCCGCCCATCTCTTCGGAGCGCGGCGCGGCTCCTACACGGGTTCGGTCGAGGACCAGCCCGGCGTCTTCGAGCAGGCGCACAACGGCACCCTCTTCCTCGACGAGATCGGCAACCTCGACGCCGACCTGCAGCGGCAGCTGCTCCTCGTCCTCGAGCGCGGGACCGTCACCCGCCTCGGCGACGTGCGGGCACGGCCGGCGGCGCCTCGGCTCGTCGCCGCCACCAACCTCGATCTCGAAGCGCTGGTGCGCGAGGGCCGCTTCCGGCAGGACCTCTACATGCGCCTCAATCCGGCGACCCGGCTGCGGGTACCGGCGCTGCGCGAGCGGCCCGAGGACCTGCCCGACCTGGTCCGCTTCGCCTTCCTCGACGCGCTTCGCGCCGAGCAGCTCCGACCGCTGGTGCGCGCCTACCTCGCGCGATACCCGACACCGGACGACTTCGTCGAGGAGAACGACGCAGTCGTCTTCGGCAAGCCGCAGGCCTCCCGCGCGCGGCGCGACGCCTTCACGGTCTTCCTTTCCAAAACGGCGCTTCGGCGGCTCGTAGCGCACACCTGGCCGGGCAACCATCGCGAGCTGAAGCTCCTCGCCTTCAACGCGCTCGTGCACGCGCTCGCGCAGCACCTCGACGCCGAATCGGCGCCGCACGAACGAGCGCCCGCGGTGCTCGCGATCCCCGATGCCGTGATCGAGTCCCTGCTCGGGAACGGCGAGACGAAGGCGGCGCGGCCGCTGATCTCCGCCGCGTCCGCCCTCAACGAGCTCGGACGGCGCGTGGAAGTGACCTTGAAGTCGGGCCACAGCTTCGCGGACATCTCCGCCGACGTGGAGCGGCAGTATCTGGTCGCGCTCTTCGAGGCGATGGAAGGCGACCTCGATCGCATGGCGGCCGAGCTGTTCGGGGCGGGCGCTTCCCGGCGCAAGGTGCACCTGCGCATGAACCAGCTCGGGCTGCGCCTCCGTGAGCTGCGCGGAGCGCAGGCATGATTTTCCTCGTCGCGCTTCTCGTCGCGGCCTCCGGGCCCTGGGCGGAAGCGCAACGCCTGCTCAAGAAGGACCGCCCCGAGGAGGCACTGGTGCTCCTGCAGGCGGCCCGCGCGAAGGAGCCGCGCAACGCCGCGCTCGCGACCGATCTCGGATCGGCGCTCCTGCGCCTCGGCAAGCGCGACCAGGCGGAAGCGGCCTTCCGGTCCGCGATCGCGGTCGACCCGCGTCGCGACGCCGCCTACCTGCAGCTGGTAGGCATGTACCTCGACGATCCGCGGCGGTGGGACGAGGCCCCTGCTCTATTCGCCTTGCTCGATCGCGGAACTTCCACTTCGCGCAGTCCGATCGGCCGGTTCCGGCTGCGGCTCGCGCGCGTCGACCTGCTCCGCTCCGTTGGACGCACCGTCGAGGCTCGCGCGCTCCTCGCCGAGGCTTCCGCCGACGAGCAGGCGAAGGGAAACGAGCGGCGCCTCGCCGATCTCGCCGACCGCATCGCCGCGGCGGAGAAGGTCCGCTCCGCCGAGGATTGGCCCGAGCCGGCGATCGACGCGGAACACACGGCCGAGCTGCGCAAGGCGCAGGCGCTCTTCGACAAGGGCGACCCACGATCCGCGCTTCCCGTCGTCGAGCGGCTGTGCGCGGCTTTCCCGGGATGGCGCGCGCCGCGCTTCTTGCGCGCCCGCGCGCTCGAGGAGCTGGGCCGCGTGGACGAGGCCGCGCGGGAGCTCGGCATCCTGGTGCAGATCGCGCCTTCCCAGGCGCAGGCCTGGCGCAAGCTCGGCGAGCTTCTCGCCCTCCACGGCGGGCTCCTCGAAGCGGAGCGTGCCGACGAGGCGCTGCGGCAGGCGCTCGCGCGCGAGCCCTCCTGGACCGATCTCTGGCTCTTGCGCGCTCGCGTCGCCCTCCGTCGCGGCCGGGCGCAGGATGTCATCCGCGCTCTCGGACGGGTGCAGCCCGATGGCGCGGCCGAAGCAGCGGAGGTTTCGCGCCTGCTCGAGGCGGCGCGAGCGTTGCCGGAAGGGTCCGCGCCGGCATCCGTCGCGCGCGCTCCCGAGCCGACCGCCCAGGCGCGCGATTCTCTGCAGAAGGCGCAAGAAGCGCTCGCCACCGAGGGAGGCGCCGAGGCGTCGAAAGCGCTCTTGCAGCGCGCTCTCGACGAATCGCCGGGGTTCCCGGAGGCGGCGACCCTCCGGGTGCGCTCGCGGATCTCGTCGCTTACGCCGCGCAATCGCCGCCGCCCGCACATCTCGAGGAGGCGAAGGCGTTGCGGGCGCGGATCGTTCCTGCCGCGCACATCGAGCCCGCCGAGGTGCAGGCGCTGTCCAGGCTCACGGAAGATCGGCCCGAAGCGGCGTTGGTCTCGCTGGGCGCCGATTGCGCGCGGGAGCAGTCGGCCCGCGTCTGTGTGGCGCTCGGCGAAGTGCACGAGTACGCCGGCGAGATCCCCGCCGCCCTCGCTTGCTACCAGGCGGCGTTCGCGGCCGACGAGTCTTCGCTCGTGGCCGCGACGCGCTATGCCCGCCTCGCCGCGCGGGCTCCGAGCGCCGCGGACCCTGCCGAGCTCGAGCGCATCTCTACTCGCGGCGTTGCGGCCGCGAACTGGACGCTGGCCCGCATCGCCCTCGCCGGGGGACGCACCGACGAAGCGCTGCTCCAGATCGATCGCTTCCTCGATTCGGCCGCCGCCGGTGAGCCGGGAATCCCGGAGGCCCGCGCTGCCCGCGCTCGCATGCTCCGCGCGAACGACGACGCGGCGCGGATCCGCTCACGGCAGCGCCTCGCCGCCGCGGGAATCGGCGCGCTGGCCCTGCTCGTCCTCCTCCTCGCCTGGTTGCGCGGCAAGAGCGTGGCCCGTGCGCTCGCGCGGAGGCCGCGGCTCTACCCCGCGGTGGCGCGAACCGTCGGAAGCCTGCGCCACGACGTCCTCAAACATCGCGCGAGCGTACTCTCCGCCGCGGCCGAGCCTTCCGCCCGCGAGGAGGTGGCCCGCGCGCTGCTCCTCCCCGAGCCCGCTTCGACGGCGGTGGCCCGCGCCTACGAGCGGCTCCGCGAGGACGCTCGGGCGCAAGGAGTCCTCTTGCGGCGGCTCTCCCGCGAACCGGTCTTCGGCCCGCTGGTTTCCGACCTTCTCGCCGCGGAGCGGATCCTGCGTCGCGGCGGCAAGACGGCGAGCCTCGTGCGCATCGACGGCCGCATGCACGAGGTGCACGGCCCGCGGCTCGCCACGCTCCTCAAGCAGGGCCCCCGCACCCTGGTCGACGCCAGCTCGCTCTCCGACTGGATCCACGGCGTCGAGGCGGAAGTGCGCCGCGGCGGGGCCGGCTGGACCGCGCCTTCGGTCCTGCTCCAGGGCATGGCGGTCGAGTTCCCCGTCGAGCGGGAGGCCCTCGCCACCATCTTCGCCAACTTGCTGCGCAACGCCCAGGCAGCCGCCGCGCCCGGCGGGAGGGTCCTCGTCCGGCTGGGTGAGGAACGCGACGCCGCCGGTCGCAGCGTGCACGTGCTCCTCGTCGGCGATTCGGCGCCCGGCGACATCACCCTCGAGGAGATCGAGTCGCGGGAGAGCGGGCGCGGCCTCGCCATCGTGCGCGACCTCACCCGCGAGTGGGCCGGACACGTGGTGGTCCGTTCCGAGGAGCCGCCGTTGCGCAAGGCGGTCGGCGCGTGCTTTCCCTCGCAAGGGGCGAGCGCATGAAGCCGCGCTGGATCGTCTGCGAGGACGGCGACGAGTACCTGACGCGTTTCTCGCGTTTCCTCGGGGACCGCTTCGAGTTCACGCCCGCCTCCGATCTTTCCGGTGCGCTCGCCGCTGCTCCCGGCGCGCAGGGGCTTCTCCTCGACCTCGATTTCCGCAGGACCGATCCGGCGAGGCTGGTGGACGAGTCGGGCGCCGCGCAGGCGCAGCGAGCGGCCGGTGAGCGAGCGCGGCTGAGCGAGGTGCAGGGGATCCTCATCCTGCGCGCGCTGCGGTCTCGCGGCGTGCGCCTCCCCGCCCTGCTCTGCGCCGACCTCGACGACGCGGAGCGGACGGCGCGCCTGCAGAGCGATCTCGCGCCCCTCGAGATCGTTCCTGGTAGCGAGGGCGTATTCGCCATCGCGGAGCGCATGCGCCGGGCCGCGGGCGAGTAGCTACAAGTTGAGGGTGACTTTCCGGGGGATCACGTGGCAGCTGTCCTTGGTCACCTCGATCCCGGTCGCCCTGGTCTCGCGCCCTTCCGCGCTGGCGTCGATTGCATACGTCCCGGCACGCTCGAAGGCGCCCACATAGGCGCATGGCGGGCCGCCATCCTCAGGGGGTGGCAGCAATCCATTGAGCGTCTCCGAATAACTGCCGTCGGTGGCGGTGACGGTTGCAGCGCAGACGAGCGCACCCGTCACGCTGTCCACGACCGACACGGAAAGCCCGGGCCTCGCATCTGTAGTGCAGGCCCTTTCGCATGCGACGGGACCGGACAAGACGACCGTAGCGAGAATGAAGAATCTCATGCTGGTTCCTGGAGACGAGCACCCGGTCCTTCCGCCACGTTCGCGAAGAACCGTTTCAACGCATTGTTGACCGCCTCCGGATTTTCCAGCGACGAGCTGTGGCCGGCGCGCGGCACCGTCTCGAAGCGCGCGCCGCGGATCGCGTCGGCGGTCCTGCGCGAACGCGCCGGCGTGACCGCGACGTCCTCTTCTCCGGAGAGCACCAGCGTCGGGACCTCGATACGGGGAAGCAGCTCCTCGATCCCCTTGCGCCAGATGACGCCGGCGACTGCCCTCGACGTGCCCGTGCGGTCGTTGGCGAGCAGCTGACCGCGCAGATCCTTTCGCAGGGCCTCGCGGGCCGGGTCGGCCAGGAACGACTTCCCGAACATGATCTTCTCCACCGGGGGAACGAAGGGGCCGAATCCGACCAGGCGCGACATCGCCGCCATCGCCGCATATTTCGGCCGATTCAAGAGCGGCTCTGGATCCGCCGCCGTGTCCAGCAGAGAGAGCGAGCGCAACAGCTCCGGCCTGCGCGCCGCGAGGCGCATGCCGATGAACCCGCCCATGGAGAGTCCGACGAAGTGACATGGCGCCGCGCTGAGCTTCTCGATGAGTTGCTCGGCGTCGTGCGCGAGCGTGTCCATGTCGTAGCCGGTGGTGGTCACCTGGCTCTTGCCCTGCCCGCGGAAGTCGAAGGCGATGCAGCGGTACTCGCCGCGCAGCGCCTCGACCTGGAAGCGGAAGAGCGTCGTGCTCCAGAGGAGGCCATGGGCGAACACGACGGGCTCTCCCGGCCCGCCGCTGTCCTCGTACTGGAGTTCCGCCCCGTCGACCTGGATTCGCGGCATGCGCGGAGGGTTGCCGCCCGCCTTGCTGGCGTCCATACTGAACGGGCGTATGGGTCGCTCCGGCTCCGCCGATCTGCCGCTCCACGGAGGGCGCGTTCCCGAATGGCTCGCCTCGCGGATGGCGCGCCTCGGGACCATCATCGTCGAGGCCCTGCTCCTCGAAGAAGGGCCGCACGGCGTCCTGCGCCGGCTCGCGCATCCGTTCTGGTTCCAGGCCTTCGGTTGCGTGATGGGGATGGACTGGCACTCGAGTGGAATCACGACCAGCGTGCTGGGCGCCTTGAAGCGCGGTCTCGCGGGCCGCGAGAAAGAGCTCGGACTCGTCGTCTGCGGCGGCCGCGGGGCGCAGTCGCGCAAGACGCCGGGGGAGCTGATCGCCTTCGGAGAGCGGACGGGTCTCGACGGCGGCGCCCTCGCGCGCACGAGCCGCCTGGTCGCGAAGGTCGATTCCGCCGCCGTGCAGGACGGATTCGACCTCTACCTGCACGGCTTCGTCGCCGCGACCGACGGCGCATGGGTGGTCGTGCAGCAGGGCATGCGCGCGCGGACGGCGACCGCCCGCCGGTACCACTGGCTGTCGGAATCGGTGAAGAGCTTCGTCGAGGAACCGCACGCTGCCATCGAGGGAGAACCGATCGGAGCGATCGTCAATCTCACCGATCGCCGCGCGGCGCCCTCGCGCAACGCGCAGGTGGCGCTCTCGTACGACCCCGATCGGATCGTCCGCGAGCTGCGCAATCCGCACTTGCAGATGCCGGGCCATCACGACGTGCGCCCGACCG
>VBKL01000290.1 GCA_005879805.1 Deltaproteobacteria bacterium | reverse complement strand
CGCCTTCGAGCGGGCGGGCGTGAAGCTCTACGACACGATCCTGGCGGGGATGCGGTCTTCGGGCGACCCGCGGGTCAAAGAAGTGATGGCGCAGATCCAGCAGAACCGCGACGAGGAGAAGGAACACGAGGAGTGGCTCGAGGAGCAGATCCGCGCGCTCGGCGGCGATGATCACGCGCCCTCGGAAAAATCGATCCTCGTACAGACCGAGGCGGAAGGGATCGAGCATGTGGTGATGCGCGACCCGAACCTCCTGCACGACTTCCATGCTTTGTTGACGGCGGAGCTCGCCGACAATGCAGGGTGGGAGCTGCTCGTCGAGCTGGCGTCGGAGTTCGGCGACCGCGACGCGAAGAAGGAGTTCAAGAAGCGCCTGCACGAGGAGGAGCAACACCTCGTCTGCGTACACAAGGCGGTGACGGAGCTCTCCAAGCAGGAGATGCGGGAGTCGTTCGTCGAGCTGGCCTAGCGGGCCAGGGGCCAGAGGACGCGGCCGGTGAGAGTCGCGCTGGTGGGTTGGCCTTCTTGGAAGACGCGCCGGATGGCGCGGGCGAGGACGTCCACCGGGATCGGCCGCAGATCGTAGGACATGCCTCGCAGCGCCGGGATGGCGCCCAGCGCCCTGAGCGCCCCACCGACTACGGGAGGCGGGACGCGACCCTCGCCGTGGCTCGGAGCGCTGCGCGTACCGCGCGTGTCGAAGAACGACGGCCGCACGACGGTCCAGGGCAGGCCGCTGCCGCGGACGGCCTCCTCGGCCTTGAACTTCCAGCCCAGATAACCGCCTCCCGGGCGCGCGCCCATCGCGGAGAGCAGGACGAAGTGGCGGGCGTTCTTGGCGTCGCGAGTGGCGGCTTCCACCAGCTCCACGACGGGCAGGTAGTCGGAGGATTCGTAGGTGTCGCCGTTGCGGAAGCGGCTGCGCATGGTGCCGACGAGGCAGGCCACGCCGTCGCAGCGGGCCATGGCGGGGTGGAGCTTTCCGATGTCCCCGAGGTCGCAGATGAGGGCCTCGGGGTCCTTGCCCATGGGATGTTTCGCGGCGGTGGCGGGACGGACGTGCGGCGTCACCTCGATGCCGCTCTTGCGCAGCTCGGGGACGAGCACGGTACCCACCGCGCCCGTGGCGCCGGCGACGAAGATCCGCATCGAAGGCGCAGCATAGCGCCAACTTGTCGGGGGGCCAGTTACCTTCGGTCGCGACCCGATCAGCTCTTCGGCGGGATATACTGCAGTCATGGCGTCAGCCGATGACATCGACGTCTTCACCGAGGCGCTGGCGCTCCCTGCTGACGAGCGAGCCCGGTTGGCGCGCGAGCTCCTGGCCAGCTTGAGCGACGGGGAGGATCCGGACGCCGCCTCGTCCTGGCTCGACGAAATCGAGCGCAGGGTCCAGGAGGTCAGGGACGGAACGGCGAAATTCGAGGACTGGGAATCCGTGCGGGCCCGCCTCGAAAGCCGCTGGCGCAAGTAGCTCCGTGAAGGTCGTTCTTCACGCAGGCGCGGCGGCTGACCTCACGTCCGCCGGCGACTGGTACGAATCTCAGCGGCCGGGCCTGGGACTGGAACTTCGCGACGAGATTGCGCGCGCTTTCGACACGATCGTGGCTAGTCCGACGAGATGGCCACAATGGCCGGGCGCAAAGGACGAAGCGGTACGTCGATTTCTCCTGCCACGGTTTCCTTTCGCCGTGGCGTACATGATCGAACCCGATGTCATCCGGGTCCTTGCGATCGCCCACGTGAAGCGCCGAGCGGATTGCTGGCGGCGACGATCGCCATCACGGAAATGACGGGAAGCCAATCATGGGCAAGGGACGGCTCGAAGCGTTCAGCGACGGCGTGATCGCGATCCTCATCACCATCATGGTGCTGGAGCTGAAGATCCCGCACGGCGACACGATCGCGGCGCTCGCGCCTCTGCTGCCGGTGTTCCTGACGTACGTGGTGAGCTTCGTGTACCTCGGGATCTACTGGAACAACCATCACCACATGTTGCACGCCACCACCCGGGTCAACGGGAAGATCCTCTGGGCGAACCTGCATCTGCTCTTCTGGCTCTCGCTCATCCCGTTCGCGACGGGATGGGTGGGCGAGAACCACTTCGCCTCGATGCCGACAGCGGTGTACGGGGTCATCTTGCTGGGGGCGGGGTTCGCGTACTGGGTGCTGCAGAACGCGATCATCGGCGACGAGGGGCGGGAGTCGAAGCTCGCGGCGGCGGTGGGGACGGATTTCAAGGGGAAGATTTCGCTCGTGTCCTATGCCTGCGCCATCCCGCTTGCGTTCGTGCGGGAGTGGATAGCGGACGCCGTGTACGTGGCGGTCGCGCTGCTGTGGCTGGTGCCCGACAAGCGGATCGAGGCGAGGCTCCGGGAGTGAATCAGCGCCAGAGGGACTTCCACCAACTCTCGTTCGGAGGAGCGCTGTCTGGACCCATGCGGTCGCGGATCATCTCGGGGCTCCAGCCGGTGAGGCGGGCGAGCGTGTCGGCCTCGTCGCGGCGGCGGTCGGCGAGCATCTCGCGGTAGCGGTCGGCTGCCTCGCAGCTCATGGTCCCACGGTAAGCGCGGTGCAGGACGTAGCGGCCCTGGAAGGTCTGCTGGTCGCCGGTCTCCTGGAACATGAGG
>VBKL01000044.1 GCA_005879805.1 Deltaproteobacteria bacterium | reverse complement strand
CCCGACGTCGCGAACCGCGCTCCAGACGGCGTCGGGGGAAGCGCGAAGGACGATTTCCTTGCGGATGGTAGCCATGAGGCGACGGTACGCGTGCTCCGTTTCGCAGTCTTGGCGAAAGTTGCGCTTCCTACGCCACTGCTGGATGCACTCTATCGCCGCGTGCAATTCCCCGGAACCTCGGGCATGACGCGCCTTGACACCCCCGCCCCTTCGCACTAGACGTGCGCGCCCGATGATCGCTCGCGGCACAGAGGCGGCGCCGCCGTCCCCGTTCACGCCCGAGCAACAGCGGCGGTTCGACGAGGGATTCGAGTGGGCGGTGAACAAGTACCCGCCCGAGCGGCGCAAGAGCGCGCTCCTCGCCGTCCTCCATCTCGCGCAGGATCAACTCGGCTGGCTTCCCGAGTCGGCGATGGCCTACGTCGGCGCGCGGCTCGTCTGGATCGCGGACTTGCTCCCGGACGACATGGAGCCCGCGATCCGGACGCTCATGGAGATGGGATCCGCGGCGATCGAGAAAACGCTGGAGGGCGCGGAAGCCCGGGAGAGCGCCTGAGCTACTTCGCGTCGAGCACGCGGAGCGCGGACATCGCGACCAGCGAGGCGAGGGCCTCGTTCTCCGACTTCCCCGAGAGCTGGATGAGCTGGCGAACCGTACGCGTACCGTCGCAGCGCGGGAGCAGGTGCGCCTCCCACGGCTGCAACTCCACGTCCGCGAGGTTGAAGAGCGGCTCCTGCGAAGGGATGGGGCGCGCCTCCATGGAAAGGAGCCGGCGCAGGCGCGGCGCTTTGTAGAGCTTCTTGATTCCGCGCATGATCAGGTTGGCCGGGTGGATGTCGAGCTTGATCGCCTCCTTCTGCGCGCGGTCCTGGAAGGCGAGCTGGAAGTTCCCCTCCTCCCAGGCGAAGAGGCTGTAGAGGATGCTCTTGATCTGCTGGGCGACGTAATAGAGGCGCTCGTCCTCGCCGAGGGTTCCCATGAGGATGAGGACGTCGCCGGTCCGCTGTCCGGTCGCTGCCGCCTCGTCGGCGGCGTGCTTGAGCGTCTCCTCGTCGATCTTCCCGGCGCGTACGAGGAACTGGCCCAGCCGATCGGCGACGAGGTTGGAGAGCGCGAACACCGGCATCCCCGCCTCGAAGTAGACGACCTTCTTCACCTGCCCTTTGGAGAGGCCGAGCTCGCCGGTCTCCTTGGCCGCGTAGAAGGCGGCAAAGAGCTGCGGGAGGTTGTCCTTCAGCTCGCCCCGGCGCACGCCCTCCGTCTCCAGCGGGCGGAGTGCCTCGGGAGGCACGGGGACGGCGCGCGCCGGCTCCTCGGTGGCCGGAGGCTCCACCACGTTCCGCGAGGCGACGCGTTGCGGCGAAGTCGGCTCGTGGGTACTCATCCGCTCCGCCAGACCCGAATCGACTGGCCGCAGCTGGATGGGGCCCGCTCCCTTCAGCGTGGAGCGCCCGCCCGGGGCAGTCACCTGCACGCGGTTGGTGAGCTGCATCTCGGGTTCCTCTTCCGAGACTTCCGGCGCCGTCTCCACGTCGAGGCCCATTATCGGCGGCGGAGGGGCGATGACCGGGAGCCGCTTGCGAACCTCGTCGAGGAGCGCTCGCCGCTCGAACGGCTTCTCGAAGTAGGCGAGCGCCCCGTACTTCGTCTTGGCGCTGGCGGCCGTGTTACCGCCCTTGTGCACGCCCGACATGAAGATGAAGGGGATGCGCAGGCGCTTGAGCCCCTCGGCGACGTCGTACCCCATCAGATCGGGCAAAAGCACGTCCACGACCACCAGATCGGGCTTTTCCTTGCGGGCGAGCTCGAGCGCGGAGCGGCCCCTCGTCGCCGTCTGGACGGCGTACCCCGCCTCCTCGAACGACGAGGAGAGCAAGGTGAGGAGCTCCGCGTTGTCGTCCACGACGAGTATCCGAGGCCCCGCCATCGAGCCGCACTCTAGGCCCCGGCCTCGTGGCGTCAAGGACGGGCCGTACGGTTGATCACGCTTTCCCGGAGTGTTACATCTCCAGCGACCGCGGCATCCAGATGCGCGTCAAGGAGGTAAACGGCGCGGGCGGCATCAAGAACCGGCAGATCCAGATCATCGCCCTCGACGACCAGGGCAAGCCGGAAGAGGCCGCCACCGCCGCGACCCGCCTCATCTCCAGCGAGCACGTGGTCGCGCTCCTCGGCGAGGTCGCCTCCACCCGCAGCATGTTCATGGCGGACAAGGCGCAGCCGGCCAAGGTCCCGATGGTCTCGCCCTCCTCCACCAACCCGAAGGTGACCGGGAAAGGCGACTACATCTTCCGCGCCTGCTTCATCGATCCCTTCCAGGGCTACGTGATGGCGAAGTTCGCCACCGACAACCTGAAGCTGAAGAAGTTCGCGATCCTGAAGGACGTGCGTAACGACTACTCGGTGGGCCTCGCCCAGAACTTCGAGGAGAACGTCAAGAAGATGGGCGGGCAGATCGTCGCCACCGAGAGCTACTCGAACGGCGACGTCGACTTCAAGGCGCAACTCACCAACATGAAAGCGTCCCAACCCGACGCGCTCTACGTTCCCGGCTACTACACGGACGTCGGCCTGGTCGCGCGGCAGGCGCGCGAGGTCGGCATCACCGTACCGCTCCTCGGCGGAGACGGCTGGGACAGCGAGAAGCTGTACGAGATCGGCGGCGCCGCGCTCGAAGGCAGCTACTTCTCCAACCACTACTCGGTGGACGACCCGAGCCCGCGCATCCAGGAGTTCGTCGGCAAGTTCAAGAAGGAGTACGGCGGGCAGCTTCCCGATTCCCTCGCCGCCCAGGCCTATGATGCTGCGGGGATGCTCTTCGAGGCGATGCAGAAGGCGCCCGACCTGACCGGCCCGAACATCCGCTCGACGCTCGCCGACACCAAAGGATTCCACGGCGTCACCGGCGACATCACCCTCGACACCCAGCGCAATCCGTTGAAGCCTGCGGTCGTCCTGCAGGTGGCGAAGGGCGGCAAATACGACTTCGTCACCAAGATCTATCCGGAAGGCGTGAAGGTCGCCGCGGGGGAGCCGTCGTCGCCGACTGCGCGGCCCGAGGGAAACACGGCCCCGAATCCCGCTCCGGGCACGATGCCCACCACCACGCGGACGCCGCCGGTCGGCTCGAGCAGCAGCGCCCAGTCGGCGGCGACCACGGGGCAGCCGCAAGGAGTACCCTCCGGGGAGCAGCCGAAGAAATAGCCTTGGTGGAACCCGCGCGCGCCCTGCTCTGCTCGTCCCGATTCTGAGCCCAGCTTGATCGAGCTCTTCCAGCACATCATCGACGGGATCAGCGTCGGCGCCATCTACGCGCTCATCGCGCTCGGCTACACGATGGTGTACGGCGTCTTGAAGCTCATCAACTTCGCCCACGGCGACGTCTTCATGCTGGGGGCGATGATGGGCTGGTACGTGTCCTCGCGCTGGACGAGCGAGGCGCGCAATCCTTCCATCTTCGGAGTCCTCTGGGTCACGCTCGCCTCGATGGCGATCTGCGGCGTGGTCGGCTTCCTCATCGAGCGGCTCGCTTACCGCCCGATCCGCAGCTCGCCGCGGCTCAATTCGCTCATCACCGCCATCGGCATGAGCTTCCTGCTCGAATACGGCGGCCAGTACCTCTTCGGCGCGACGCCCCGCTTCTTCAACGTGCTGCCGCACAACGCGCCGATCCACATCGGCTCCGTTTCCCTCGGCTACGTGGACGCGGTGACGGTGCTGGTCGCCGTGCCGCTCATGTACATCCTGCAGTTCATCGTCTTCCATACGCGCATGGGCCGGGCGATGCGGGCGGTCAGCTTCAATCCGGACACCGCGGCGCTGATGGGGATCAACGTCGACCTGGTGATCTCCTTCACCTTCGTGCTCGGCTCGACGCTCGCCGCGGCCGCCGGGATCCTCTTCGCGAGCAAGTACCCGAGCGTGCATCCGCTCATGGGTCTCATGCCCGGTCTCAAGGCGTTCGTCGCCGCGGTCCTGGGCGGGATCGGCAACGTGCCCGGCGCGATGCTGGGCGGGCTCTTGCTCGGCCTCGCCGAACAGATCGTGAGCGGCTACCTCAGCTCCAGCTGGCGCGACGCGGTCGCCTTCGCGATCTTGATCCTCATCCTGCTCGTCAAGCCGTCGGGCCTCCTCGGCCGGGGCGAGGCGGAGAAGGTCTGATGCCCTTCTTCGGCGGCTCCGCGCTCAAGCATTCGCGCCGCGCGCTCGAGGCCTGGCTCCCCTTCGTCGCCGCCGTCCCCAGCCTCTGGATCATCCAGTCCGCGTTCGCCGGTCAGCCCGACTGGGAATACGCGTTCCAGAACATCAACCACATCGGCATCGCCATCATCCTCGCGGTGTCGTTGAACCTGGTGAACGGCCTCACCGGCCAGTTCTCCATCGGCCACGCGGGCTTCATGGCGGTGGGCGGCTACGTCACCGCGCTGCTCCTCATCAACGGGCCGCAAGACGACCCCTACCGGATCTTCTTCATCGCCGCTCTCGCCGCGGGGGCTCTCGCCGCCGGCCTCGCCGGGTACATCGTCGGCAAGCCTTCGCTGCGGCTGCGCGGCGACTATCTCGCCATCGTCACGCTCGGCTTCGGCGAGATCATCCGCGTCATCATCGAGAACACGCGGGCGTTTGGCGGCGCGATCGGCCTTTCGCCCATCCCCCACCGCGCCGACTTCACCTGGATCTGGGCGTTCGCGATCATCACCATCCTCATCTCCAAGCGGCTGCGCGACTCCACCCACGGCAGGGCCTTCCTCTCCGTGCGCGAGGACGAGGTGGCGGCCGAGGCGATGGGCGTCGACACCACCGGATACAAGGTGCGCGCTTTCGTGATCAGCTCCGCGCTCGCAGGCATCGCCGGCGGGCTCTCCGGCGCGTTCGAGGGAAACCTCGCCCCGCAGAGCTTCACCTTCGTGCGCTCCTTCGAGGTGGTGGCGATGGTGGTCCTCGGCGGCATGGGCTCCATCACCGGTTCGACCATCGCGGCGGCGGTCTTGACGCTCCTCCCCGAGTATCTGCGCTTCCTCGCCAATCTGCGCATGGTCATCTACTCCATCGCGCTCATCGTGCTCATGCTGGTGCGGCCGCGCGGCCTGTTCGGGACGACCGAGGCCTGGGACTGGGTCCGCGAGCTCTGGCGCAAGCGCATTCGCAAGCCGGGGATCGAGGTACCTCGCGCGGCGCCCGAAGTGACCGAATTCCTCATCGACGTCGACCGCGCGACCATCCGCTTCGGCGGCCTCACCGCGGTCAGCGACTTTTCACTGCAAGTGAAGCCCCGCGAGCTCGTCGCTCTCATCGGACCGAACGGTGCCGGCAAGACCACGGTCTTCAACCTGCTCACCGGCGTCTACCCTCCGACGGAGGGGAGGATCCTCGTTGCCGGCCGCGACACGCGCGGGCTCGCGCCGCACGTCATCGCCCATCTCGGGCTGGCGCGTACCTTCCAGAACATTCGCCTCTTCCGCGAGCTGACCGCGTTCGACAACATCCGCGTCGCCTGTCACCACCTGACCCGCGAATCGATGGCGGCGGCGATCCGCCAGGGCCAGCTCGCCGAGGTGGAGGAGGACTGGGTCGCGGAACGGGCGGACCAGCTTCTCGCGGTCATGGGCCTCTCGAACCGCCGCGACTCCCTGGCGAAGAACCTTCCCTACGGCGAGCAGCGCCGCCTCGAGATCGCCCGCGCCCTCGCCACCGGGCCCAAGGCGCTGCTCCTCGACGAGCCCGCGGCCGGCACCAACGCCAAGGAGAAGGGCGAGCTGATGACGCTCATCCGGGCGATCCGCGACCGCTTCGGCGTCGCCATCGTGCTCATCGAGCACGACATGAAGCTGGTGATGGGCGTCTCCGAGCGGATCCTCGTCCTCGACCACGGGATCACCATCGCCAAGGGACTGCCGCGGGAGATCCAGTCCAATCCCAAGGTCATCGAGGCCTACCTCGGCGAGAAGTACGCGCGCGAGCACGCTGCGCAGATCGCGCAGGCGGGGCGGACGTGAGCGCGCTCCTCGAGCTGCGCGACCTCAACGTGCACTACGGGGCGATCCACGCGCTCCGCGGCATCTCCTTCCAGGTCGGCGAGGGAGAGATCGTCACCTTGATCGGCGCGAACGGCGCCGGCAAGACGACGACCCTGCGGGCGGTGAGCGGGCTCTTGCGCGCCTCGGGCGGGAGCATCGAGTACCGCGGCGAGAAGACCGCGGGGCTCAAGCCGCACAAGCTGGTCGAGCGGGGTCTTTCGCACGCGCCGGAAGGCCGGGGCATCTTCCCCAACCTCACGCTGCGCGAGAACCTGCAGCTCGGCGCCTTCCTGCGGCGCGACACGGACGGCATAGCCAAGGACATGGAGCGCGGGTTCACCCTCTTTCCCATCTTGAAAGAGCGGGAAAAACAGATGGCCGGGACGCTGTCCGGCGGCGAGCAGCAGATGCTGGCCATCGCCCGGGCCTTGATGGCGAAGCCGAAGCTGCTCTTGCTTGACGAGCCTTCCCTGGGGCTGGCGCCGCAAGTGACCGAGACGATCTTCCGCATCATCGAGGAGATCAATCACCAGGGCGTGACCATCCTGCTCGTCGAGCAGAATGCCCACCTGGCGCTCGGCATCGCGCACCATGGGCACGTGCTCGAGACGGGCCAGGTCGTACAAAGTGGGACAGGCCAGGAGCTCTTGCGCAGTCCAGAGGTGCGAAAGGCCTATCTCGGCGAGTAGGCGGCCGCTTGCCAGGGCCCGACGCCACCGTGCAATAAACGGTGCGCGGAGAGCGTACAGAGAGAACCGATGTTTCCGTCGAGCCTGCCCACCGTTCTTTCGAAGGAAAGCCTCGCCCTCCGGGCCCGCTGGGCGCGCAAGCGGTTCAAGTCGTTCTCGCGCGAGATGCAGCCGCCGCCCGCGAAGGCGGACCCCGCCGTCAACGTCCTCTACGGCGCGGCGCAGCCGATCCTCGGGGCGCGCATCCTCTTGAAGGATCCCGAGTTGCTTCGCGAGGGGCTCGTCCCCGCCGTGTGGCTCGCCGCCTTCTGCGCCGTTTGCGCCCTCGTCAGCCCCGCCGACGGACCCATCTGGGCGGGTCGTTTCAAGACCTTCTACCGGACCTTCGCGGTCCTCGCGCCGGTTCCGTCGATCGTCTTCGCCAAGCACTACGCCCGGATGGCCGCGCTCGTGCGCTGGAAGCTCGGATTCGGCGCTTGCGGCCCGCGCGAGTACCCGCTCTTCACCTCGCTCCGGCGCGCGATCCAGCAGGCCATCGTCATCGCCATCGGCCTCTTGCCGCTGGCGGCGATCTGGCACTTCATCCCCTTCTTCGGGAAGATCATCTCCCAGGTGGTCGTCGGCGCGTGGACGGTGCACTGGGTGGTGGTGGACGCCTTCGACGACGCGCGGGTCCTGCTTCCCGGCGAGACCGTCAAGAGCGCGGAAGCGACCGACCAGCGCGCCCGGAGCCCCTGGTTCGTGCGGATGTTCCTGCGCGCCGCGGACCACATCCCGGTGCGACCGGTCGCCGGCGCGTTGCGGAAGTTCGCCCGCTTCTGCGATCGGCTCTCGCTGCCCTGGCGCGGAGAGTTCGCGCTCATGGAAGGGCATCCGACCATTTCTACGGGCTTCGCCTTCATGACCGCGACGCTGCTCGCGGTGCCGGTGATGAACCTGCTCTTCCGTCCGATCATCCTCGTCGCCTCGTCGCACCTGCTCGGGCATCTCGAGGCCGAAGACCCGGCCTCGCAGCACCCGGACGCGACCATGCCCCAGCGGATGTTCCCGGCGCGCTAGCCGCCCCGCTAACGCCGGCGTCACGATCTCGATCGCGACGCCGACGCGTAGCCGAACGCGTTCGCTCAATTGAAGAAGAGCGCGTTCTGTTGCGAAGCCCCGCCGTACGTCGCCGTGATCACGACCGAGGATGCGCTGCATCTCGGACCCGTGGTCGCGGTGAAGCTCGCCTGGGTCTGTCCCGCAGCCACCGTCACGCTGGCGGGAACCTGCGCGTTGGCCGTGCTGCTCGAGGAGAGCGCGACCGCTGCGCCTCCCGCGGGTGCGGGGCCGGTAAGCGTGACGGTTCCCGTGGCCGAGAAGCCGCAGAAACCGCTCGACGGAGAGATGACCAGCGACGAAAGCGACGCCGAGGCGTTCCCGCTGGGGTTGATGGTCAATTGCGCGCTCGCCGACGTGTTGCTCCAGGAGGCGCCCGCGGCGACCGTAACGAAATCCTGGGAGCCGACCGCGCTGGTGGAGATGGTGAAAGAGGCGCTCCGCGAACCCCGCGGTACGGCGACGGTTCCCGTGCAAGCCGGCGAACCCGTGCATCCGGAGAAGGTCGCGAGCTTGGCGCCGGAGATGTTTCCCTCGCTGATCCGCACAGAGACCGTCGAGCTCGCGTCGCTCGAGAGCACGACGCGGTTGAGGTTCACCGTTCCGGTGAGCGACGCGCCGCCGGTCACCGTCGACGGCGTGAGCGTGACGGATTGGACCGCGAGCGCCGGCGGGGTCACGACGACATTCTGGCTCAGTGCCGCGCCCGCTCCACTGGTCGCGCTGACCGTGGCAGCGAGGTTGGAGGTGAGGCTGCTCGTGGCCGTCAGGGTTCCCGCGGTGGTGTTGGAGAAGCATCCGGCGTCGATGTTGAAGCTGCCGTCGGTGACGAACGCGTTCGCCGGGTTGCTCGTCACCGTTACCCTCGTTCCACCCACGGGAGCCGGTGTGGACGCGGGCAGCGTCCCATGTGCGAAAGCGTTGCTTCCTCCCGGGATGGTGGAGATGGGCGTTCCGTTCGCGTCCGAGACGCTGAACGAGGCCAGCGCCGGCTTGGGAAGCGTTCCGCCCGGGTTGAGGGTCAGCGGATTGGTGACGGAGACGAGATTGCGACCCGCGCCGGTCGAGTCGTTGAAGCTGATCAGCGCCCACAGTGGAACGGTCTTCGACGCAGCGACGACGTTGGTGGGCTCGATCCAGCTCACGGAATTGGTATTCGGAAAGAGGAAGAGCGGCGGGCTGCAGAGCGGCGGAACGTCCGCCGTGGTCCCCTTGAAATTGACGATGGCGTACGGGCTGTGAGGCTGGGTGAGCGTCCCTGTCATGGTGACGTAGCTTCCGCCCGTCGTGGAGTTGGTCGAGAACGTCAGCGGCGCGGGCCCGTTGAAGCAAGCGTCGTTGGCGACCGGCGTCGCGGTTCCGATGTTGGCGGTGACCGGCGTGTCCCCGGCTCCGGTCAAGCATGCGACGGAGCAGGTCGTGCCGAGCGTGCAATTACCGGTGGTGCCGCGCGCGCCACCGCGGCAGGAATAGACGAGCCCTGGGGTGCAATTGTCGATGAAGGCTCCGCCGCAGAGCCTGCCCTTGTAAGGATTGCCAGTCACGTTGGTGGCGGTACACGTCTGCACGAGCTCCGAGCTCCGTTGCTCGGTGCCGGCGATGTCATCGCCTGGACCCGCATCGGGTGCGCAAGCGGCGGCAAGGAGAAACAGGCAGACGACGGGAACAGCAGGACTAAGGGGACGAACCTTCATTTCGGGTCTTCCTTTTCCCCCCTCCTGTCATGGCTGCTGGGACCCCCCGGAAGCGCCCCGCGGAACAAATTTTTTCGTCATTGCACGATCTCGACGGTAACGCGTGCCAGGCCGCGATCGACAATGCCGAGCTTGCGAGCGGCCGCCAGCGAGAGATCGACCACGCGCCCCTTCGCGTAGGGGCCGCGGTCGGTCACTTTGACGACGACGCTCTTGCTGGTCTCGACGTCGGTGACGCGAATCACAGTGCCGAACGGTAGCGTCCGGTGCGCACACGTCATGAAACGGCTGTTATACAGAACGCCGCTCGCGGTCCGGCGGCCCTCGAATTCGTTGCCGTAGTAGCTTGCGACGCCCCTCTGGAACTCGTGTCGCTGCCGGGGCGCGGGCGCCTGTTGCTCGGGCGGAGGTTCGTTGCGCACCGCCGGATGCGCGCAAGCGAGCGCTACCGCGACGGCAGCGAGCGAGACCCACCGGAGCTGCCGGCGCGAACCCACCTCGCAGAGCTACCCACGTGGTGCCCGTCCGGCATCCCCTCTCCTCCAGGCGGACCGGCGTCTCCTCGCGAGCAGCGCAGCCGTTCCGGGGCGCGAAGGACTGCTCAGCGGCGCAGGTGGATCCTGCCGTCCTTCATCACCAGCAGCACCTCGCGAAGCACCGACATGCTCGTGCGCGGATCGCCTCGCACCGCGATCACGTCCGCCGCGAGCGCCGGCTTGAGCGCGCCCGTGACGCCGTCGACGCCGAGAAGCGCCGCGGAGACCGAGGTACCGGCGCGGAGCGCGTCGAGTGGCTTCATCCCCTCGCGCACGAGGAGCTCGAGCTCGCGCGGATTGGTCCCCGGCAGCTCGAAGGTGTCGCTGCCGAATGCGATCTTCACACCGCTCGCAAGCGCGCGCCGGAAGCTCTTCGCGTGCTCCTCGCAGGTCCTGGCGAGCTGCGCCTTCTTCTCCGGCGTAATGCCGCCGAAGATCTGTCCGTCGCGCCAGAGCTCGTAGACGAGAAGCGTGGGGACGTAGACGGTCCCCTGCTTCGCCATGCGCCGGAAGGTGGCCTCGGAGAGATAGAGCCCGTGCTCGATGGAGTCGACACCGACGTCGAGCGCGACCTGCGCGGCCTCGTCGCTGTAGGTGTGCGCGGCGACCTTCACGTGGCCGCGGTGCGCCTCCTCGACCAGCGCCGCCAGCTCCTCCTTCGAGTAGTTCATCGCGCCGCTCAGCACGTCCTCCCGCGGCTGCTTCTTCTCGTACGACTCCATGTAGATCTTGATGACGTCCGCGCCCTGGGCGAGCAGCCGGCGAACCTCCTTGCGCACTTCCCCCACGCCGTCTGCGCTCGAAGAGAGCGGCGGCGTGACCAGATACGGAGAGTAGCCGGTCAGCGCATAGGCACCGGTGCTGGTGACGGGCCGGATGGCCGCGAGCACGCGAGGACCCGGGACGAGCCCTTCTCGGACCGCGTCGCGCAGCGCGATGTCCGCGAAGCCCGCGGCCTCGTTACCGAGATCGCGAACCGTCGTCACGCCAGCCTCGAGCGTCTTCCGCGCGCTCACCACCGCATGGATGGTGCGCAGCTCCGGCGTCTCGCGAAGGATCTGCCGGTCGTAGTCGCCGGCGTGCAGCGCGAGATGCGTGTGCGCGTCGATGAGCCCGGGCAGCAGGGTCGCGTCGCCGAGATCGATGACCTCGGCGCCGGCCGGCACGTCGACGCGCTCGCCGACCGCGGCGATATGTCCACCGCGGACGAGCACCGTCATTCGAGCGCGCATTTCGCCGATGCCGTCGAAGAGGCGAGCGGCGCGCAAGGCGATGACCGGCTCCGGCGCGGGAGCAGCGAGCAATGCGGCGAAAAGGGAAGCGAGCGGTAGGGTCATGGCGCGAACCCTACCGCGCCCTGAGACGTCCCTACCGCCAGCCTTCCTTCAGGGCGGCCTGCACGACGGGCTCCTCGCCGACGATCGACACCGCCGGATGCGCTGCGAGGCAGGCTTGGAAATCGCTCTGCACGTCCTTCGCCGATACGGCGTCGAGATCGCGTTTCACATCGGCCAGGTCGGGCGGCAGCCCGAGCCGCTTCCGTCGCAGGATGGATGCAGCGACCTCATTGTTGCTCATCTGCCCGACCGCGATGGCCGCAGCCTTGCTGTATCGCGCCCATTCCAGCGTGCGCGAATCGACCGGCGTCGCCGCCATCGACTCGATCGCGCCGCGAAGCTCGCGCAGCGCCGCGGCGAGCTTCCCGTTCTCCACGTCGGTCCGGATGTCGAGGTACGCCGTGCCATCCGCGAGCTTCACCGCGCCCACATGGACGCCGTAGGAGGCGCCCAGGGTTTCCCGCAGGACCTGTTGCAGCCGATCACCCGCGATCGCCGCGGCAACGTCGTGGCGCACCGCCACCGCATCATTGCCGCCAACGTCCGGGAGCTGGCAGCCGAAACGAACCTCGCCCTGGCTCGCACCCGGCCGGGGCATGACCACCGTACGCGCCGGTCGATCCGATGTCGCGGAGCGCGCCTCCTTCGCGACGGCGGGGGCGCTGCCGCTCCACCCACCGAAGGAATCCTCCACGAACCCCTGCATCTGTCCGGCCTCGAAGTCGCCGACCACGACCAGCGTCGCGTTGGCAGGCACGAAGGTCCGCTCGATCCACTCTGCCGCGGCGCCCTGCGATGCGGCTTCGAGCTCGCGGTAATCGGAGACGTGCCCGTACGGGCTCCCTGGCAGCACCGCGGAGAGGAACGCACGATCCGCGAGATGGCGCGGATCGCGCTCCCACCGCTGGTACGAGGGCAGGACGCTCTCCTTGTAATGGAGAGTCGATCCCGGATCGAGGTGCATGCTCCGCACCTCCTCGGCGAGCGTCGCCAGCACGGCTTCCGCGTTCCCCGACGGCCCCTCGACGATGTACGTCATCGAGTCCCTCGTCTCGCGGGAGAACCGTAGCCCGCCATACTCGTATGCCGGATTCATGTGGCTCGCGGGGTACGCCATCGCCTGCGCGAGGGCGCGGGCGCCGACGTCCTTCGCCGCGGCGGGACTGATGCCGAGGGAAACGCTGGCCGTGACGACCGGCAGGCCCGGCCGCCGCACCAGCACTACCGAAACCCCGTTCTTGAGCTGGTGCGATGCGAGCTGCCCGGGATCGCGCAGCAACTCGGCCATCCACTCCTTGGGCGGCGGCGGGAGCTTCTCCCATTTGCGCTCGTGCTCCGCCGAAGCCGCCCGGCCCGACGCCTCCGCGAGGCGGCTCGAGGCGCCGTTCGGAACGAAGAGGATCGCCCGCGCCCGGTCCGCGGTCAGGTATGGGCGCGCATACTCGCGAAGCTGATCCGGATTCAAATCCGCGAGGTCGCGCAGCGCGCGGGAAAGCAGCGTCGGGTCCTCCGCGAAATGCGTCACGGTCGCCCGCCGGAGCCCTCGCTGGATGAGATCCTCCATACCGAGGATTTCCCCGATGAGGATGGTGCGCCGCGTGCGCGTATAGGCGACGTCGGAGGCGGTGTAGCGCGAACCCCTCATGCTCGAGCGCGCCTCGTCGTTCGGATCGCGCATGAACGGGTTCACGACATGGTCGACTTCGCCGAGAACGTCTCGCAGCGTGTCTTCCGGATGCGAGGCTTCGTTCAAGGCGATGTGGCAGAGCAGGACGGAGGCGTCTTTTCCGCTGACGGGAAAGACGTTGATGCTCGTGATGTCCTTGTCGTCGAGACGCAGGCGGGCGAACCTCTGTCGCGCCGACGTCGCGAGGAACGTGAGCAGATACGCGTCGCGGTCGAATCCTCGCGGCATCGACCACCCGATCCACAGCTCGGGCGAGGGAATCGCGGCTTCTACCTTCGGGATCCGGTCGGGCCGCGGTGGAGGCTCCGGCACCGGGGGCGCGACGGGTGCGAGCCGCGTGGGAAGCTTCACCGGTTGCGGCGCCGCGACGAGCGCCTCCGGAAGGGTCTCGGCGAGAAGCTCCCCCGCCTTGTCGAGATCGACGTTCCCGAGGATGACGATGGTCAGGTTGTCGGGACGGTAGTGCGCCTTGGCGAATGCATCGGCGTCCGCCTTCGTCAACGAGGAAAGGCTCTGATGGGTCCCGCCGATCGGGCTCGAATTCGGATGGCCCGGCGGAAACAGCGCGACTTGCATCCGCGAGAAGACGTCGCCCACGAACCCGGTCTCGTTCCGCTCGCGAAGCTCGTTCCGCACGACGTCCAGCTCGACCTTTCGCGCCGAGCTCGAAATATCCGACACCGGGACGACCATCCGGACCGCTTCCGCCCGCAAGAGCTGCGGCAGCGCGGACGCGGGCCCGATCTCGTAGTACGTCGTGGCGTCGAAGTTGGTGGACGCGTTCCAGGCGATCGCGCCGGCGGCATCGAGCATGTCCTCGAAGCGCAGCTGTCCGAACGGCTTCGATTGGAAGGCGAGATGCTCCACGTAATGCGCGAGACCCTCCTTGCCTTTGGGGTCGCTCGACGAGCCGCTCCCGACGACCGCGAACACGCCGGCGAGCGGAGTCCGCGTGTCCTTCTCGACCACGACCCGCAGCCCCGACGGGAAGGCGAAGGTCCGGAGCGGAAGGTTGACGGGCTTCAGGTCGAGGTTCTGCTTCTTGACCACATTCACGTTGCCGCCGCATGCGGCGACGAGGGCGAGCGCGATGACGAGTACGCGCGTTCCGAGAATCCGTCGGGGGGTGTTCATGGCGCGCGGATAGTACGCGATCGAAATGGCGCGGGCGGAAGAATCGCCTCGTCACGGCGGCCAGATTTCTGGACGGTGGGGCCAGAACTCTGGCCCCGTGTGTTCAATGCATGGCGAATTCGCTCTTCAGTTCCCGCGAGGTGAGCTGACTCATCGCCTGACGGGGCGCGAGGCCCTCGAAGAGGATCCGGTATACGGCCTCGTGCAGCGGCATCTCGCAGGCGAGCTTCGCCGCCAGGTCGTGAACGCTCTTCGCCGTCCGGACGCCCTCGGCGACCTGGGTCATCGAGGCGAGCACGTCATCCAGCTTCTCTCCCTTGCCGAGGCGCAGACCGACGGTGCGATTGCGGGACAGGTCGCCCGTGCAGGTGAGCACGAGATCGCCCATCCCGGCCAGGCCGGAGAGCGTGATGGGATTTGCCCCTTTGCGCGTCGCGAGACGGACCAGCTCCGCGAGGCCGCGGGTGATGATCGCCGCCCGCGTGTTGTGTCCGAACCCCATCCCGTCGGCGATGCCCGCGGCGATCGCGCAGACGTTCTTGAGCGAGCCCCCGAGCTCCACTCCGGCGACGTCGTTGGAGGTGTAGCAGCGGAAGTAATCGTTGGAGAACGCCTTCTGTACCTGCTTGGCGATCCGCTCCCAGGTCGCCGCGATCACCACCGCCGTCGGCATCCGCTGCGCCGTCTCCTTGGCGAACGATGGTCCGGAAAGGAACGCGAGATAGGGATGAATCTCGGGCGGCAGGACGTCCTCCAGCACCTCGTCCATGGTCTGGAGGGAGTCGTTCTCGATGCCTTTGGTGGCGCTCACAATCGGCGTCGCCCTGGGAAGATGTGGCACCGCCTTCGCCATCACCCCGCGGGTGACGTGCGAGGGATTCGCGGCGACGATCAGCTCGACTTCGCGCAGCGCCTCGGCCAGATCGACGGTCCCGCGGATCCCGGGCGGAAGCGTGGCGCCGGGAAGGTACTTGTGATTCTCGTGCCGCTCGGTGATCGAGGCCGCGACGTCCGCCTCGTATGACCAGATGGTCACCGCGTAGCCGTTGTTGGCGAGAACCGTAGCGAGCGCCGTGCCCCAGGCGCCTCCGCCGATCACCGCAGCGCGCATGCCGGACCTCCGGGAGACTCGCTCCTCGAATATCATCCCGCGCGTGAGCGAACACGCGCCCCCTCTGGATTCGCTCCCCGGATGAACGCGGGGTGAAGGCGCTCGCGAGGCGTGTCGGACCCTCCTTGTAGGGTCCGCTCCATGGCAAAGGCGGCGAGGGCGGCGAAGGTCGAGCACATGTGCACGGGGTGCGGGTTCCGGACTTCGCGATGGCTCGGCCGCTGTCCGGGATGCGGGGAATGGGCGTCGATCGTCGAGGAGTGCGCGGCGCCCGGAGCGGCTGACGCGGTAGCCATCGACCGCGTTCCGCCGGAATCGGGCGAGCGGCTGAGCACCGGTATCGGCGAATTCGACCGCGTCCTCGGCGGTGGACTCGTTCCGGGCGCGGTGGTGCTCCTCGCCGGAGAGCCGGGCATCGGGAAGAGCACGCTGCTCCTTACGGCGCTCGATCGACTCGCGCGGCAGGCGCCCGATCGCGCTGTCCTCTACGTGAGCGGCGAGGAGTCGCTGGCGCAGATCCGCATGCGCGGGGAACGCCTCTCGGCGCTCTCGCCAGGCCTGCTCCTGCGCTCGGATTCGTCCGTCGCGGACGCGCTCGCCGCCGCCGACCGGCTAGGGCCGCTGGTCCTCGCCGTCGATTCCGTGCAGACGCTGCACGTCGCGGGTCTCGACTCCTCGGCGGGAAGCGTGACCCAGGTGCGCGACGTCGCCGCGCGGCTCATCGAATGGGCGAAGCGGACGGGAACGCCTACCCTCCTCGTCGGTCACGTGACCAAGGACGGCGGCATCGCCGGACCGCGCATGCTCGAGCACCTGGTAGACGCGGTGCTTTCCTTCGAAGGCGACCGCAGCCACGCCTACCGGATCCTGCGGGCCTGCAAGAACCGCTTCGGCTCCACCAACGAGATCGGCGTCTTCGAGATGAAGGGCAAGGGCCTCGAGGAGGTGTGCAATCCGAGCGCGCTCTTTCTCGCCGAGCGCCCGCGCGGATCTTCCGGAAGCGCGGTCGTCGCGGTGATGAACGGGACGCGTCCGCTCCTCGTCGAGGTGCAGGCCCTCGTCGCCGACGCGGCCGGAGGAGGATCGGCGCGGCGGACGGCGATCGGCGTCGACAGCGGACGGGTGGCCCTGCTCACCGCCGTGCTGGAACGGAAGCAAGGAATCGTGTTGTCGGACCAGGACATCTACGTGAACGTCGCCGGAGGCGCGACGCTCGAAGAGCCGGCGGCGGATCTTGCCGTCGCGGCAGCGCTGGCCTCGAGCTTCCGCGACGTCCCGCTCGATCCGCGCACGGTGATTCTCGGCGAGGTCGGTCTGGCCGGCGAGGTGCGCGGCGTGACGCAGATCGAGCAGCGGCTCGGGGAAGCGGCGCAACTCGGGTTCGTGCGCTGCATCCTGCCGGAGTCCAACGCGCGGCGAATCACGGGAGCGCCCCTCGAATTGTGCGGCGTCGGCACGCTCGGCGCCGCGATGGAGGCGCTCTTGACCTAGGCGCAGACGCGGGCGATCGCCTTCCGCCACCGCGCGAGGTGGGCTTCGCGGGCCTCGTCCTTCATCTTCGGCAGGAAGCGCCTTCCCGGCTTCCAGGCCTTTGCCACTTCCTTCGTCCCCGCCCACATGCCGGTGCCGATGCCGGCCAGGAAGGCGGCGCCCAGGGCTGTGGTCTCGACCATGCGCGGCCGCTCGATCGGGGTCTGGAGCAGGTCGGCCTGGAACTGCATGAGCAGATCGTTGGTCGAGGCGCCGCCGTCGACGCGGAACATCGGCATCGGCTTGCCGATGTCCTGCGCCATCGACTGGGCGAGCTCGTAGATCTCGAACGCGATTCCCTCCAGGGCCGCTCGTGCGAGATGCGCCTTGGTGACGCCGCGGTCGATGCCGCAGACGAGACCGCGCGCATCCTGGCGCCAGTGCGGAGCGCCGAGCCCCGCGAGCGCGGGAACGAAGACCACGCCGCCCGAGTCGGGAACTTCCTTCGCGAGCGCCTCGATCTCGGAGGATTGCCGGATGATGCCGAGCCCGTCGCGCAGCCACTGCACGACCGCTCCCGCGACGAAGGCGCTGCCCTCCAGGGCGTAGGCGACCTCGTCGCCGATCTGCCAGGCGACGGTGCCGAGGAGCCCGTGCTTGGAGGTGACCGGCTTCGGCCCCGCGTTCATGAGCAGGAAGGCGCCCGTACCGTAGGTGCACTTCGCCTCGCCCTCGGCGAAACAGGCCTGCCCGACCATCGCCGCCTGCTGATCCCCGGCGATGCCCGCGATGGGAATCCCGTCGGGGAGCCCGCGGACGCCCTTGGTCCTTCCGAACTCGCCGGCGGAGGGCCGGATCTCCGGCAACACCTGCCGGGGGACCCCGAAGAGCGCGAGCAACTCGTCGTCCCAGGCGCGGGTCGTGAGGTTCATGAGGAGCGTGCGCGAGGCGTTGGTGACGTCAGTCGCGTGCACCGCCCCGCCGGTGAGCTTCCAGAGGAGCGCGGAATCGACGGTGCCAAAGGCCAGCTCGCCCCGCTCGGCCCGCTCGCGCGCGCCCTTCACGTTCTCGAGCAGCCACTGGAGCTTCGTCCCGCTGAAATAGGCGTCGAGGACGAGCCCGGTCTTCTCGCGGATCCAGGGCTCCTTGCCCTGCTTGCGGAGCTCGTCGCACGCCCCCGCGGTGCGCCGGTCCTGCCAGACGATCGCATGGTAGAGGGGTCTGCCCGCGCGCCGCTCCCACAGCAGCGTCGTCTCTCGCTGGTTGGTGATGCCGATCGCCTCCAGGTCGGCGCCCTTCACGCCTGCCTCGCGCAGCGCTCCCGCGATGGCCTTCTGCGTCGAGGTCCAGATGTCCTCGAGGTCGTGCTCCACCTGGCCGGGCTTGGGGAAGATCTGCCGGAACTCGACGTTGGCCTTCCCCTTGACGGCGAGGCGCCGGTCGAGGACCAGCGCCGTCGTTCCTGTCGTGCCCTGGTCGATCGCCAGCACCACCTTCGCCATCTAGGCCTCCTGGAAGAACTCGACGATCGCCTGCGCGACCTGGGGACCTTCCTCGTCGAGCGGCAAGACGTGGCCGCTGCGCGGAAAGAGCACTACCTTGGCCGGGCCGCCCAGCGCGTCGCGCAGCATCCGGGAGCCGGCGGGCGAGGCGGTGCGGTCGAGCGAACCGTGCAAGAGGAGAGCGGGCACCTGGACCCGCCGCGCATCTGCCATCGTTTCCTCGCCGAGCAGGCGCAGCTCGCGGCCCCAATTCCACGGGATTGCCTGGTACGAACCGTCAGAAGGTTTCGCCGGTTCGTCTCCGCCGGCCGCTGCCACCGCTATGTCTCGCGCACCCTTCCCGAGGATGATGGGAAGCGTGGGGAGCCTGCCGATCACCTCGGTGAAGACGCGGCTCAGCCGCGCCATCCGCACCGCCGAAGCGAGGAGCGCAATCGCTGTGATGGCCGGCGCACCATCGCGCGCCGCGACTCGCGCGCACAGCTCGACGGAGAGCAGCGCACCCATGGAAAGCCCGCACGCGAAGATGCGCCGTGCACCGCCCAGCGAGCGGAGCGCATCGGCGGCAGCAGCCAGCATGTCGGCCCGGCCGACGCGCATCAGATCGCGGGGCGTGGTTCCATGGCCCGGCAGGAGCGGCCCCACCGCGCGGAATCCCGCCTTCGCCAGGGCCTCGCCGACGGGCCGCACCTCGGCGGGCGATCCGGTGAGGCCGTGCAAGAGCAGGCAGGCGACGTCGCCCCCTCCCAACGAAAATGGTTCCGCGGTCTCCAATGCTCCGGCCTTCGGCCTCCGCCCGGGCGCCGGGGGACCCGGCGCCCTCCTGCGCCATGCAGGGCCGCGGCGGTAGCATGCCTTGGGAACGCGGGCAAACAGCCAAGGAGACGGGGATGGCCGAGACGCAGTCGCAGGTGCAGATCCAGCTTCAGCTCGACGACGCGACCGCGAACGG
Organism: Deltaproteobacteria bacterium; assembly: GCA_005879805.1. Taxonomy (GTDB): domain Bacteria; phylum Myxococcota; class Myxococcia; order Myxococcales; family 40CM-4-68-19; genus VBKO01. The sequence goes on along the minus strand of VBKL01000044.1, from coordinate 45,362 downwards.
CGCGTACGTGAACATGGCGATGCTCAACCACAACGAGACGGAGTTCACCATCGACTTCATCTACATGCAGCCGCAGTCGCCACCGAAAGCGGTGGTCCGGGCGCGGGTCATCAACAGCCCCAAGCACATGAAGCGGTTCCTCCTCGCGCTGCAAGAGAACGTCGCCAAGTACGAGTCGCAGTTCGGCCGCATCGACGTGTCGAATCCTCCGCCGCACTCGCTGCCCAAGGCCTGAAGGCCGCGGGGTCCCGATTCGGGACCCCCTCCCATTCTGGAACGGGCTTCGTTCCCGCTCTTGCGAGAGCACGCGCGGTGGCACGGCGCGTGCTCCTCGCCCTCCGTCCCCCGCAATGGCGCGGTGGTCCTTCTCGGAGGTCGGAATGGAGAGCGCGGACGCGAAGGTGATGCACATGCAGCCGGTGGGACCGGGCGCGGACGGCGACTGGAAGAAGCCCTGGATCGCGTACCACATCACCAACCGACCCGGAATGAAGGGCCGGGTCTGGAGCCGGATCGGCACGGCCTGGCTCAACCGCGACGGGTCGATCAGCCTCTTGCTCGAGGCGATCCCCATCGACGGGAAGGTCAACATCCGCGAGCCCATCAAGGACGTGCGCCGCTCCGCGCAGCCGGGCGCTCTCGCCGTCGCCGCCGAGCAGGGCGCCGACACGGCCGCGCGCAAGGAAGCCTGACGATGCACATCCCTGTCCTGTTCGCGCTCCTCGCCGGCGCAGCGACGGCGGCTACACCCGCCCTGCCGTCCGCCGCCGCAGCGAGCGCGAGGATCCCGCGCGAGAAGAAGCCTCCCAAGGCGAAGATGGCCGGCGTCGTCAACGTGAATCGCGCGAGCGAAGCGGAGTTGCGCCTGTTGCCCGGAATCGGGCGCGGGCGCGCCCACGCCATCGTGGAGCGACGCGCGAAACGGCCGTTCTCGAGCCTCGACGAGCTTGCCCGCATGAAACGGATGAAGACGGTCGTGCAGAAGAACCGCACGCATCTGTCCGTGGAAGGGGAGACCACGCTGCGGCCTGCTGGACCTTGACCGCAAAGCCCGCGGCGGCGTACTTCACGCGTCGAAGCGTAGTTCCCGCCGCCGTGGCGCCCGAAAGGGCCTTCGAGGGAAGCCGGTCGAAAGCCGGCGCGGTCCCGCCACTGTAGCCGGGCAGCCAGTCCCAGAAGCCACTCGGCATATAGCCGGGGAAGGCGGGACGGCGGGCCGCGACGTGCTCGCGGCAGACCCGGGAGCCAGGAGACCTGCCTGGCGGCGACATAGCGATTCACCTCTTCGAGAGAAAGAGGGAGAGCCGTGCCGCCCGCCTGCGCCACACCGTGGCGCGTTCATCGTTGCCGCCGTGGAATCTTCGCCGTCGCGCTGGTCGCGGCCGTTTCGGTTCCCGCGCGCGCGCAAGATGCCGCGGCGCGCACGGACGAGGGCCCGGCCCGTACCGAGCTCCCCGAGGTGGAAATCGTAGCGGAGCGGCCGCACGGCTCGCTGCGAGCTCCGGGCTCCGAAACCACCGTCGTAGAGGCCAACCGGTTCGCAGGCGAGGTCCGCTCCGTCGCGGAGCTGCTCGCAACCTCGCCGGGCGTCTCTGTGCACGCGCTCGGCGGACCGGGCCAGGCGGCGACGCTCTCTCTGCGCGGAGCTAGCGCCGACCAGTCCGCGGTCCTGCTCGACGGGATCCCCTTGCAGGGTCCCGGCGGAAGCGCCGTCGATCTCGCGACGCTTCCGGCGACGCTGCTCGATCGCGTCATCATCAGCCGGGGCGTCCTCGGCGCGCAGTTCGGCGCCGGGGCCCTGGGCGGAGCGGCGGAGCTCGTGCCGCGAGCGCCCGGCAACGACGCGTTCCGCGGCGGAGCGACGCTGACCGCCGGCTCCTTCGGCTCGTTCGGGCTGGCCGCCGACGCCGCCGGCGCGCTCCGCGACGGAACCGGTGCCGTCGCGGCAGTGCAGGTGGATCGGACGGCGGGCGATTTCACCTACCAGCGCCAGCTCACGCCCGAGATCGACAACGCGCCCTGGTTCGATCAGCAGCGCGCGAACGCGGACGCGCGCCGCGTCTCGGCCCTCGCACGTGTCGCGCAGCGGATCTCGCCCGCGAGCGAGATCGATCTCCTCCTGCAAGGCTCGATGGGCTCTCGCGGTCTCCCCGGCCCCGAGGCGAGCATCACGCCGCTGTCGCGCGAGCTCGACGCCTCCGGGCTCGCCGGCGTGCGGCTCAAGGGGGTCGAAGGGAGCGCCGTGTACGCGATGCGCGCCTGGGGCCGTAGCGACGGCGTAGAGCTTCGAGGCGCCTCCGCTCTCGGGAGCTGCACCGACGGCACCGCGGACTGCCCGCGGATCCCGCAAAGCTCGTCCGCGCTGCGGCTCGAGGCCGAGGGCGGTGTTCCGGTCGGAAGCGCGCACTGGTTGCGCAGCGGGATCGCGGCCGGAGGCGATTTCATCTCGGGGACCGAGTCGGGACGCCGCCGGCGGGCCATCGTCTCCGCGTCCCTGGCGGACGACATCGAGATCGGGATCGTCTCGTTGCATCCGGCCGTACGGTTCGACGCGGTCGGCAAGCAGCTCGGAGCGAGTCCCGCGATCGCCGCCAGCGCGAGCCCGTTCACGAACGGTGCCCTCGCACCCTTGGAGCTGCGCGCCGGAGCAGGACTTTCCTTCCGCTCGCCGACCTTCAGCGAGCTGTACCTTCGCCAGGGCGGTCTTGCCCCCAATCCGGATCTAACTCCGGAGCACGCCTTCTCGTTCGACGCGGGACTCGGCTGGCGAGCCCGGGCGCTCACCGTCCGCGCCGGCGCATTCTGGTCCCGCTACCGCGACTTGATCGTCTACGAGCAGTTCCCCCCGCTGGCCGTCAAGCCCTTCAACGTCGGCGCCGCCCGCATCGCAGGGATCGAGCTACAGGCCGTCGCCGCGCTGCCCTACGGCTTCACCGCCGAAGCGGCCTACAGCTTCCTCTCCGCCGAGAACCTCCGGCCCGGCCGGCTCGAAGGCCATACGCTCTCCTACCGGCCGCCGCACCGCCTCTTCGTGCGCGCCGCCCACCGCGGAGACCGCACGGAGGCCTACGCCGAGGCGAACTTCACTGCCTCGATGCCGCGCAACCAGTTCGATACCGCTTTTCTGCCCTCGCAATTGCTCATCAACGCCGGAGCCGGCGCGCGCCTCGCGGGCCCCGTATGGCTCGACGTCGAGGCCAAGAACCTCCTCGACGACCGCAGGCTCCAAGACCTCTTCCAGTACCCGCTGCCCGGTCTCTCGCTCGCCGCGATCGTCCGGGTGCGCTTGTGAAAGGAGACGCCGTGAAACGCTTCATCGCCGCCTGCTTCGCCGTCACCGCCGCCTGCGGAAGCTCCACCTTCCACGCTCCGCCCGCGCAACCCCACATCGCTCTTCCCACCGGAGCGGCCCTCAAACCGTACGATCCGGGTCAGCCCGGAGAGGCGCGCCCGAACTACACGGCGCAGCTCAACGGGATCGTCTATGCGGGTCTCACCAACGCACGCCTCGCGGGTGGATTCCCGGTCACCGCTGGACCGGGCTTTCTCGCCGCCATCGATCCGACCACGGGAACGGTCAACCTCATCGACCTCGGCGGAGCGGACGGGCAGCAGTGCAAGAACCCGGGCGTCGTGCGCGCGGACTCTGGCAAGATCTACGTTGTGTGCGCCGCCTCGTTCGACGGAACGGATCCGAGCCGGGCCCTCGTCGAAGTGGATCCCGGGACCCGCACGGTCAGCCGGCGCGCCGCGATTCCGCAAGGCACCGTGCCGAGCGGTGTCGCGCTGACCGCGACCAGGATCTGGATCGGCGACTCCCTCACTCCGCAGCTGCTCAGCTTCGACCGCGCCACCTTCGCGCCCGTCGACGGCGCCGACGCGGCCCATCCGCCCATTCCCGCGAAGTGCCCCACCGAAGGACAGTTCCCCTATGTCCCGTACGTCGGCATCGTCGGAGGCGACCTCTACGCCCTCTGCGCCACGAGCACGGCGGGAATCCTCGGGCGCTTCGACGCCGCGACCGGAGCCAGCAAGGGACAAGCGTCGGTCGGCGCGAGCCCCACCCAGTTCGTCGCTACCTCCGACGGGCGAATCGCCATCGTCAACTCGCTCGAAAACACGCTCTCCCTCGTCAACCTCGGGAACCCGATGTCCTCGCAGGTCGGCTTGACCTTCAAGAGCCCGACCTCCACCCTGCAGGACGTGAAAGCGCGCGATCAGTTCCTCTTCACCGTCGCCTCCGGAAGCAACACCGTGCAGAAGATCGACCTCGGTGCATCAGGAGGGCCGAAAGTGGTGGCGGAGGCCAACACGGGCGATGGCACGAGCCCCTTCAATCTCGAGCCGATCGACGACGACCAGGTGGTGGTCGTGAACTACGCGACGAGCGACGTGGTCTCGCGCAAGCTCACAGCGGTCCAGTGACGGCGCGGATCCTCGTCCTCGCCGTCGCGCTGGCACATGCGGCGATCGCAGTCGACCGGCAGCACCTTGGCCCTCCGGTTCCCGCCGAGGTCCACCGCATCGTCACCCTGGCGCCGTCGCTCACCGAGCTCGTCCTCGCCCTCGACGCTCGCGATCGCCTGGTGGGCGTCACCCGCTTCGACGAGGACCCACGCGTGCAGGCCCTCCCGCGCGTCGGCGGCTTCAACGATCCGGAGCCCGAGACCGTTCTCGGGCTCCATCCCGACCTCGTCCTGGCGCAGACCGGCCCGGAGAACCGCGGCCCAGTCGAGGCGCTCGCGCGGCTCGGCGTGCCCATCGAGGCGTTCACGCTCGGCACCGTCGAGCAGATCGAAGGGGCCATCCGCGGCGTCGGGCGCCTTCTCGGAAAGGGCGGCGAGGGAGACTCCAAGGTGGCCGCGATCGAGGAGCGGCGGGTCCGCGCTCGCAAGGCCGCCGCTGCGCACAAGCACGTGCGGGCGCTGCTCATCTTCGGCATCGATCCCCTGGTCGTCGCCGGTCCCTACGGATATCCGGGGCAGCTCCTCGCCGATCTCGGGATCGAGAATGCAGCCCAGGAACTGACCCGGCCGTTCGCCCGGCTCTCGGTGGAGGCGGCGGTGCAGGCCGCGCCCGACGTGCTCGTCCTCGCCGGCGTCGACCCACCCAAGGGTCGCCCCGTCGTGCCCGGCCTCGACCGGGTGCCGGTCGCGCCTCTGCGCTCGCAGGCGCTGCTCCATCCCGGTCCGCGCCTGGTCGAGGCGCTCGACGATCTGGAAGTGGCAGTACGTAGCGCGGGGCCGCGCGTCCCGTGACACGATCGGCCGCGGCGCGCGCGGCGCTCGCCCTCGCCGTTCTCGTGCCGCTGCTCGTGCTTGCGGCTTTGGCGGGGCTCTCGCTCGGCGCCGGCAACGCCTCCATCGCGAACGCGCTGCGCGGCGTGGAGCCCGACGCGACACTGGTGTTCCGGCTGCGCCTTCCGCGCGTGCTCCTCGCCGCCGAGGTGGGAGCGGCGCTCTCCATCGCGGGGGCGACGCTGCAGGCCCTGCTACGCAATCCCCTGGCCGACCCGTTCGTCTTCGGTCTTTCCGGAGGCGCGGCGATCGGGGCCGCCCTCGCGGTCGCCGCCGGCGGAACCGTGGTGGGGACCGCGACGGTCGCCGCCGCCAGCTGGGCCGGCCTTCTTCCCGCGCAGCTTTCCGCCGTGCTCGGCGCGCTCGCCGCCGCGCTGCTCGTCGTCGCGCTCGGGCGGTCTCGCGGGCAACTCCGCCCCGAACGGGCGCTCCTCGTCGGGGTCGTCTTCAACTCCTTCGCCTCGGCGCTCGTCCTTTCCCTCGAAGCCATCCTGGCGCCGGAGAAGACCCAGGCAGTGCTGCTCTGGCTCTCCGGCACGCTCGGCTACGAGACGGGCCCCGTGCTCTCGGCGGCGGCGGTCTCCGTGCTCCTTCCCGCGCTGGTGCTCACGGCGCTCGCCGGACGCCTCAACCTGCTCGCTCTCGGCGAGGAAGGTGCAGCTGCCCTCGGAATCGACGTCGAGGCGACCCGCCTCATCTGTTTCATCGCCTCGAGCGCGGCGGTGGGAGCCGCCGTCGCGCTGACCGGGCTGGTCGGCTTCGTCGGGCTCGTCGTGCCACATGCCGTGCGACTCTTCGTCGGCCCCGACCATCGCGTCGTCTTGCCTGCCTCCGCGGTGGGCGGCGCCGCCTTCCTCGTCCTTGCCGACGCCGCCGCGCGGCTGCTCTTCCGCGGTCTCGGAGCCGAGCCTCCCGTGGGCGCCGTCACCGCCGTGGTCGGTGCGCCGCTCTTCGTCTTCCTCTTGCGGAGGCGGGCGTGAGCGATCCCGCCCTGGAGCTCGCGGAGGTGCACTTCCGACATCCCGGCGCGTCGGGCGATGCGGTCTCGGGCGCGAGGCTGCGAATGGACCCGGGGGAGATCGTGGGCGTCGTCGGGCCCAACGCCGCCGGCAAGAGCACTCTTGCGCGCATCGCCGCGATGCTCCTCGTTCCCTCCTCGGGCCTGGTGCGCCTTGCGGGAACCGACGCCCGCGAGCTTTCCCGCCGCGAGAGGGCGCGGCGGGTGGCCTTCCTCGCCCAGGACGAGCCCGGCGATCTCCCCTTCACCGCCCGTGAAATCGCGCTCATGGGCCGGGCGCCGCACCTCGGGCTCTGGGCGCTCGAAGGAGAGAGCGACCGCGCACAGGCCCAGGCCGCCCTCGAGGAGCTCGACGCCGCGCACCTTTCCGATCGTCCCGTCTCCCAACTCTCCGGGGGCGAGCGCAAACGCGTCTACCTGGCGCGCACCTTCGCGCAGGGAGCGCCGATCCTGGTGCTGGACGAACCGACCGACGCGCTCGACCTCCGCCACCAGGCGCAGCTCGTCGAGGCGCTGCGCGACCGCGCGCGCCGAGGCGGCTGCGCGCTCCTCGTGATGCACGATCTGTCGCTCGCCGGATCCGCCTGCGACCGCGTGGTGCTCCTCGACCAGGGCAAGATCGCGGCAGCGGGAACGCCCGCGGAAGTCCTCCGCGCGGAGATCCTCGAGCGCGTCTACCGCGCGCGCCTCGACGTCTTCGCCCATCCCCGCAGCGGGCGGCCGCTCGTCACCGTGAAGATCACTCCAGGTACAGCGTGATGCCGCCTTCGAAGAACTGATCGAATCCAGGCGCCCCCGCGACCCGCCGGCGCCAGACGATCTGCACGCCGCCCCGCTCGGTGAGGAGGGCTACCCCCGCCGAGATCCACCACAGCTCGCGGGTCGCATCGAAGGTCGCGCCCGAGCGGAGCGCCATCACCTGCTCGATGAGCAATTCTCCGCCTCCCGCGATCTTGCTCTTCACGTTCTTCGTGTCGGAGAGGTCCGCCTTGTAGTCGAAGGAGATGTGCCAGTCGGTGTCGTTCCCCCAGGCGATCGCCGCCGCGGCGGTGATGGGGAAGGCAGGGATCGAGCTCGTCGAGATGTTCTGTACGACCAGCGCGTACCCGAAGTTCCCTCGCTTGGAGAGGAGCCCGAAGTCCTGCGCGAAACGATGCGCCTCGCCGTCGGGTGTCGCGAATCGGTAGTACTTCGTCATGCCTCCGAGGTAGGTCGAGCCGATTCCGTACGAGTAAGCGAGGCCGCCGTACCATCCCTCGCCACGCCCTCCGGGCTGCCCGCTGCCCCATCGTGAGAAGAGCAGCCCCGTAGCCACCGGCGAGCTCATGGAATCGACGATGCTCACCATCAGCGCCTGGGCGGGAAAGCGCGGGTCGGTGAGCCCGTCCACCTCGAGGTGATAGCGGCGTAGCTGGGCGAGGCCCGCCGGGTTCACCGTGAGTGCGTCGTTCGAGGTGGCGATCGCCGCGTGCGCCCCGCCCATCGAGGTCGCGCGCGGGAGATCGACCGACACCGGCCAGGGAGCTCCCGGGTCGGTGGCCTTGTTCTGCGCGCGGGCAGCGAAGGCGCACGCGAGGACGACGAGCGGGATCGCGCGCATTACGGAGGAGCGGGCTTTGCCCGCGACGGGCGGAGCGCCACTGGCGCGGAGCATTGGAGAGGAGCGGGCTTTGCCCGCGACGGGCGGAGCGCGAAGGCGCGGAGCATACAATCGAAGCATAGGCGAACTTCGCGCGTTCCGCCGGTTTTCTGGCCGATTCGATGCTACCTTTCGCGCCCCGCGAGGTGCCCGTGAACCAACCGTTGCGCAAGGTCGTCATCCCCGCCGCCGGCCTGGGCACGCGCTTCCTGCCGGCCACCAAGGCGGTGCCCAAGGAGATGCTGCCCATCGTCGATACCCCGACCATCCAGCTCATCGTGGAAGAGGCGCTCCGCGCCGGAGCGCAGGAGGTGGTGGTCGTCAATGGCCGCGGCAAGGGCGCCATCGAGGACCACTTCGACCGCTCCTACGAGCTGGAGACGGAGCTGCGCAACAAGGGGAAGAAGGATCTTTTCGAGCAGGTGCGGCGCATCAGCGACTCGGTCCGGATCATCAGCGTGCGGCAGAAGGAGCCGCTCGGCCTCGGCCACGCGGTTCTCGCCGCCCGTCATGCGGTCGGCAACGAGTGGTTCGGCGTGATGCTCGGCGACGACGTGGTGGACGGCGACGATCCCGCCATCGGCCAGCTCGCGCGACTGTGCCAGAAGACGGGCAAGGCCGCCGTTGCCCTGATGCCGGTGCCCGAGTCGCAGGTCCACCTCTACGGCATCGGCGCGGGCAAGCCGTTCGAGGACGGGCACATCCTCGTCGATCGCATCGTCGAGAAGCCGAAGCGGGCTGACGCCCCTTCCAACCTGGCGGTCATCGGACGCTACGTGCTCCCGCCCGACATCTTCGAGGTGCTCGCCAACCTGAAACCGGGCGCCATCGGCGAGATCCAGCTCACCGACGCCCTCGCCGTGCTGGCGAGCCAGGGCCGCCTCCTCGGAGTGCGCTTCACCGGGACGCGCCACGACGCTGGCGATCGGCTCGGCTACCTGCAGGCGAACATCGCCTATGCCTTGAAGCGCGCCGACCTGCGCGAAGGACTGCTCGCCTTCCTCCGCGAGGTGACCCGATGAGACGGATTCCCGCGGCGCTTCTGGCGTTGGCTGCGGTCTCGGCCGCGGCCTACGTGCCGGGCCCGGGCTCGGCACTGCGACACGCCGCCGAACGCGCGCGGGACGGATCGCGCTCGCGCGAGGCCACCATGCAGGGCATGTACACGGTGGCCGGGCAGAAGCCGGAGCCGCGCACGCTGGCGCTGCGGCTGCCACTTTCCTGCCGTTTCGAGAACGGACCACAAGTAAAGGACACGGTGGCGACCCCGGCCGCCCGCGCCGACCGCGAGGGACCCGACGCCACGCTCCTCGAGCTTGCCTGTCCGCTCATCGCCTACCGGACCTTGACCATCGCGGACGCGGAGAAGGTCCTGCGCGGCGCCGCCGAGGCGGCAGGCGCGGACCTTGCAGCAGTGATCGGCCTCGATCGCATGAGCGACCAGGTGGCGATCCTGATCGGTGCGCAACCACACGACCTGACGAAGCCGCAGATGTGGCTCTACAAGGACTCGTTCGCGCCCGCCCGGCTCATCGCCCGCCGCGACGGAAAGCTCGTCGACCTGCGCCTCTACGGGTACGGCAATCCCGCGGCTGCCAACTGGTTCCCTCGCCTTCTCGAGCTGTTCCAGGACGACAAGCTCGTCGCCCGCTTCGAAGTCACGCAGACCCGCGGTTTCCGCGAAGGAGCGGCGCGGGAAGAGGACGAAGACGCCCGCTGACCGCCTGATCGAGGTCGCGCTTCCGGTCCCGGCGAACGACGGCGTATTCACCTACCGGCTGCCCGCGGGGCTCGTGGCGGAGCCGGGCCGGCGCGTCGCCGTCCCGTTCGGCGCGCGCACGGCGACCGGTGTGGTGCTCGGGGAAGCCTCCGTCCCGCGCGGCGAGGTGCGCGAGGTGCTGCGCGTATTCGACGACGCTCCCCTCTTGCCGGACGACGTCGTGAGGCTATGCCGCTTCGCCGCCGCGCACTATCTGTCGCCGCTCGGGCTCGCCATTCGCGCTGCCCTGCCACCCGGGGGCGGCTTGAAGGAGGAGCTTTCCGGGGTCCTCACGGAGCGAGGCAGGGAGCTCGTCGAGTCGGCGCAGACCGAGCTCCTTCCCGCGGCGAAGGGATCGGCGACGCGCACCCGCGTGCTGCTGCAGGCGGTGGCGGACGGCAAACCCGTGGCCCGGGCCCGTCTGCAGGCACTGGAGAAACGGGGACTCATCGAGCTTCGCCGCGTCGCCGTCTCGGCGCGGCCGGCGCCCGACGTGGAAGTCGCCGCCGCGGTTCCAGGCGCGCAGCCGCCGTCCAGAGCGCCGAGGCAAGCGGAGGTGCTGGCCTGGCTTCTCGCCCGCGACGAGGCAGGCGTGCCGGTCGAGGAGCTCCTTGCGGCATTCCCCGGATCCCGGCCGCACCTGCGCCGGCTGGTAGCCCGGGGTCTGGCGACGATCCGCAACGAACCAGCGGGACCATTGCGGGCTCCGGACGCGCCCTGGGGCGGAGGCGCCCTGCGGCCGAGCCCCGCCCAGTTCGCGGCGCTCGGTCAACTCCGCGCGGCGCTCGAGTCGTCCACCTTCGCGCCATTCCTGCTGCACGGCGCGACCGGGAGCGGCAAGACCTTCGTGTACATGGAAGCGATCGCCCGGGCGCGGGAGAAGGGGAAAGGTGCCATCGCGCTCGTTCCCGAGATCGCGCTCACTCCCCAGCTCGCGGGCAGGTTTCGCGCCCGCTTCGGCGACGACGTGGCCGTGCTCCACTCTGGGCTCACCGATCGCGAACGGCAGGCCGAGTGGCACCGCGTGCGCGAAGGGCGCGCGGGCATCGTGGTCGGCGCTCGCAGCGCGGTGTTCGCGCCGGTCGCGCATCTCGGCATCCTCGTCGTCGACGAGGAGCACGAGCCTTCCTACAAGCAGGAGGAACGCCTCCGCTACAACGCGCGCGATCTCGCCCTCGTGCGGGCGAAGGACGCCGGCGCGGTCGCGGTGCTCGGCAGCGCCACGCCTTCGCTGGAGACGTTGCGGAGGGCCGCGGAAGGCAAGCTCACCGTGCTCAGGCTTCCCGAGCGCGTCGACGGAAGGCCGCTGCCGGCGATCGAGATCGTCGATCGCAAGCAGGTCCCCGCCGGAAAGCTTCTCACCGACGCACTCGCTCGTGCCTTGCAGGAATGCGTGGCCCGCTCGGAGCAAGCGATCCTCTTCCTCAACAAACGCGGCCAGGAGCGCAGCCTCCTTTGCAAGGACTGCGGCAGCGCCGTCGGCTGTCCGAACTGCTCGGTGGCCCTCGTCCTCCATCGCGCGGGCGGAACCATGCTGCGCTGCCACCTCTGCGGGCACGAGGAGATGCCGCGCGCTTGCGCGGTCTGTGGATCGCTGCGCATCGCGCCGCTTTCGTTCGGAACCCAGCATCTCGAGGAGGAGCTTTCGCGCATCATCCCCAAGGCGCGCATCGCCCGGCTCGACCGCGATGCGGCCGCGGCTTCAGGCCGTGCCGCGGCCATCCTCGCCAGGTTCGCCCGCCGTGAAATCGACGTCCTGGCCGGCACCCAGATGGTGGCCAAGGGCCACGATTTCCCCGGAGTGACGCTGGTGGGCGTCATCGATGCCGACGGCCCGCTCCACATGCCCGACTTCCGCGCCGCAGAACGTTGCGTCCAGCTTCTCGCACAGGTGTCTGGACGGGCGGGCCGCGGCACCCAGCCGGGACGCGTGATCCTCCAGGCCCTCCGGCCCGAGGAGCCCGCAATCGCATATGCCCGAGACTACAAGGCTTTCGCCGACGTCGAAGACCTGCGACGGCAGGCGCTGCGGTTTCCGCCCTGGTCGCGACTCATCGCCCTGCGCATCCAGGGGAACGCCCTCGCCAAGGTCGAGGGAGCAGCCGAGCGCCTGGCTGCACGGGCCCGGGAGGCCGCATCGAGGGGAGAGCGAATCGAGGTTCTCGGCCCGGCGCCGGCCCCCATCGCCCGGCTGCGCGGCAAAGAGCGGCTCCAGGTGCTGCTGCGGGCCGACGCGCACGCCCCGCTCCATCGGCTGGCCCGGGCGCTGTTGTCGGAGCGGTTACCGCCGGGCGTGGAACTCGCGGTCGACGTCGACCCGGCCTCGTTGGCCTGACGACGAATCGATCCGTTGTGGGCGGAATCCCTGGAACCGCGTTAGATTGGAAAGCGCGTCCGCTCCAGTGACGGAGGGCAATCCGAAGCATGGCTTTGCGCGAAATCCTCATCTGGCCCGATCCCCGCCTCAAGCAGAAGGCAAAGCCCGTCGGCGCGGTGGACGCCGCCGTCCGCAAGCTGTGCGACGACATGGCCGAGACCATGTACGAATCGCACGGCGTCGGCCTCGCCGCGCCCCAGGTCGGCGTGCACCAGAACATCATCGCCATGGACGTCGAGCAGAAGCCGAAGGAGGGCGAGGCCCCCAAGAAGAAGGGGGAAGGCCTCTTCTGGCTCATCGACCCGGTCATCCGCGAGGCGGAGGGCGAGTTCAGCTACACCGAGGGCTGCCTCTCCATCCCCGATGAGTACGAAGAGGGCAGCGCGCGGCGGAACGCAAGGGCGAGGCCACCGCGCTGTAAGAGCGCGCGCTCCGTTTTCGGGCACGAATCCACGGGCCTTCCGGCTCCGTACCCCTTGCATGACGGCCGGGGTTGCAGCCCTGCGCCCGCCGGGGTATCGCACACAAGCCATGCTCCTCGCCGCGCTGCTCGGCGTCGTGGGTCGCGCGGAGGCCGACCAGCCGCTCTTGCGGCGCGTCGCAGCGGGAGACTCCCGGGCCCTGCGCACGCTCTACGATCACCACGCCGCGGCGGCGCTTGCGGTCGCTTTCCGCATCCTGCGTGCGAAGTCCGAGGCGGAGGACGTGGTGCAGGAGGCGTTCGTCGAGGTCTGGCGACGGGCGGCGAGCTTCGATCCGCGGCGCGGCAGCGCATCGTCGTTCGTCCTCGCCGTTTGCAGAAGCCGCGCCCTCGACCGCCTCCGGTCGCGGGGAAGCGCGGAGCGGGCCGTCGCCGCATCCGCTCGCGAGGAGCCGGAGCCGTCGCCCTTGCCCATCGAGTCAGCCGTGCAGCGGCAGGATCGCGAGCGGGTGCAGCGCGCCCTCGCGGCGTTGCCCGCGGAGCAGCGCGGCGCCATCGAGCTTTCCTATTTCGCCGGCCTGACGCAGCGCGAGATCGCCGAGCGCACTGGCGACCCGCTCGGTACCGTGAAGACGCGGGTCCGCCTCGCCCTGGAAAAGCTCGCCGCGCTCCTCGACGACGAAAAGAGGAATGCGCTTCCATGACCTGCGTCGAGTTCAAGGAGATCGCCGCGCTGTTCGCCGCCGGAGCGCTCGATCCTCCCGAGCGTTCCGCCGCCGAGCAGCATCTCGGCGAACCGACGCACGACGGATGCTTCGAGGCGCTGCGGCGGGCCTCCGACACCTGGGATGCGGTGGGACGATCCTTGCCGCCTTTGCGCCCGGATGCGCGCGTCTGGCAAGGCATCGCTTCTCGCATCGAGCAGAAGCCGCGTGCGGCGGCCATCCGCACCTGGACGGGTTGGGCCGTCGCCGCCGCGCTCGCCCTCGCGGTCGTCGGGGTGCAAGGGGCGCGCATCCGCGCGGAGCGTCGCGCCGCCACCCTTGGCGCAGCCAGCGCCGAGCGCGATCAGTGCGCCCGCGACCTCGCCGAGGCCCGGAGCGACGCGGTGCTCCAGCGCGAGGCGCTCGCCCTTCTCGCCTCTCCCTCGACGCAGGTCGTCGCCCTTGCGCCCCAGCAAGCGGGCGCGAGCATCACGGCCCGCGCGCTGGTGAATCTGCCGTCGCGAGCGGCGGTCCTATACGCGGCGGGGCCGCCGGCCCCTTCGGGGAAGGATTATGAGCTTTGGGTCATCCGCGGCGACAAGAAGCTCCCCGCAGGCCTCTTGCGTACGCAGCCCTCAGGCGCGATTCTCGCTCGCATCGATCCCGCCCTGCTCAGCGAGACGCCGGACGCGCTGGCCGTCACGGTGGAATCGGCAGGAGGGGCGCCCCAGCCGCTCGGACCGATCGTCCTCGTAGGCGCATTGCCGCACACCTGACCCCCGGAGGCCAATGACGACCTTCTCCTCGCTCGAACCTCTCGCCGCCCGGATCCCGGCCCGCATCCGTTGATGCGCGCTCGCATCGCCGTTGCCGCGACGGTCGTTTGCGTCTGCGCCGCGCTGGCGCAGCAGACGCCCGTCTCGCTCTACGGAGTGAAGGAGGGCGCGATCACGTACACCCTCGTGCACAAGCTCCACGAGGTGCACGGAACGTCGCGCAAGCTGGAAGGCCTCGCCAAGATCCAGTCCGGCGGGCCCACGCTCGTACAGGTGCGCGTGCCGGTGGCCTCGTTCGACAGCGGGAACTCCAACCGCGATTCGCACATGCGCGAGGCGACCCACGAGGCCGCGCACCCCTACGTGGAGGTGAAGGGCACCCTGCCGTCGTTGCAGCTTCCGCTCTCGGGACCGACGCAGCTTCCGCTCGACGCGCGCGTGGAGTTGAACGGCGAGAGCGAGCGGCAGACGATCCCCGTGACGCTGACGCCCGAGGGATCGGGCATCCGCGCGAAGTTCAGCTTCCCGGTCAGCCTCGATGCCCACAAGGTCGAGCGGCCGGAGTTGCTGCTCGTCAAGGTGGACGACAAGATGACCATCGAGGGCAACCTCCTTTTCGAGGCGCGCCAGTGATGAGGGGCATGGGGGGATCCGGGGCGAGGATAGGTGCCGCTCTCGCGGTCACGTGCGCCGCGGCGCTTTTCGCGGCAGCGTGCGGTCCCGCGGTGCAACCGGTCGACTGCGCCATCGACCCGGATTGCGGAGCGAATGCCTTCTGCTCCGCGGGGCAGTGCTTGCAGGGAACGCGCACCTGCCCTGCCCTCGAGCCGAAGCTCTCCAGCATCGACAAGGGCCTTTTCCGCGTCTCGTGCGGGGTCAGCGGCGAGAAAGCAATCAATTGCCATTCCAGTGGAGGCGCGGCGAGCTCGAGCGGCCTCGATCTCTCGACCGACCCGTTCACGAATCTCGTCAACCGCACCGCCCGGAACCTCGGCGCCACCGTGCACCTACAGACATTCATCCTCGTCAAGCCTGAGGACGATAGCCCCGAGGGCAGCTTCCTCGTCCGCAAGCTCCAGCTCACGGACCCTGCAAATCCTCAGTACGGATCGGGAATGCCTGCCGATGCTCCGGGAACCATCTGCCCGGAGGCGGTGGCGGTGGTCCGGCAATGGATCGCGCAGGGCGCGCAGAGGAACTGATGATCTCTCTCGCCGTCCTCATCGCCGTCGCGCCGGTCTTCCACCCGAGCCCGACCCTCCTTTCGCTCCGTGAGGCAGCGCTGCTCGCCCAGTCGTCGCCGCAGTCGCAGGGAACCGAGCCTCCGAAGACGAAGCCGCCGGACGACGACTTCAACCTGCTCGCGCCCGAAAAGAAGCCGGACGCCGCCGCGCTCGCGAGACAGGCGCGTATCCAGAGCGAGGTCAACCGGCGCAGGACGCTCCTGCGACTCCACCAGATCGGCGGATACGCCACTCTCGCCACCATGACGGCGACGGTGGTCCTCGGGCAGCTCAATTACATCGACAAGTACGGGGGCGGCGGGGACATCGGGACCTACAGGACGCCGCACACGCTGGTCGCGTACACCGCCGCGGGAGTCTTCGCGGCGACCGGGATCCTCTCGGTCCTCGCTCCCAACCCTTTCGAGAAGCCTCTCCGGCTCGACACCGCCACCCTGCACAAGGCGACGATGATCGTCGCCACCGCGGGAATGGCGACCCAGATCGTGCTCGGCATCCTCACGGCGGGCAAGGAAGGCACGCTCGCGCAGCGCAACTTCGCGGTCGCGCACCAGATCGTCGGCTACACCACGCTCGCGGCAACGGCCGCGGGTTTCCTCGTCCTCACCTTCTGAGAAGGCGCATGGCAGACGACAAGCTTCCAGTGATCGCTTTGCCGACCGGCATGCCCGGGCAGGGTTGCTCGCGCAGGCAACTCATGCGCGGCGCCGCCCTCGCGGCCTGCGCTCCCGCAGTCGGGGCGCTGGTGGGGTGTGGCCGGATCTCGCCTGACCGCGACGTGAACGTCGGCGCGCCGGTGGACGGGAAGCTCGTCCTCTCTACGAGCGACTTTCGCGAGCTCGCTCGCGCGGGCGGGGCCATCGTCGCCCACAACCCATGCGTCGCCAATCCGGTTCTGATCGTGAACACGGGATCCGGCATCCTCGCCATGAGCGCGCTCTGTCCCCATGCGAACTGCGAGATCGCCTGGGTCGAGAAGGACCGCCAGGCGGAGTGCCCGTGCCACGGTTCGCGCTTCGCCGGCGACGGGACGGTGCTGAGCGGACCGGCCGTTACCGATCTCCAGACCTATCCCGCAATCCTCGACGCCTCGGGATCGGTCGTCGTCAACCTCTTCGCGGGCGACAAGGTCTTTCCGCCGGTAACAAACGGATCGGTGGTCATCGACCTCGCCGAGCCGAAGTACCGGACGCTGCAATCTCCGGGCGGAGCGGTGGTCGGTCATCCCGACGGCGCCCCCTCCCCCATCGTCGTGACCCGCCCTGACCCTCCTGTCACTGCCCAGGGCGGCTTTCTCGTCTTCTCCGCGCTCTGCACCCACCTCACCTGCACGGTGCTACCGCTCACGGGTCGGCTGCACTGTCCCTGCCACGGATCCGTGTTCCTCCTCGACGGCGAGGTGGTCAACGGGCCCGCCGTCGACCCGCTTTCGCCGCTGCAGTTCACCTTCCAGGCAGGCTCGTCCGGACCCGGCACGATCACCGTCGAGATCCCTCCGTTCTGCTAGGCGGCGTGAGATGTGAGCGACGCCCATCGAACGCGCGGCGCGGGGGCGCCCGAGGACGAGACGCGGGCGCACCATCGCCTCGACAGCCTGTCGCCGCGGCGCCGCTTCGACGAAGTCGAGTGCACCATCTCGCACTTGCTCCGCCACCCACATCCAGCGCTGAAGGGACGCCGCTACGGCGAGGCGCTCCTGCAGGGGCTGGCGGCGCGCCGGATCGGGCCCGGGCGCGACGGTGTCCTGGAGATCGGCGGAGGCGCGGGCCACGTCGCGGAATGCGCGCTGCGCGGCGATGCCGGGCCCTTCACGGGCGTGCCGTGGATCTCGCTCGATCTCTCGCCGCGACTCCTCCGCTCGCAGCGGCAGCGGCTGCTCGATGCCGCTGCTGCCCAGGGAGCGCCTCCGCGCTGGCGAGGAATTCGCGCCGACGCGATGGATCTCCCCGTCCGCCGCTTCGACGGACTGCTCCTCGCCAACGAGGTCATCGCCGATCTCCCCGTCCAAGGCGGCACGAACACCGGAGCGATCGAGGTCGTCCGCGAAATTGCGCGCATCCTCGCCCCTTCGGCCGCCGCTGTGCTCATCGAGTTCGGCGGCGATTTCCCGCCCTCTCCGATCGAGCTCGTCGCTGGGGCGGGCGCCGGACGGCACGTGGAATGGTCGATCGATTTCCGCCAGCTCCGCGAAGCGGCGCGCGGCGCGGGCCTCGACGTCGAGCAGGTCCCATTGCACGAGCTTCTCGAAGCCGACCTCTCGGTGCGCTGCGCGAGCTACACCGACCTCTGGCGCCTGCGGCGGCTCGCCCGGTGCGAAGTGTTCGCTGCTCCGGCGAGCGAGGTGCGGCGCCGGTTTCCCTGGCTGTCGCGTCTGTTGTTGCTCGAATTGCCCCCGCTGGGTTCGCCGCGCTGGCCCGATGCCTCGGCGAAGGGCGGTTTTGCCCAGCTCTTCCACGCCCTGATCCTCAGGCAGCGCGCCGCAGTTTCCGCTTAGCGATCCGTCTAAGATGGCGATTTTTGGACGAATTTTCGCATCCGCCGCCATCGATCCGCCTTCTGGACAGGCGTGCGGGCCCCCGGTCGATGCTCGAGTGACAAGGGGCATCGATCTCCTTATCTTCCCGCCCCCATGTCGAGCCCGAGCCGAAAGCCGTTCGCAGGCGGCGAGATCCGCGAGGCGTTCCTGCGCTTCTTCGAGGAGCGCGGCCACCGCCGCGTGAAGAGCTCGCCGCTCGTGCCGCAGAACGATCCGACGCTGCTCTTCACCAACGCGGGAATGGTGCAGTTCAAGGACGTCTTCACCGGCCGCGAAACGCGCGACTACAAACGCGCCGCCTCCAGCCAGAAGTGCGTCCGCGCGGGTGGCAAGCACAACGATCTCGAGAACGTCGGCTTCACGGCCCGACACCACACCTTCTTCGAGATGCTCGGCAACTTCTCCTTCGGCGATTACTTCAAGAAGGACGCCATCGCCTGGGCGTGGGAGCTCGTCACGGGGACGCTCGGTCTCCCGGTCGACCGCCTGGCAGTGACTGTCTTCCGCGACGACGACGAGGCGGAGGCACTGTGGCTCGGTACCGGGGTCCGCAAGCAGCGGATCTTCCGCCTCGGCGAGAAGGACAACTTCTGGGCCATGGGTCCGACCGGTCCGTGCGGCCCGTGCAGCGAGATCCACCTCTACCGCGGGCCTGCCGGGGCGAGCGTCTCCCAGATCGACGACCACGCACGCCAGTTCTTCGAGTTGAACGCCATCGCGGACAGCGATTCCTGGATGGAGATCTGGAACCTCGTCTTCATGCAGTTCGAGCGCAAGGAGCCCGAGGGCCCGCTCGCGCCGCTGCCGAAGCCTTCCATCGATACCGGCGCGGGGCTCGAGCGCGTCGCAGCCGCCGTGCAGAACGTCGCCTCCAACTACGATACGGATCTGCTGCAGCCGCTCATCAAGGAAGCGACGCGGATCAGCGGGAAGCGGTATTCGGCCGAAGAGGCCGTCGATGCCCACGGCGATTCCGCCTCGATGCGCGTGGTCGCCGATCATGCCCGGGCGGGCGCCTTCCTCATCGCGGACGGCGTGCTCCCTTCGAACGAAGGCCGGGGCTACGTCCTGCGGCGGATCCTGCGCCGCGCGATCCGCCACGCCCAGCGGCTGAGCGACGATCCGACGCTCTACGCGAGCGTGTGCGGCAAGGTCATCGAGACCATGTCCGACGTGTACCCGGAGCTCGCCGATTCGCGCGTTCGCATCCTGGAAACGGTGCAGCACGAGACTGACCAGTTTCTGCGCACGCTCGATCGCGGCAGCGCCATCCTGGCGGAGGAGATCGGCAAGACGAACTCCTCGAAGGAGGTCCCGGGAGACGTCGCCTTCCGCCTTTACGACACCTTCGGTTTCCCGCTCGACCTGACCCAGGTCATCGCCGCCGAGAGCGGCTGGACGGTGGACAGCGCGGGATTCGAAAAGCGGATGGATGAGCAGCGGTCGCGCGGCTCGTTCGCCGGCTCCGGCGAAACCGCGGTCGGCGACATCTACAAGGAGCTCGCCGGAGAGCTCGGCGAGTCGGAGTTCCTCGGCTACCAGCAGGTCGCTTCCGAGGCCACGCTCAAGCGGGTCCTCGTCTCGGGCAAGCGCATCGACCGGGTCGCGGCGGGACAGGAAGCGGAACTGTTCTTCGACAAGAGCCCCTTCTACGGCGAGGCGGGCGGACAGCTCGGCGACAAGGGTTTCATCACCGGGAACGCCGGCCGCGCGCAGGTCCTCGATACGCAGAAGCCGGTGGGCCACCTGATCGTCCATCGCGTCAAGGTGCTCGATGGCGCCCTGGAGGTCGGCGAGAAGCTCGAGCTGATCGTGGACAAGGAGAGGCGCGCGGGCCTGCGCCGCAATCACAGCGCGACGCACCTCTTGCATCGTGCGCTGCGCGAGCTTCTCGGCGAAGGCGCCAAGCAGGCGGGTTCGGTGGTCGCGCCCGACCACTTGCGCTTCGACTACACCTCGTATCAGCCCCTCACCGAAGAGCAGCGGATGCAGATCGAGGCCCGGGTCAACCAGCTCGTCTGGGAGAACTACCCGGCCGAGACCAGGGAGATGGATCCGGAATCGGCGATGAAGTCGGGGGCCATCGCATTCTTCGGCGACAAGTACACGCAGCTCTCCCGCGTGCGCGTCCTGCAGATCGGCCCTTCCGTCGAGCTCTGCGGCGGCACCCACGTCTCGCGCTCGGGCGACGTCGGCTTCTTCAAGATCCAGAGTGAAGGCGCCATCGCGGCCGGCGTGCGCCGCATCGTCGCGCTCACCGGTCCCGAGGCGGTCGCCGCCGTGCACGACGAGGAGAAGCAGCTTGCCCGGGTGGCGGCGATCCTCCGCGCATCGCCCAAGGACGTGGCGCTCAAGACGGAGCAGACCGCGGCGCGCGTGAAGGAGCTGGAGCGCGAGCTCGCGGATCTGACGAAGAAGGCCGCGGCGGCGAAGAGCAGCGAGCTCGCGAGCGGTATTCGCGAGGTCAATGGAGTGAAGGTCATCGCTTCCCGCCAGGACAATGGCGACCCCGAGAACCTGCGCGAGCTGGCGGACAAGCTGCGCGATCAGATGAAGAGCGGGATCGTGGTCCTCGGCGGAGAGAAGGACGGCAAGGCCACGCTCCTCGTCGCGGTCACTCCGGACCTCGCCAAGAAGTACAAGGCGGGCGATCTGGTGAAGGAGCTGTCGAAGACGCTCGGCGGCCGCGGCGGCGGCAAGCCCGAGATGGCGCAAGCGGGCGGCGGCGACCCGGCGCAGCTCGACGCCGCGCTCGCCCGCGCTTACGAGCTCGTCCGCCCCTGAGCGGCCCACCGCGCGAGGACGCTCTCGCAGTGCGCACGCGGCGCCTCGCGTACCAGGATCCGCTTCTCGCGGTGCTTTTCTCCGCTCACGAGCTCGCATCGCCCCCGCGGCACTTGCAACTCGTCTGCCAGGAATTCCAGAAGCGCTTCGTTGGCCGCGCCTTCGATCGCTCGCGCGCGCACGCGAATCTTGAGAAGCTCGCCGTGGAGCCCGTTCACCTCCGTCTGTCTCGCTCCCGGCTGTGCCCGGATGCGCAGCTCGAGGTCGTTGCCGATCCAGCGATGGAAGTCGACGGATGCGGACACGCCGCGGGACCTCCCGGGTGACGTCTCGAACTGGCACCCGGATCCGATTCTGACACCGCCCGGCCACGCTCGCTTCGAGCGTAAAGCCAGCGGCACGGCATCTGCACCGGCCCGCGCGGCGCGCTCTCGCGCCGGGAGGGTCCATGCACGAAACCTGCAACGTCCGCGAAAGGCCTTTCGCCACCGATGGCGCTCTGCATTCGCTCGAGCGCCTCGCGCCGGAGGATCCGCTCTTCGACGGCCCGAGCCTGGAGGATCTCCGGGAGTACCCGAGGCGACCTCACAAGCGGCTGCGCACCGCGCCCCTGAGAGCCGCCGCGGTGGCCGCCTTGATCACCAGCGCTTGCGGCGATCCGTCGTCGCAGCCGGTCTACGCAACCGACGCCGTGCTCGTCCGGCTCGATCCAGGCGCGACCCTGCCGCCCCCGCAGCGCGGGGACGATGCCGGCCCGCCCATCGTGCAGGTCGCTTCCGTCGCGCCCGCGGATTCGGATCCGATCCTCCGGGTGCCGGTTCCCGCCGGGCAAACGCCGGACGAGTACGCGCGCTCGCTGTCGGCGCAGCCCGGCATTGCGCTCGCCGAGCCGATCGCGATCTACACCTCGAGCAAGACGCCCAACGACTCCCGCTACAAGGAGCTGTGGGGGCTCAAGGCCATCGACGTCGAGTCCGCGTGGTCGACGACGGTGGGTGACCGCGCCATTGCCGTCGCCGTCATCGACGACGGCGTCGCGATGACCCATTCCGACCTGGCCGCGAACATCTGGGTCAATCCCGAGGAATCGTCGTCGAACGGACGCGACG
Source organism: Deltaproteobacteria bacterium (assembly GCA_005879805.1). GTDB lineage: Bacteria > Myxococcota > Myxococcia > Myxococcales > 40CM-4-68-19 > VBKO01. Next base: position 23,698 of record VBKL01000044.1, on the reverse strand, counting down.
ACGACGGGGACGGTCTCGTGGACGACGTGCACGGATGGGATTTCGTCGACAACGATGCGCAGCCCGGGCCCGCTTCTTCCGGCGCGGAGCGCTGGCACGGCTCGCACGTCTCGGGAACCATCGGCGCGGTCGGCGACAACCGGGCCGGAGTCGTCGGGGTCAACTGGAAGGTTTCCATCATGGCGCTGCGCGCGATCATCGGCGCGCTCAATCCGGACGGTACGCTCGCCAGCTTCTCGAATCGGGGCGCGATGCTCACGGCGCCGGGAGTGGGAATCCTCTCCACCACCGCACCTGGCCAGTACGCGCGTTACGACGGAACCAGCATGGCCGCCCCGCACGTTTCCGGCGCGGCCGCCCTGCTCTGGTCCGCGCGGCCCGCCGCGACGCTCGCGCAGGTGAAGAAGGCGCTCCTCGAATCGGCGGGCCGCGCGGACAAGAAAATCGACGTCGCGAAGGCGCTGGATGCGCTCGGAGTGACGGGTGGAGGTGGAGACCAGGCTCAGCCTCCGCACCTGTCCCGCGCCAAGCTCGAATTCGCGGCGGCGTCGGGGAAGACGCCTCGCGCACAGACGATCACGCTGCGCCAGGAGGGCGGGGGCTCGAAGCAATGGGTCGCGAAGACCGACGCGGGGTGGATCCAGCTGGCAAAGACGTCCGGCGAGGCCCCGGCGCGGCTCACCGTCCGCGTCGACCCCGCGGGCCTCTCGAGCGGAGCGCACACCGGCCACGTTGCCGTGTCGTGGGCCGATCAACCGTCGGCGCGTACGGTTCTGGAGGTTTCCCTGCGAGTCGGAACGGGCCCGGCGATTGCCGTCGATGGCCCCTGCGCCCTTCGCGACGACGCCCTGCACGTGCCGGCAGGATCGAGCTGCGCGATCTCCCTTGCGGGCCTGGCGCCGGGCGTCACCGCCTCCTCCGTGCAGTGGCGACTTCCCGGCGGAGAACTCGTCCGGGGCGGGCTCTGGTACGGCCGCTTCCTGAGGCGCGGGACCTACGACCTTCAAGTTACCGCGAGCGAGGAAGGAACCGACGGAATCTCAGTCGTGGTCGAGTGACGGCGCCTGTGCCATCGTCCGCGGATGCCGGCCCGGCAGATCTGGCTCTTCCTTCTGGAGCGCGACGTGAGCGCGCTGATCGACGATCGTCTTGAAGATTCCGGATGCCGGGGAAGGCGAGATCCAGCCGGCGCGGCTCTACGCGCACACGACGTACTGGCGCGGCGCGGAGAAGTTCCGCAAGCGGCCGATGTTTTCCATCTGGGCGAGCCAGATGCTCAAATGGCTGGTCGGACGCTACGGGAAGACTTCGGTTCCCTTCCTGCGCATCGGTACCGAGGCCCTGGTGCTCGCCCGGCGCCGGGAGATCCGCCTGACCTACCTGTACCGGGAAATCGCGGCCGAGCCCACCGAACGGACCGAGGTGGCTCTTCCGGAAGGCACGGTGACCGAGGACTCGCCGGAACCGGTGGAGTAGAGCCGTCCCTACAGGTCGAGCGCGAGGTATCCGATCGGCTTCTCGAGCCGTCGCAGGACGGGAAGCGCGACGTTGTAGACGGGAACGCCGCCTCGGGTAGCGCCTCGCAAGGTTCCGCGATGCGCGTGGCCATGGAAGACGGCCGCCGGCCGCAGCTGGTCGATGGGCCCCGACAGACGCGTCGCTCCGAGGAAGGGAAAGATCTCGAGCGGCTCTCCCTCGAGGGTCGGCCGGCACGGGGAGTAGTGGAGCAAGCCGATGCGGACGCGCGTGCGGAGCTGGAAGAGCGCGTTCTCGAGCTTCAGTTCCTCGGCGATGCAGGCGTCGACGAAAGCCTTGAGTGGAACCTCTCCGAATCGCTGCAACTGCGCATGCTCGAATCCGCCGGCGAATCCCTTGATCCCGGCGATTCCCACCTCTTCGCCGAGGGCCAGCGGCTCGCCGTCGAGAACGCGGATTCCCGCCTCCTCGAGCTTCTGTTTGACCACCATCTCCTGTCCGGATTCGTAGTCGTGATTGCCCAGCACGGCCACCTTGGTGACCTTGAAGTGGGACAATTCCTCGGCGAGCCAGGACGCTTCCTCGGGGGTGCCGTGGTCCGTAAGGTCGCCGGCGAGAAGCAGGCATTGCGCTTCCGAATCGACGCCTGCGAGGGCGATACCGATGTTCTTGCGCGTGTCGGCTCGGCAGTGGAGATCGCCAACGGCTGCGATGCGCATGGTTCTTCCTCAGTCCCGTTTTACCGGACCGGCGCGGCGCTTCACCGGATAGGCCTGGTCTCCGGTCCACCCGGCCACCTCGCGATCGCGCGCGTCGAGATAGCCGTGTTCCTCGAGCTCGTTCATGTATTGCTGGCGCGAAAGCAAGGTCCCCCGGCAAAGGCGCTCGGAGGACGCGGGCCGCTCCTCGAGGGCAAGCTGACGGGTGAGCAGATCCTTCATCACCGACGCCGGAATCTTCTCCTTGTCCGAAGGGAACGAGAACCGGAAGCTGACGAGATGGCCGAGCAGGACCGGCCAGTGGTCGCCGAACCGCGCAACGAGGTGCTGCCAGTCGAGCTTTTCGCCCTTGGCGCGGATGAGGTGGTGGATGTCGGCGCCGTCGAAGCGCTCGCGCTCCTGGATGTAGCCCTTCTGCCAGATCATCTCCTCGGCGGGGACGATGAGTGCCTGCCGCCCGAGCACCGTGGCGTGCAGCGCGCGCCTCTGCCAGTGCTCGTCGACGGTGGCGACGCCATTGCCCGAGGAAAAGATGAGGTCCACGAAGTAGTCGCCGGCAAACGCCTTCCCGATCCAGAGCGGATCGGTGAGCTCAGTGCGATAGCCATTCTTGGCCAGCAAAGCGAGCGCTTCGTGGATCTGGACCTTGCGCACGAAGAGGTCGAGATCCTTCGTATCTCGCCAGATCCCGGTGTGCGCGCGCAGGGCGTAAGCGCCGCCGACCATGGGATCGATCCCGCCTCGCTGGAGGACCTCGAGGGCCCGCCGGTGAGCGCTCATTTCTTCGGGGTCTTGGACCGCCACCGCGCCGGGCACGTCGTCCAACTTGGCGACTGCGCGCAGGAGCGGCAAACCATTCTGTCGTCAGCTCGAATCGCGAACGACACGCAGCTTGCGCTTGCCGGCTTGCTCGCCCACAGAACGTGGGCGCCCGCGCTCGCCCGATCCCATGCGCAGAGGGCGGACGGCCGCCAACCGCGTCGCGGACACGCCCGCTTTCGACCCTGCCAGCCGCCGGCGCCGGGCGGGCTGGCATCGAGGACAGAAGTACGTGCTGCGGCCTCCCTGCACGATGCGCTCGATCGGAGTACGGCAAGTCCGGCAAGGCTGGCCGGCGCGATCGTAGACGAGGAAGACGTTCTCTCCGCCTTCTTCGACGTAGGTGATGGGCTCCGGGCTGTCCTCGCCCCGGAGCGTTGCGTCGAGCGACTCCTTGATGGCAGCGGCGAGGCGGCGGACCTCGTCGTCGTCGACCGAGGTGCCGAGGCGCTCCGGATGCAGCTTGGCGCGGTGGAGCGATTCGGAGACCTGGATGTTGCCGAGGCCCGCCAGCGTGCGCTGGTCCATCAGCGCTTCCTTCAAGGAGCGCCGGGTCTTGCGCAATACGTTCCCGAGGCGCGCGCGGTCGATCCCGCTCAGCGGATCGGGCCCCAGCGCCGCCATCTGCGGCAGGGCGCGGAGCTCGTCGGGCGTCCCACGGATGAGCCGGCCGAAGAGGCGCGGATCCCGGTAGTCGATTGCGTATCCATCGTCGAGTTCGATGGTCGCCCGGACGTGCGAGGGAGGCGCGGCAGTGCGGCGGCGCCGGATCCACTTGCCGGTCATGCCCAGATGCGAAAGCAATGCCTCGTCGCCGTCGAAGAGCAGGAGCATCCACTTGCCGGAGCGCTCGATGGATCGCAGCTCGTGGCCCACGAGGCGCGCGAAGCGCTGCGGCGACTGCCCGCGGATGACGCGGGTCCGCTCGGCGCGGGCGGCGACGATGCGCCTTCCTTCCGCCCAGGCGCGCAGCTGCCGCGACGCGATCTCGACCTCGGGGAGCTCGGGCACCGCGAACTCATGGATCCAGGGACCGCGGGATGCAAGCGCGGCGGGCGCACGCTTCTACCGGAGCGCGGCGTCGAGGCTTTCGAGCAGCGCCCGCGCCTCGCGACGCTCGAGCGGGCGCCCGCCCCAGCGCGCGGCGAGAACGGCCTCGGCAATCTTCTCGACCGGCCCCCTGGCCCTGGGAACGTGGAGAGCGATCCGCTCCACCGCCTCGCGAACGCCGGCGGAAGGCGCGACCGCAACGTGCGACCTTTCCAGGCGGTGGCGGGCCGCGAGCCAGAGGCTTCGTGCACGCGCCTCGTCGCCGGAGAGCGTGCGGCCGTGAGTGCCGGCGCGTCGCTTGCGGCGTGCCGCGTAGAAGGCGCCCGCGGCGAGCAGGACCGCGGCGATCCCGGCGGGCAACGCCCACTGAAACGCGGTCGCGGCGCCTTGCTTGCCGCGGAGCCGGTCGCCGATGCGCGAGAGGCCCTTGCCGACGCTGCTCAGGACGCGCGATTGCGCGACCAGGTCGTAGTCGATGACGAATCGGCTCCAGCGCTGGGCCAGCGAGTCCCAGGCGAGCACCGCCCTGGGCCACAGTCCCTCGGTGCGCGCTCCACGGCCCGCGGAAGGAGTGGGATCGAAGGGCACGAAGCCCGCGCCGGGAAAATAGACCTCGACCCAGGAATGGGCGTCACCCGCGCGAATCGCCACATAACCGCTGTCGGTCTCGGTGCCGCCGTAGTACCCGGTAACGTTGCGCGCCGGGATGCCCGCGGCCCGCAGGAGGATGACCATCGCGCTGGAAAAGAGCTCGCAATGTCCCTTCTTGGTGCGGAAGAGGAAGTTCGCGATGGGATCCTGCGACTCGCCGCTCAGGTCGCGCGAGTAAGCCAGGGCGTTGGAGAGCCAGGTCTCCACGGAGGCCGCGGCGTCGACCGGATCCTTGCGTGCGGTGAGCCTGCTCGAGAGCGCCTGGACCCGTGGGTCGAGGTTGGGGGGAACGACGAGGTCGACGGCGACCTCGGGAGGGTAGTCGCGACCGCGTCCGCGAAGTTCGGCGTGGTTGGCCATCGTGCGATCGACGTTGACGACGTAGCGGACGTCCGAGGCCTGCAGTGGCGTATAGAGGAAGTCGCCGCTCGGCGTGCGGAAGACCCGGGGCGCGCGGCCGCCGAACCCGTGGGGAAAGAACGCGGAGACGGGCCAGCCTTCGGGGGTGAGAATGACCCCGTCGGAGAACCCGGCCACGGCTTCCACCTCGAAGGACTGGACGTCGGCGCGCTTGGCGCGCCAGTCGGGATCCCTGCGCATCGGAGGAGCCTCGGAGAGCACCCGCCGCCGCCCGAGATCGCTGCGCGAGCGCCACCCGTTGCCGGTCCAGACGTCGAACGAGCGGGCACGCCAGTGCATGCCGACGAGCTTCATCCCGTCCTCGTCCTTCGCCGCCTGGACCCGCAGCACGACGCGCGGGTCGTCGGCAATGGTGCCGTGTCCCGAGAGCGTGATCTGATCGCTCAGCCCGGCGACGGCACGGGAGGCCGCGGGATGACGGCGCAGGCCTCCGAACGCCATTCTCGGAAAGCCGACGAAGAGAAGCGTGGTGCCGGCGAGACCGAGCACCGCCAGCGCGGCGAGCCTCGCGAGGAGCGACGGGGCGAGGACGTTCCGGCGCGGCGCTTCGGAGCGCCGCTCGACCTCGAAGCGCAGGTGCGTGAGCGCCAGGGCCCAGGTGGCGCAGATCGCGTAGGCGACGAAGCTGACGCCGAAGAGAAGCTCGGCGGAGAGCGCCGCGCCCGCGCACACCATGAGGAGCGACAAGAGGAGCAGGAGATACTCGTCGCGCTCGTTCCGACGGTGCCACAGACGGTGCATGCACAAGAGCACCGAGAACTGCGCGGCGGCGAGGACCGGGTCCTCGCGTCCGAGGACGACGAGGACCAACTCGATCACGACCGCCAGGACGAGCGCCGCGGTCCACGCCCACTGGTACTTGCCTGCCACGCGGTCGCCGAACGCCACCGAGAATCCGAGGGCGAGCGGAAAGGCGATGGCGATGGGAAGCGCCAGTTCGCCGCCCGCCGCGACGGCGCAGAACGCGCATGCCGCTGCCAGCGAGCTGGCCCACTGCTGGGCGCTCGCGAGGCTCAGACGGCGGAGGCGAAGGACGTCGATCACCTTCGACCCGAAACGTAAAGAGAGGAGGCGTAGGGATCCGGAATCGGGGCCGACATCCCCTCGCGCACCTCGAGCAGAGCAAGCAGGGTAAGCCCGGCGGCGCGATGCCCCGGTCCGCTCGCCGCGGGAAGGGTCTCGCCGGAAATGGCCAGCCCGACGTCGCCGCCCTGATCCAGCTCGCGCTCGAAGAGCGCGGCGGCGTCCTCGACGGCGCGCTCCAGCGAATCGCCCGAAAGCCCGCGCTGGTCGAGCACCACGCAGATCCGGCGGCGGCGCTCCTGCTCGCGGTCGATACCGATGAGGCGGCCGATGCGGGCGGAGGTGCGCCAGTGGATGGCGCGTACGTCCTCGCCGGGGCGGTGATCCCGGAGCGAATGCACCTCCTGCCCCACGCCGATCCTGCTCGTCCCCTCGTCGCCCTGCCGCATCAACCCCCGGAAGCGTCCCCGCCGCGCTCCCGGACCTCGAGCGAGAAGGAGGGAGAGCGCGCCTTCCGGTTCTTCACCGCGAAGCCGACGAGCGCCGGCGTCCCGGCGATGGCCATGTCCGGGAGCCGCCGCTGCACCTCGACGCCCTTGATGGAGCTCTCGGCGAGGATGCCGGAGACGATGATGCTGGAAAGGAGCAGGCCGAGGACGAGGAAGAGCAGGTTGTTGCCCGTGTTCACCGCGGCGAGGCCGACGCCGATGGTGAAGCCGACGTACCAGCGTCCGATACGGGTGAAGCCGAGCCGGCGACGCCAGGAAGGAGTCCTGGTTTTCGCCTTCGGCCGAGCCTTCGGATCTGCGACGGCGCTTTGCGCTGCCGGGATCACACCGGAACCGGTACCTGCTCGGCGATCTCGCGGATGGCGCGCTCGGTGGCCTCGCGCTCGAGACCCGGCCGGATGCCTCCGTGACCCGCCAGCACCACGCGGTGCGCGAGGCAGGGAATGCACAGCGCCTTCACGTCGTCCGGCTCGAGATAGTCCCTGCCGCGCAGGAGCGCGCGCGCCTGCGCGGCGCGCATGAGCGAAAGCGCTCCGCGGGGCGAAACGCCCAGCGAGAGGAATCGCGAGCTGCGCGTAGCGGCGACGATGGCGAGGACGTAATCGGCGACCTCGTCGGCGACCCGCACCTCGGAAACGGCTGCTTGCAGGCGGCGGAGATCGCCGGCCGTGGCGACCGGGCGGAGATCGTGCAGCTCTTCCTCGGTGCCGCCGCCGAGGAGCAATTCGCGCTCGACGCCCGCCTCGGGATATCCCACCGAGAGGCGCAACAAGAACCGGTCGAGCTGAGACTCGGGCAAAGGATACGTTCCCGAATGCTCGTGCGGGTTCTGCGTCGCGAGGACGAGGAAAGGCGAGGGCAAGGCGCGCGGCGTGCCGTCCACCGTCACCTGCCGCTCGGCCATCGCCTCGAGCAGACAGCTCTGGGTGCGCGGGGTGGTGCGGTTGATCTCGTCGGCGAGCACGAGGTTCGCGAAGAGCGGACCCGACTTGAAGACGAACTGCCCGCTGCGCTGCTCGTAGACGGAGACGCCGGTGATGTCGCCGGGGAGCAGGTCGCTCGTGAACTGGATGCGCGCGAAGGACAGGTCGAGCGACCGCGCTAGCGCGTGCGCCAGCGTGGTCTTGCCGACGCCGGGAACGTCCTCGAGGAGCAGGTGTCCGTTGGCGCCGAGGGCGGCCAGCGCAAGCTCGATGACCTCGGCCTTGCCGCGCAGGGCGCGGGCGACGTTCGCCTCCAGCGACCGGGCGAGGCGGAGGGCCTCCTGGGGCGTCAGAGGCTGCGCCTCTTCGGCGGGAATTTCGCGGGGAAGAGCCTTCAAAGGGGCGGAAACGTCGGCGGGAATCACAGCCTGGCAGCTTAACGCGAGCGACCCCCTTCCGCCTCGCATGAAAGTGTGTGCGAGAGTGCGCACATGGACGGCGGTGTGCCCGAGGTAGTGCTGGGGCCTCGGGGGGCCGCCCGGGCCCGGGGCGGGCATCCTTGGATCTTCCGTTCCGACGTGGAGACGCCGGGCGATGGTCCAGAGGCCGGCGCCGAGGTCCGCGCCGTCGATGCGCGCCGCAATTTGTTGGGTCGAGGCTTCTGGGCGCGGGGCTCGCCCATCGCCGTCCGCCTGCTCAGCCGGGCGGACGTCCCCCTGGATGCCGCCTTCCTCCGCGGCCGGCTCGAGCAGGCACTCGCACGGCGCAGGGCACTCTTCCCCAGGGCCGACGCTTTCCGCATGGTTCATGGCGAGGCGGACCTGTTGCCCGGTTACTTCGTCGACCTCTACGGCGGAAGCGCCGCGGTCCAGCACCTCGCCGAATGGGCCGAGGTTCGCAAGGAGCCCCTCGCGGGGATCCTGGCGGAGGTGTCCGGCGCCCGGGCCGTGGTGGCGCGCGACGACGGCAGCTCCCGCGACTTCGAGGGGCTGCCCCGGCGCGTCGGGCTCTTGCAAGGATCCGCCCCGGTCGTGGCGCGCTACCACGAAGGCGATCTCGAGCTGGAGGTGGACCTGCTCGCCGATCACAAGACGGGCGGCTATCTCGATCAACGCGAGAACCACTTGCGGGCGGGGGAACTGTCCCGCGGCGATGCACTCGACGCCTTTTGCTACCACGGCGGCTTCGCCCTGCAGCTCGCGCGCAAGGCGAAGACCGTCCTCGCCCTCGACCAGGACCCGGCCGCGGTCGCTCGCACCCGCGAGAATGCGCGCCGCAACGGCATCCAGAACCTCGAGGCGCGCGCCCAGAACGCCATCGAGCAGCTCCGCGCCCTCGAGCGGGAGGGACGGCGCTTCGACGTCGTGGTGCTGGACCCGCCTGCCTTCGCGAAGCGCCGCGAAGGCCTCGAAGGAGCGCTCCGCGCCTACCGGGAGATCAACTACCGCGGGGTGCGGCTCCTCGCTCCCGGCGGGCTGCTCGTCACCTGCTCCTGCTCCGGGAAGGTGACGCCGCAGATCTTCGGCGAGGTGATCGAGTGGGCGGCGCGCGAAGCGAAGCGGCCGCTCCAGCTCCTCGAACGCCGGGGAGCCGCGCGCGACCATCCTTCGCTGGTCGGCGTTCCGGAGACGGAATACCTGAAGGCCTGGTTCCTGATCGCGCCGGCCTGAAGGCGGCCTTGGCCCGCGCCGCTACTTCGCGGCGACTGCCTCGCGAACGCCGGTGCGCTGCTTGGCCGCCGCGTCGCGCACCACGTCGAAGATGCGCTTGGGCGGCGTCCAGCCCCACTGCGCCTCGAGCAAGGAGATCTGTTCCACCTCGGCGCGGATCCTCATCCACTCCGACTCGGGCACGCGGCAGAACGCCTCCACCGCCGTGGGATCGAGCTGCGTCCCGCCGACGCGCCGGATCTCGGCGACCGCCGCGTCGTGCGGAGCGGCGCGCCGGTAGGGCCGATCGGAGGTGATCGCGTCGTAGGTATCCGCGACGGCGAAGAGCCGGGCGCCGATCACGATCTGCTCGCCCTTCAGCCCGGACGGATACCCCTTGCCGTCGAAGCGCTCCTGATGCTGGAGCACGATCTCGCTCGCCTCGCGGAGGAACTCGATGCGCTGGAGGAGCGCCCAGCCGAGCCGCGGGTGCTCGCGCATCTCGCTCCACTCCGAGGCGTCGAGCGGCCCCGGCTTGAGCAGCACGGCGTCGCGCACGCCGATCTTCCCGATGTCGTGGAGCAGCGAGCCGCGCTCGATGGTATCGAGCTGCTGCTCGTCCTTCATGCCGAGCTCCTCGGCGATGCGCCGGGTGAAGCGGGCTACGCGGCGGGAGTGCCACTGGGTCTCGGTATCGCGGTAGTCGAGGACCGCGACCATGCCGTCGAGCAGGTTGGTGGTGCGCTCCTGCACGAGGCACTCGAGGCCGCGGTTCAGCTCGGCCAGCTCGCCGTTCTGCTTCTGCACGAGCTCGGTGAGCTGTCGGTTCTTCTCCCGGAGCGCGTAGGTGTCGAAGGCCTGCCGGACGGTGCCGAGCAGCTCGAGCCGGTTCCACGGCTTGGAGAGGATGCGGAAGATCTCGCCGTTGTTGATCGCGTCCACCGCGGCGCTGAAGTCGTGCGCGGCGGTGATGAGGATGCGGATGGTCGCGGGCTGCATGGCCCGGGCGCGGGCGAGGAAGTCCGCCCCGGTCATCCCCGGCATCATGTAGTCGGCAGAGATGACCTGGAACTCCCGCTGCTCCATCGCGGTGAGCGCCTGCGCGGGATCGAGGCAGGCGGTCACTTCATAGCCGGCGGCCTCGAAGGTCCTCTGCAACGCGTGCAGGATTGGACCCTCGTCGTCGACTACCAGTAGCCGTTCTACGTCCGCCATGAGGCCCCCTCGAAGAGCTGGCACTTTACCATCCTGGGGTGGGGGTTCCCCCAGCCGTAATTTTGCATAGCCTTCATTCGCCCGGCAGATAGGGTAGGAGTCAATGCGCCTTGGCGAGGAGGTAGATTCCCGTGTCGCACACCCACCCGCTCGTGGACACACGTTTCGTCGCAGATGCGGGACCCCACCTCCGGATCGCCGATGTGCGCTGGTCTCTCACGGGTCCTTCGGGCTGGGAGAAGTATCGGGAAGGACACATTCCGGGCGCGGTCTACGTCGACCTCGATCGCGACCTCTCGCGTCCCGGTGGACCGGGGCGCCATCCGTTCCCCGCGACCGAAGACTTCGCGCGCTTCCTCGGAAGCATCGGAGTCGGGCCGGAGACCCACGTCGTCGCGTACGACGACGCCGGCGGTTCGATCGCGGCCCGCTTCTGGTTCCTTCTCCGCGTACACGGACACGAGCGTGCCTCGGTGCTCGACGGCGGTTTCCAGGCCTGGAAGGCCGCCGGCCTCCCCGTGACGACCGACGAGCCACGCATCTCGCCGGTCGATCCGCCCCTGCTCGTCCTCGATCGCCGTCGGCTGGCCGAGCGCACCGAAGTCGAAGCGATCTCGCGGCGCAAGAAGGGCGAGCGCGGCCCGATCCTGACCGATGCCCGGGCGCCCGAGCGATACCGCGGCGAGGTGGAACCCGTCGATCCCCGCGCCGGCCACATCCCGGGTGCGGTCAACGCTCCCGTCGCCGGGAACCTGCGCGACGGCCGCTTCCTGCCGCCTCCGGAACTGCGCGCGCTTTACGAGAGGCTCGGCGCAGGGCAGCAGGAGGTGATCGCTTCCTGCGGCAGCGGCGTCACCGCCTGCCACACCTTGCTCGCTCTCGATCTCGCGGGCCTTCCGCCCGGCCGCCTCTACGTCGGATCGTTCTCCGACTGGAGCAGCCGGCCAGAGACGCCCGTCGCGACCGGTCCCGAGCCGGGCTTCGGCTAGGATGAGGCATGCCCATCCTGCTCCTCGCGCTCTTCGCCGCGGCGCCCGCCCATGGTTCGGCCACCGAACGGACCGCCGCCGCGCACATCACTGCCGCGGAGATCTCCGGCCACATCCGCTTCCTCGCCGACGACCTGCTCGAAGGCCGCAAGCCCGGTACCCACGGCGCGGACCTGGCCGTGAAGTACATCGCGGCCGAGATGGAATCGATGGGCCTCTCCCCGGGCGCGACCGCGCAAGACGGCAGCCCCTCCTGGTTCCAGCCCGTGCCGCTCGTGGAATTGCACGGGCGCCTGCCCCGCGAAATGGTCTTCCGCGGGCCGAGCGGCGACCTGTCGCTTTCCATCGGACAAGGCGTGAAGTCCGATCTGCGCATCGATCCCGACGCCCACGTCGCGGTCGCCAGCGTGCGGGACACCGGGCTCGTCTTCGCCGGGTACGGCATCGTCGCGCCCGAGTACGGCTGGGACGACTACAAGAACGTCGACGTGCGCGGGAAGATCGTCGTGCTCATGAACTTCAACCCGCCGTTCGCCGGCCCGGGCGTGCGCCTCTGGTACGGGCGCTGGGACTACAAGTACCTGACCGCCGCGGCACACGGCGCTGCCGGCGCGCTCATCATCCACACCACCGCCTCCGCCGGATATCCCTGGCAGGTCTTGTCCGCCTCCGCGGACGGCGTGCGCATCGATCTGCCTCCCAAGGACGAGCCGCGCCTGCAGTTCCAGGGCTGGGTCACCGAGGACGGCGCGCGAAAGCTTCTGCGCCTCGGCGGCCAGGACCTCGACGCGCTTCGCACGCAGGCGGAGAGCAAGAGCTTCCGGCCAGTGGCGATGCCGGTGCGCACCTCGCTCGACGGAAGCGGCGCCGCGGCGCTCGATGCTCTTCGTCTTCGTCACGGCCGAGGAGCAAGGCCTCCTCGGATCGCGCTGGTTCGCGCAGCACCCGACCGTCCGTCCCGGCAGGATCGCCGCCGACATCAACATCGACAGCGTCAACAAGTGGGGGCGCACGGCGGATCTAGGGATGCTCGGCCTCGGCAAGTCCACTCTCGACGCGGTCGTGAAGCAGGTCGCGTCCGAGCAGGGCCGCGAGGTGCATGGGGATCCGTTCCCCGATCGCGGCGCCTTCTACCGATCCGATCAGTTCGAGCTGGCGCGCATCGGAGTTCCGGTCGTCGCCATCCGCGGCGGCCCGAACTACCTGGGCCGCCCTCCGGGCTGGGGCGCCGCGCAGCACGAAGCGTTCGAGCGCACCGACTACCACCAGGTGACCGACGAGTACCACGGAGACTGGGACCTCGCAGGCGCGGTGGAAGACGCGCAGCTCGATCTGCTCGTCGGCCTGCGGATCGCCAACGCGACCTCGCTTCCACAGTGGAAACCGGGGGACGAGTTCGAGAAGGCGCGCAAGACGGCGGCGCGCTAATCCTCTTCCGACTTCAAGCGGGCGGGGATGTCGGCCTCGATGAAGACGCCGAGGAGATCCGAGTCGACGTCGCCCCGCTTGGCCTCGTCCTCGAGAATCTCGTACGCCTTCTCCTTGGGGACCGCCTTCTTGTAAGGCCGGTCGCTGGCGGTGAGCGCGTCGTAGATGTCGCTGATGGTCATCATCCGCGTGGGAAGCGAGATGTCCGGATCGGTCAGCGAGCGCGGATAACCGCCGCCTCCCAGCTTCTCGTGGTGTCCGTAAGCGATGTCGGGAACGCGCCGCAGCGCGCGCGTCCAGGGAATCTGCTGGAGGAAGCGGTAGGTGTGGGTGACGTGGGATTCGATCTCCCGGCGCTCGAGCTCGGTGAGCGATCCCTTGCGCACGGAGAGCTTGAGGATCTCTCCCTCGGTGAGGAAGGGCTGCACCTTTTGCGTCACGGGGCTCGTGTACTGGACGTTTCCGATCTCGAAGAGCCGGTCGAAGGTGCCCTCCTCCATGACGGTCGGGAGGTTGCAGCCCAGGATGAACTGGAACATCCCGTCCAGCTCACGGCGCCGGTCCGCGAGCCGGGCGTCCTCCTCCGCGATGATCCGCGGCGCCTCGCGCGGATGTTGCACGAGGCGCTGGACCTTGCGCTTCTCCGCCTCGATCTCGGCATGGGCGAGCACCATCTCGAAGCGCGCTCGCAAGGTCTCGAGCTCGCCCGGCTCGAGCTTGTTCGCCTTCACGAGGACGTTCTCGCGCACTCCCACCTTGCCGAAGTCGTGCAAGAGCGCCGCGTACCGCAACTCCTGCCGCTCGTCGTTGCCGAGGCGGAAATCCTTCCACCGCCCGGCGGTGTGGCCGGCGCTGGGGAGGACGTCGGCGAGCCCGACGGAAAGCCGGGCGACGCGGTCCGAATGGCCGGCGGTGGTCGGGTCGCGCGACTCGATGGCCACGACGCTGGCGCGGACGAATCCTTCGAAGAGCTGCGCGATCTCCTGGTTGACGAGCGCGTTGTTGACCGCCACCGCGGCCTGGCCGCCGAGCGCGGAGAGGAGCTCCTCGTCCTCTTCGGTGAAGGTGCCGCCGAGGATCTTGTTGAGCGCCTGCAGGACGCCGACCACTTCTCCCTCGAGGGAGCGCATCGGCACGCAGAGAATGCTCTTGGTGCGGTAGCCGGTTTCCTTGTCGACATCGGGGTTGAAGCGCGGATCGTCGTAGGCGTCGGCGATGTTGATGGGAGTGTTCGTCTCGGCGACGGTTCCTGCGATCCCCCTTCCCATCGGGAAGCGGATCTCGCGCGTGCCGACGCCCTGGGCGATCTTGCTCCACAGCTCGCCTTTCGCCTTGTCGACGAGGAAGAGGGAGCAGCGATCGGCCTCGACCACGCGGGCGGCCGCCTGAACGATGAGCTTGAGCAGCCGATCGAGATCGCGCTCGGCGACGAGAGCCTTCGCCACCTCGAGGATTCTCCCGAGTTTCGCGACCCGCGCCTGGAGGCGATCCATCGCGACGAAGTCTATCAGAGGCGGCGCGGCCGCGCGGGACCGTCGGCCATGCGCACGGACGGCGGTTTTGCTATGTCCGACCTCCCGATGGGCACCGAGGACGGGTTCCGCCATCTGTTCGAGACGAATCCGCAGCCGATCTTCGTCTACGACCTGAAGACGCTGCGCATCGTCGCGGCCAACGAGGCCTTCCTCCTCGAGTACGGGTACTCGCGCGAGGAGCTCGAGAAGATGGACGCCCGGCAGCTCCACCCTCCGGAGGACGCGGGCCAGCTCGGTCTCATCTACGAGCCTTCGCGCGCGGGCGTCTTCAAGGGCGCGCGGAAGATGGCGCGACCGGGCATGAGGCACCGCCGCAAGGACGGATCGACCTTCGACGTCGAGACGCTCAGCTCCCCGCTCTCCTTCGAGGGGATCGACGCGCACATGGTCGTCGTGCGCGACATCAGCGACCGCCGCAAGCTCGAGGCGCTGGAGGCGCGCTGCCGCGCGCTGTTCGATCACTCGCGCGACATCGTCCTCATGCTCACCTGGGACGGCAGGATCGTCGACGCCAACCGCGCCGCGATGCGGGCCTATGGATATCCGCGCGAGGAGCTGGTGCAGCTCAAGGTCAGCGACCTGCGCGATCCGACCACCCTGACCGAGGTGGAGCGCCAGATCGAGCGGGCCCAGCACGACGGAATCTTCTTCGAGACCCGTCACCGCCGCCGCGACGGCGGCATCTTTCCGGTGGAGGTCAGCTCCACGACCATCGAGGTGGGCGGCGAACGGCTCTTGCTCAGCGTGGTGCGCGACACGACCGATCGGCGGAAGGCTGCCGAGGACCAGCGCGTTACGGACTCCCGCTTGCAGCTGCTGGTAGACGAGGCCCCCGAGGGTCTCGGTCTCATCCGCAACGGACGGATCCTCTACGCCAATCCCGCCTTTGCGCTGCTCGCGGGCGCATCGGACCCCGCACAGCTTTCCGGGGCGGCCCTCGCCGATCTTTTCGCGGCGGTCGATCGTGTCGAGGTCGCGCGCCTCGTCTCGGTGCGCGGCGGCCAGCCTCCTTCCGAGCACCAGCTCCGGCTGCGAAGTGCGACGGGTCCCGACATCCTCGTCGCGGTGGTTGCCCGGGCGGTTCCCTTCGAAGGCAGCGCCGCGGTGATCCTGGCGGTGCGCCGGGCCCCGAATTCCTGATCAGGAATCGACCAGCCTGCGCGCCTCGTCGAATCGTTCCGGCGGAACGTAGAGGCGCGAAAGCATCGCCGGCTCCGCGTAGCGCTCGTAGAGCGGCGTGTACTCGGCGATCGGCACTTCGCCTCGCGGCGTTCGCACCCAGAGGGGCGCGTCGCGTCCGTAGGTGGCGAGGATGCCCCGCGAGAGCGTGATGAAACCGTCGATTCCCGACGAGGCGAGCAGCGAGAGCCCCTCTTCCAGATCGGGCGCGCCGCGCGGATCGAGGAATGGCCCCCGTTCGAGGAGCAGCCGGTAGCCCTGGCGGCGCACGATGCGCATCGCCCATGGATTCTTGCTCGCCCGCAGCGCGGCGGTCAGGGTCACGTCGTCGTGCTCGAGGTACTCGTCGACGTCCGCGGGCAGCTCGTACTCCCCGCCGCTGGTATCGCAGTAACGCTGCAGAAGCTGCTCGTAGCCGACCGAGGCGTAGTGGAAGTAGACCGAGAGGAACATGTGGTAGCGCGAGAGCAGGAAGTCCTCGAAGGCGAAGACGGCGCGGTGCTGCAACGCCAGGTGCACGCGGCCGGCGCGCTCGACGGTCTCCAGGTTCTGCACGATCCAGTCGAGGTCGAACTTCCCGTAGTTCACCCCGGTGAAGAAGGAGTCGCGCTGCAGGTAGTCCATCCGATCGGCGTCCAGCTCGCCGCTAACGATCTGCCGTAGGAGCGGCAGCAGATCGCGATCGCCGACCGTGAAAGGGTTCCCGCCCGGCGGCTTCTGCCCGCTGATGAGCGCGGCGATGTGGGAAGGCTCGATGCCGCGCGGTCCCATGCGCGCGGAAATCTCCGCGGCGAGCCCCGAGTCGAGGATGAGCTTGAGCGTGTAGTCCTCATGGTTCGCGCGCCGCCCCGGCGTTCTGCGCTTCAGCGGCTGCGTCCAGTCGGGGATGCGGAGGTCCGCGGCGGGCGGCATGATCCGCTCGGTAGCGTGGGAGAGCGGGGCGTGGCCGAGATCGTGGAAGAGCACCGAGAGCCGCAGCGCCTGCCGCAGGCGGTCGCGATCGCGATCGGGCAGGTCGAGCTTCGGCGCGAGCGCATCGAAGACCCGCGTCGCCACCGCCATCGCGCCGAGGCCGTGGGCGTAGCGGGTGTGTGTCGCGCCGGGAAAGGCGAGATCGGCGAACCCGAGCTGCTTCACGTTGCGCAGCCGCTGGTACTGCGGGCTGTCCACGAGAGCGCGCTCGTCCGCGCTGATCTCGATCGCGCCGTGGATGGGGTCGCGGATGTGCATGCGGTCTGTGTACTGTAGCAGGGTGCACCACCCATGCTCCGGCCTGCGGCCTCCGCCCGTCGCGGGCAAAGCCCGCTCGTCCGCCCTTTTGCTTTCCCTCGCGGCGCTCGCCTGCGCCTGCGCCTCGCGGCAGCGTGCCGATGCCTTCGAGGCAGACCTCCTCCTGCGCGGGGGACCGATCTTCCTCGCCGACTCCGCCGGGACGACACACCGCGCACTGGCCGTCCGGCTCGCCCGCGTCGTCGCCCTCGATGCCGACGCGGAGGCACTGGTGGGCCCGCGCACCCGCGTCGTCGATCTCCGCGGGCGCCTCGCCACGCCAGGAATGAACGATGCCCATTGCCATCTCGGAGCGGGCGGCCTCGGGCTCCTCGAGGTGGACCTGCGCGGATCCACCTCGCTCGCGGAGATCGAGCGGCGCGTCGCCGAGGGCGCGAAGAGCGCGGCGCCTGGCGAATGGATCACCGGACGCGGCTGGGACCAGACGCGTCTTCCCTCTCGCGAGCTGGGGCCGGGCGGCTGGCCGACGAAGGAAACTCTCGATCGGGCCGGGGGCGATCATCCGGTGTATCTGCGCCGCGTAGACGGGCACACGGGATGGGCGAGCTCCCGGGCCTTGCAGATCGCCGGCGTGGATGCGCGAACGCAGGACCCTTCTGGAGGGCGCATCGTGCGCGACGCCCGGGGAGAGCCGACCGGAATCCTCGAAGAGCGCGCGACGGAGCTGGTGGCGGCGAAGGTGCCGCCGCCCAGCCCGGACAAGCGCCGCCGCGGCATCCTCGCCGCGCTCCGGCTGGCGGCTCGCACGGGCGTCACCAGCGTGCAGACCGATGCGCCCGCCGAGGACTTCGCCGTCTACACCGATCTGCGCCGCGAAGAACGGCTGACCTTGCGCGTGTACGGCTGGGTGGAGCTGACGGAGGAGGAGATCGGGCGTTTCAAGGGCCTCGGCGAGGAAGCGCCGTTCGGCGACTACTGGCTCCGCCGCGGGCTCCTCAAGGCCTACGCCGACGGGACCCTCGGGTCGCGCACTGCCTGGATGCTCGAGCCGTATGCCGACGATTCACGCACGCGCGGCATCCGCCGCATCCCCGTCCCGGAGCTCGAAGCGCTGGTACTCGCCGCCGATCGCGCAGGGCTGCAGGTGGCGGTACACGCCATCGGAGACGCGGCGAATCGGGAAGTGCTCGACGCTTTCGAGAAGGCGGCCCGCGCGACGGACCGGCGCGGAGCGCGACATCGCATCGAGCATGCCCAGGTCCTCGCTCCTTCGGACATCGCGCGCTTCGCCGAGCTCGGAGTCGTCGCCTCGATGCAACCGACGCACGCGACCAGCGACCTGCGCTGGGCGGAAGACCGGATCGGGCCGAAGCGCGCGGCGGCGGGCGCCTACGCCTGGCGCAAGCTCCTCGAAGCGGGAGCGCGGATCGCCTTCGGCACCGACTTCGCGGTCGAGCCGCTCGCGCCCATCGAAGGCCTCTACAGCGCGGTGACGAGGCAGAGCCGCGAGGCGCCCTTCGGCCCCGCCGGCGGATGGATCCCGTCCGAGAAGCTGACCCTGGCCGACGCCATTCGCCTCTACACGACCGGGAGCGCTTACGCGGAGTTCCAGGAGAACGACAAAGGGACGCTGGAAGTGGGAAAGCTCGCCGATCTGGTGGTGTGGGACCGCGACCTTTTCAAGACGCCGGAAGCGAAGCTGCTCGACGCGAAGCCCGTGCTCACGGTAGTCGGTGGGCGGGTCGTCTTCGAAGCGCAGTGACCGTCCGGATGCTCCGGCCTTCGGCCTCCACCCGTCGCGGGCGAAGCCCGCTCCTCCGTCAAAACCGCAGCCCGATCCCCGCCGAGAGCGGCGAGTGCTTCGGGTCGCCGGCGAATCCGATCGCCTCGACCAGGAAGTCGTACCAGAAGTGCACGGCGACGGGCTTCGACAGCCGATATCCGCCGTATCGATAGGCGAGTCCCAGATAGCTCCCGAGCAGGGTGATGAAGGGCACGCCCGCGTAGAGGTACTTGAGCCGGGCGCCGCGCTCGATGAAGGGCAGATTGCTCGCGTGAACGAGGCCAAAAGAAAGGGACGCGTACACCCAGCCCGCCGTCTCGCCGGAAGTGCGCGCCCAGCCCGATTGCAGGACGCCGCGGAACGCCATCTCCTCGGCGGCGGCGACCTGGACGAAGAGCGCCGTTCCCAGCGCGCCGGCCAGCGGATAGCCGACCGCGTCGTGCATTCGCGCGCCGAAGATGACCGGTTCCTGCCCGAGGCCATCGGTGTTCAAGGGACCGTCGATCACGCGAGACACGAGCAAGCCCGCAGCGAGCGTCCCGGCGATGCCTCCCCAGACCAGCGGGTCGCGCAACACGTGCGGATCGAAGGGAGCGGCGAAGAGGGCGGGAAGATCTTCCTGCGGCGTGTAGACGAGCCGCTCTGCGCGCTGGGAGTCGAGGATCAGATCGAAGGTCGAGGCGACTAGGAGATCGCTGTATGCGAGCAGCGGAAGCTGCGCGGCGGCGCTGCCGGGACCGCGACCGATGGCGCCGGCGAGAGCGCCGGCCAGTTCCACGGTACCGGCGGAGACCAGCGCTTTGCCCTCGGAAGGCCGGCCGCAGCTGAGATGTCCGAGGCCCGGGTAGAAGGCGGCGAGCGGCGGCCGGCAACTCTTGTCGGCGAAGCGCGCGGCCGCCTCGGTTTCGCGATCGCTCGCCGGATCTTCGGAGCGCAGGCGCACCGGCGCACTGGCCGTAGCGCAGGCGGCGAGGAGCGGGACGGCGAGGACGAGCTTCAGCGGATTCCGGACTCCAGCTCCGACACGGAGAGGCCCTGGTACCGGTCGCGCGGATAGGTCCGGAAGACGAAGTCCCACAAGGGAGAGGTGATGCCATACCGGACATCCGGCGTCTGGAAGTGGTGCACGAGATGGTACTTGCGCAGCCACTTGCCGAAGGCGGTGCGCGGAACGGCGTGGTGCAGGTAGTAATGCGTGAGGTCGTAGATCACGTAGCCGGCCACGAGACCGGCGAAGAACGGCCGGTGCAGGTGCGGCCCGAAGGCGGCTTGCACGGGGAACCAGACGATCACGGCGAGGATCGCCGAGACGGTGGGCGGCATCACCAGCCGGTCCCGGTCGTACGGGTAATCGTGATGGATCCCGTGGATGAGGAAGGAAGCGTCGCGCTGCCATTCCTTGTCCGGAGCCGGCTCGAAATGGAAGACGAACCGATGAAGCAGGTACTCGAGCAGCGTCCAGCCCAGGATGCCGAGCAGGAACAGACCCGCGAGGCCGATGGCCGAGACCGCCGGATCCTGCGCACCTTTGACGAGCAGCCAGGAGATGACCGGCCCCCAGATGAGCAGCACGTGCCAGGGACGCACCCGCGAGAGATACTTCTCCACCCAGTCGATGGTGAACATGCGCGGGCTGCCCCGGCGCGGACGATCGAGCTTCGGGTGGGGGACGAGGTAGAACATTCCGTTCGGAAGTAACTCGAAGGACTTCCGGGCGCAAGGAGAGAGCACACGGATGCCAGTAGCCCTGAGGCCCGCCGCTTCGGTCCTCCTGCACCGCGAGGGACCGCAGGGGAGCGAGATTTTCTGGGTCCGCCGCGGCGAGCAGCTTCGCTTCGCGGGCGGCTTCTACGCGTTCCCGGGTGGTCGGGTCGACGCGGCGGACGCGTCGCTGCCGCTCGAGGGCAAGGAAGGACTCGGGGCGGAGGAGATGGCCTGCATCGCCGCCGCCGCGCGCGAGCTCTTCGAGGAGACCGGGGTCCTCGTCGCCGCGGGAGCGGACCGGGTGCCGGCCGAGGCGCGCATGGCCGCCCGGGAAGCGCTGCTGCGCCGCGAGGCCCCCCGCGCCAAGGAGGGAGCGTTCGCGGACTTCCTCGCCTCGCACGGCCTGCGAATCGACGCGCGATCGTTCACGCCCGCAGGCCGCTGGATAACGCCGCCCGCGATGCCCATCCGCTTCGACGCGCGCTTCTATCTGGCGCCCCTCCCGCCGGGCGAGCGCGCCGACGTCTGGCCGGGGGAACTGGTCGATGGAGAGTGGATCCGTCCGGCGGAGGCGCTGCGGCGCTGGGAAGCGGGCACGGCGCTCTTGCATCCGCCGGCATGGCACTCGCTGAGCGCGCTGGCGCTCGGGGTTACGAAGGCCGTTCCGCTCCTGCAGGATCCGTCGCGCGCGCCGTGGAAGCTGCCGATGCACGACTGGGTGGTGGAGCGCATCGAGTTCCAGCGCGGAGTGATCGTGGTCCCGCTCCGGACTCCGACGCTTCCGCCGGCGACATACACCAATTGCCTCCTGCTCGGGGACGAGGAGTTGTGGGTCGTCGACCCGGGCTCTCCCTATCCGGAAGAGCAGGCCACCCTGGAAAGCGCGCTGTCCCTGCTCGTCGAGGAGGGCCGCAAGCCGGTCGGCATCCTGCTCACGCACCACCACCACGACCATGTCGGAGGAGCGGTGGCCCTGGCGCGTTCGCGGCGGTTGCCCATCGCCGCTACCGGGCAAACCCAGGAGCAGCTCGATTTCCGCGTCGATCGCATCGTCAAGGACGGGGAACGGATCGAGACGGGTCCGCGGGGATGGTCCTGCGTCCACCTGCCCGGGCACACGCGCGGACATCTCTGCCTGATCGAGTCGGGAAGCGGCGCGGTGGTGGCGGGAGACCTCATCGCCGGCATCGGGACGGTGATCGTCGATCCGCCCGAGGGCGACATGGCCGACTACCTCGCCTCGCTGCGGCGGCTCGCCTCGTTGAAGCCCGGCACGATCTATCCCGCGCACGGTCCAGTAGTCCCGGCGGGACCGGAGAAGATCTCCGGCTACATCACGCATCGCCTCGAGCGCGAGGAGCGCGTCGTCGCGGCGCTCCGTTCGACCGGGCCGGCCACGCCGGCCGAGCTGGTGCCGCCGAGCTATCCGGATGTGAAGCCGGAGATGTATCCCTTCGCCGAGCGAAGCCTCCTCGCGCACCTGGAGAAGCTGGTGCGCGAAGGCCGGGCGCGGAGGGACCGTACAGGTCGCTACGCGCTCGCGTGATCGAGCTTTACATCCCCGGCGCCCGCCAGGTGATCCCGGCCGAGACGAGGTGCACCTTCGTGTCGTAGGTGCCGGGGAACGCCTCGATCCCGGTAGCTGTGACCTTATCGAAGAATGCGTACTGGTAGCCGACGTCGAAACGCAGACCGCGGATGAATTCGTATCCGGCGCCTACCGACACCGCCCAGCTGTTCCCGTCGGTGAGCGACGGGTCGATGGTGGACGCCGGCTGCTCGGAGATGCTGCGCAAGAGCCCGAGCCGCAACGTCAGCGGAGGCAGGAAGGGCGTGTTCGCGTACTCGGCGCCGAAACGGTAGACCCACGCGTTGTTGTAGTTGCGCGGCACGCTGACGAGCGGGCCCCCGCTCTCGCCCAAGTACGTATCCGACGTGTACGACTTCCAGCGCTCGAGGTTCCAGCTTCCCATCACCTTGAGGTTCGGGACCAACTCGTAGGCCGCGCCGATGTAGAGGATGTTCGGCGCCGTCACGTGCTCGGTCGCGTTCTGGTCGTGAAGCTGAGCCGTCAGCGAGCCGGGAATGTTGTCGAAATGGGCACGGCCCGTCAGCTCGAGGGGCGCCTGGTGCTTGTAGTCGATGGCGATGGTGAGCGGAATGCCCTCGGGCGCATGGAACTCGCCTGCCACCCCGTAGGTGAACGCGCCGCCCGCGAGACCGAGTTGCGCCGCGCCGGCATCGAGGATCTGGACCGCGAGCTTCTCTTGCACTCGATAATAGAGAAGGCTCGCGCCGAGCTTGAAGAGGGGGTGCGGCTGGATACCGGCGCTCGCTTGCGTGAGCCAGACCTTCTGATCGACGTCCTGGATCCGATTGGCGCCCGGCCAATTGGTGGGCCAGGGCAGCGAGCCGCCACCGGGAAGCATGAGCGACAGACCTACTCCGTACGGCATGCCGTTCGGCAGCGCATTGCCGTAGGAGGCCGCGAGCTCCGGCGGGAAGTTCGAATGCCCCCTGAGCGACGCCGACCCGAGCGTCGGGTCGGACCACTTCGTCTGGTTGGCAAGCAACTCCACGCTGGCGGCGACGGCCAGGCCTTTCTGACCGGCGAGAGCCGCCGGATTCGAATGGGCTGCCTCGGGGCCGTTCTGCGCGGCCACGTTGGACTGCGAGAGCGCAAGGTCGCGGGCATTCTCGTTGGGAATCGCGTACGCCCCAGCGAAGGCGGTGGCGGGGGCGAGGATCAGGGCGGCGAGCAGGGAGCGCATTGGTGGGTTCTCGCTAGAAGACGCGGACGGAGGGAGGAAGCGTCGCGGGGTCAGCCAGGAAGTTCGCCGCATCGGTCTGGCCGCCCACCGTCAGCGCGGGAATCGACCAGTCCGTGAAGAAGGCATGCGGGGCAGCGGCAGCGGGGGCACCGGCGGTCGGGGGAGCGGGGCAGGTGGTGAAATCAGGCGCGCCGTGCGCGAATAGCTGGAAGGTTGCTTTGGCCGCGGGGAAGCCGGGGAGCCCCGGCAACGGCCCCGTTCCCATCGTCGAGTCGAGGATGAAGTTGAACGGATTCGGCACCACCTGATCGCAGAACGCGGCCTGGGTGAGGACGTTCTTCGGCGTCTGCGCCACGCTGCCATTCGGGTTGGCAAGCAAGTTCGGCAACGTGTTCGCCTGGATGTGACCGGCGAAGTTCACCGGATCGGCGGGGTCGAGGACCGTCTTGGCGACGACGAGGAACTGCAGGAACGCGGAGTTCGCCCCGGGCTGGATGCCGAGCGAGGCGAGCAGCGCGTTGGTCGTCGTGACGAACGCGGGGGAGTTGGTGAAGACGTCCACGATCGTGCCGCCGCCGACGTTGAGCACCGCGCGCGAGATGCGCGGATTCGTGGCTACGTCGAC